>NZ_JAABRP010000211.1 GCF_011390875.1 Thiocapsa sp.
GCTTCGTCGAGGCATTCGCGGAGGCTGGACAGGTCTACAAAGAGTCGGTCGGTTTGCTCAAGCGCGAAGCGACCCGCGCCACCGTGGTTGCCGAGTGGGTCCAACGCGCGGAGGCCGGCGAGTTCTGGGTGGCCCACCATCGCGTCGCACGCGCGAAGTCGGACACGGCAATCCTGGCGCCCGTGCTGCGCATTCCCGCTGAAGAGATGACCTCGAGTCCAGGTCTCGTCGAGGCGTTGAGGGTCCTGCAGGGCTTTGCGAGTGACCCCCCGGGTTTCCGAATCCGGGCGAACCGGACCTTTGTCGATGCCGAGCTGAAACGCTACGACGGCTACTTCAACACGGTCGAGTCGAGACCTCTGACCCGCGCGCAGCGAAGGGCGGTGGTCGTCCACGAGGAGAACACGCGTGTCATCGCAGGCGCCGGTTCGGGCAAGACCAGCGTCATGGTCGCCAAGGCCGGATACCTGCTCCACAAGGAGCTGTGCAAGCCTCGCGAGTTGCTGCTGCTGGCCTTCAACCGGGACGCGGCCGAAGAGCTGAGAACACGCCTCAAAGAACGATTCGGCCTCGACCTGCGGGTGAGCACCTTCCACGCCTTGGGTCTCGACATCATTGCCCGAGCCACCGGCACGAAACCGTCGTTGGCGTCCTGGGCCGGCAATGACCGTGAGTTCACGGAGCATCTGCAATCGCTGCTGACCGAGACCATCTGCGACCCGGCGACCTCGGATGCAGCCCGCGCCTACGCGCAGAGTCATTTTGCCCCTTACCACAGTCCGTTCGAATTCAAGAGTGAAGGCGAGTACTTCGACTACCTCAGATCCGTCGACATGGTGAGCCTCAACGGCGAGACGGTGAAGAGCTTCGAGGAAGCGGAGATCGCGAATTTCCTGTGCTTGAACGGCGTGCCTTACCGCTACGAGGCCGATTACCAGCATCCGACCGCCGATGCGGAACATCGCCAGTACAGGCCTGATTTCTACCTGACCGACGCGGATCTCTACATCGAGCACTTCGGAATCGCGAGGGATTGGTCGACCGCGCCTTATGTCGATCGGGCCGAGTATCACGCGGGCATCGATTGGAAACGCGAGCTCCACCGCAAGCACGGCACCCGCCTGATCGAGACCTACAGCTACCAGAAGAGCGAGGGGACGCTCCTGACCGAGTTGGAGCGTCAGCTACGCGCCGCTGGCGTGGCGTTCAATCCGATCTCGTCGGAGCAGGCGTTGGAGCGGCTCAATTCGGGGCATCGCATCGGGGTGATGACCAAGCTCGCCGGCACCTTTCTCAACCACTTCAAAGGGGGCGGCTATCGGCTCGATGATCTGCGCCTTAAGGCTCGCCGACAAGGCGACAAGAATCAACGGGTCGCCGCCTTCCTGGATCTGTTCGAGGCTGTCTACAATCGCTACGAGCGCCGCTTGCGAGCAACGAACGAGATCGACTTCAACGACATGATCCTGCGTGCGGCGGATCACGTCGCTTCGGGTCGTTACCGGTCCGAGTACCGTTGTATCCTGGTCGACGAGTTCCAGGACATCTCGGCGGGTCGTGCGAAGCTGATCAAGGCACTCAAGGGCCAGGGTCAGGAGCATCGGCTGTTTTGCGTGGGGGACGACTGGCAGGCGATCTATCGCTTCGCCGGCAGCGACATCGCCTTGATGCGCGACTTCGAGGAGCATTTCGGCCCATCGGAGACCGTGGCCCTCGACCGCACCTTTCGGTGCAACGCCGGCATCAACGCGGTGGCGACCCGCTTCGTGCTCGCCAATCCGGCCCAGATCAAAAAGACCGTCGCCGCCGAACGGCCCTCGACCGGCGCGAGCGTCCTGATCCATCGCTCGGGGGAGAGCGGCATCGATCCGGTCGGCGATGCATTCTCGGAGATCGCTCGACGGGCCGATGGCGCGAAACGCAGCGTCTTGCTTCTCGGGCGTTACGGTTTCCAGAGCGACGGTTTGCCGTGGAGCGCGATCGGACGCGACTATCCGAACCTCTCCGCGTCGTTCAAAACCGCCCATGGCGCGAAGGGACTGGAAGCCGATCATGTCATCGTGCTGGGCATGCAGGCCGGACGGTATGGATTTCCCTCGCAGATCGCCGACGACCCCCTGCTTGGCTTGGTGCTGGCGACGCCCGAAAAGGCGCCTCATGCCGAAGAACGGCGTCTGTTCTATGTCGCCCTGACGCGAGCCCGACATTCCGTGCACCTGATCGTCGACGAAGGGCTTCCGTCGGTCTTCGTCGCGGAGATCCAAGCCTTCGGGGTCGACGTCGAGACGCGCGGTGGAGCGTCGGTCGCCCCCGTGAAGTGCCGACAATGCAAGACCGGGATCATGCTGCTGCGCAGCGGCCCATCGGGCAACTTCTACGGGTGCTCGCACTATCCGCGGTGCACGCGAACGGAGCAGGCTTGTCGACGGTGTCAAAGGGGGATCCTCGTGCCCGATCCCTCCGGGGAGCGGCATACCTGCAACAATGCGCTCTGCGGTTACAGCGAGCGAGCCTGTCCTCGCTGCGGGACCGGAAGACTGGTCGAGAGGAGCGGCAAGAAGGGCCCCTTCCTGGGCTGCACCAATTTCTACGTCAGCGGGTGCAAGTACACGGAGGATCTGCAGGACACTGGCCATGACGGAACCTCGATCGGGAGGCCACAATCACTGCAGTCACCATCATGCCCAGCCATCGCTGGGCATGGCCCGCGACCTTCATTCTTAGGGGAGATCGGTATCCATGAAGAATCAACCTATCGTCGGTGCAATCCTCGTGCTCCTAGTCATGGTGGGTGTGAGCGGTGAACTCTTTGCAGACGGTTCGCTCGATCCCGAGCGCGTAAGGTTCCTTGAGGATGCACTCGGAGGCGAATCCGTCTCCGCCTATTGGCTCCCGGACAGCACGACTCCGGCGCGGGCGACCGAAGCCATCGGGGTCCTGTACCGGGCGATCGAAGGGGCGGCCGGCAATGTCACGATCGAAATGGGGCATTTCAGCCGTTCGGGGGCGGATTATCGTTTGACAGGGCGCGTGCGTGAGGTCTACGGGATGGAGCCGCGTGACGTTGCGTTCCTGCCGGACCGCATCGAGCTGACGACGACCATGCCGAAACCGGGCGATCTGCGTTGCTGCCCGACGGGGAAGGCGCGCTCTATCCAGCTGCTGGCCGAACCCGAGGAGATTCCGCGGCTTGAGCGCCCGAATGCAGCGAGGGCTTGAGAAAGCATTGGGTCGGTGATCCGCCCATCCGGCTGCTGGATTCTTGTCGCAATTCGACATCGGCTGAGAGTGGGGAGAGCTTACGGAGTCGACCCAGACCAACCGCTCGGCGTCACGTCGTGAGCGACCGTTCCGGAAACAGAGCCGCCGCTCGCGGTACCCCTCTGCGCGGTAGTAATGTCACAGTTGCGGTCACCGGGCTCACGCATGACCATACCCCGGCCTCGGTCAAGAGCTGCCGCTGACCAATGAGCAACCGAGAGGCACCTATGTCTCACACACAGGGCATTTAATGAGCGGGGATGACACCTGTCTTGTTCGCCACGCGTCGGCCAGTTACGGCGCGACCTTACGACCACTGACTCACGGCGTCCCGCATGTGTTCTGCATACTTGGATGCGCGTCTTCGCGCCCCCTGGGCTGCGACACTTAGGCATTGTACCCGCGTGCATGGCTATCGGGGACTACCGGACGTCGCGATCGTCGAACTAAGGCACGTCGATCCCGAGCCGCTTCAACAGCTTCTCACCAATTTGGATGAAGTTGTCCCGACAGCGTGCCACGGCCTGAATCTGCCCCCCACCGATCCCGTCGGCCTGCTTGAGATCGAAGATCGGCTTACGTGCCTGCCGGGCGATCGGGACCAGGCTCGCGTAGTGCGGGATCAGGGCAAGGCAATGCTCGTCCTTCTCGAAGGAAGCCGCGGTTTGACTAGGCGCTTCATCCAGAACAGATCGGCGATACTCGGCAGGGATGGCCTGCGCCCAACGGGCGTAACCCGCGACGGGTCGATCGGCCCTGGCCAGATGCTGCTGAACCATGTAACCGAGTGGCAGGAAATCATGGGGAGGCAAGGTCTCTTGGGGTTTACCGGTGAGACCTCGCTCACGGACAGTGCCCCAGTCGCGCCGCCACTCGCGCAAGGTCGGCCCGACGTTGCGGAGCCCCTGCAAGCTGAACAGATCCGGTGCCACCGGAAGCACCAGGTGATCGCATGCCAGCAGCGCCGCCCGGTTGAGGGCACCCAGGCTGGGGCCAAGATCCATGATCATCACATCCGCCGCCACCTGCTCGGCGGCGAGATTCGACAGCAGATCGAGCGACGTCGTCACATCGAGCGCCCGATCGTTGTCCGAGGCCAGCGTCTTGGCGAACTCCTCCGCCAAGGTCTGCTCGAATCGACTGAGCGCCAGGTGTCCGGGAAGCAGCCAGAGTCCATCGGCAACGCGCTCCAAGCGCGGCGGCAGCACGTCTCCCTTACCCCTCCGCACCGGCTCTAAGCAGCCGGTGACCGTACCATCGCTGCGGCCGTCCTCCCAAATCTCGAACAGTCGGATCTCGTCGAGAAAGATCGCAGAGATATTGCACTGTGGGTCGAAGTCGAGCACGACGACCCGCACCCCACGTCCAGCCAAGACATGGGCAATGTTGAAGGTCAAGGTCGTCTTACCGACTCCCCCCTTGTTGTTGAAGAAGACGATCGATTTCATGGCCGAGCCCTCAGGATCAACCGCGTGAAGCCATCCTTTTCGATCTCCAGAGGAGGGTTGCCGTTTCGCTCCAGGAGCAATCGCACGCGCCGAACGCCCCGTCCGAGCTGCTGCACATAACCCATGTCTACCAGGCCGGCAGTCACGATGGGGTTGCGGTAGTCGGAATGCTCTCCGAACTCGCCCTCGCTCGCCCGCCCGAATGGGCCACCCGGATTCGAAAACTCGATGCGCGTACCGAGCCACTCAATGCGTCCGGGCGCGTAAGTCCCTTCGTACAGGCGGTGCTGAACCAGGTTGCGAGCCAATTCCTTGAGCGCCTCGATTGGATATTGCGGGAGATAACGCTCGACGATGCCCTCGTTCTCCCGATGATCCGGCACAGATGCCAGATGGGCGGTCAACTGCGCCCAGATTCCCTCCAGCTGATCCGCCAGGGTTCCAGCCACCGTCTTGCGGGCCACCACCTCGCTGTCGATGTCCTGTCCCGCATAGCGTACGAACTCGACCGTGGCCCCCGGAAGCCAGGACTGCGGGCTCACACCGAAGAGCAAGAGCGCTGCCGGGTTCGGGCGCCAGGTCCCGGCCACCGGACGGCCCAACTGACGCTGAGTCAGCCACTGCTCCAAGCCGGGAAAGGTCTCCTCGTCGAGGTCTTCGACCCGCGCGGCCTCGTACTTGGCTCGGAGCAGGCCTAGGTTGAGATCCTGAAGGGTTGCCGCGGCGATCGGGCGAAGATCGAAGGGTTGGCTGTGCTCCGGACGACGCTCGTTCAAGCGCAGCAGGTCGGCTTGAGTCGCACGTCGGGTGGAGCTGCCCTGGCGCACCCAAGCAATGCCATCCATCATCACGACCGGCGGAACCGGATAAGGAATGACGGTGATAACCAGGAGTGTGACGCCATCATCCCCGTGATCGACGGAAATGTCGAAGCTTGGCGTTGGCTGGATCTTGGTCGAGCGCAGTCGGTTCGACAGGTCCTGCTGAATTTGATCCAGCCGCTCCGCGTCGACTCCGCGCCGGAAGCCGTCCTTTTCCAGCCCGATCACCAGCCGGCCCGGCTCGCCGCTCCCTCCGAGATCGTTCGCCAGGGCGCAGGCCGCACGCAGGATGCCATCGCTGTCCTGAGGCGTGCGCTTCCATTCGATGCGGTCTGTCTCAGTGCGATATAGCTCGGCTTTGGTCATGACTCTTGAAGCTTGGGAAGGGATTGGCTTGGATTGTAACGGAAAACGATTCAATGACTCCGCTTCGGGCCGCAGGCGGTCGATCGCAAGACGACTGGGCCGGGAACCAGACCGGATCCCGCGCTCGCACACAGCCGCGGAACAAAAGGCAACTGCAGGCCAGGGCGGCCCCGATCCATTGCCCCCGTCAGGACGACTCGTGGGCGCGCGATCGGGAGTTCCAGTCATGCAATAAACAGCTCTCTGTCCGCTGCGGCTTGTTTCACGGCGGTCGTTGCTCGCGGAGCGAACGTGCGCTGTGGGTCGTTTTCACCTGCTGGAGGCCGCTACCGCCAGCGGCAGCAATCCGCGTGTAGGGATCGCTGGCGTAGGCAGCCCTGGGAGTCCGCAAAGCGCGTGTTACTGCCATAGCGGCGACTCGACTGAACGTCTGGATTCAGCCGAGTTCCTCCTGATCGCCGCCAGGGTTGAGTGATCGGTCATACCCGGCACCCGGCGAGGCGGTTTAGACTGGCAGCAATCCGAGCCTTCAGGTCGCACCCTCGGCCGGCACCGCCGACTCATGAGGTTGCCCGGACTTCCGATGCCCCGCGTGTATCGGCAATCCCCTCCCGACAATCGCATTCAACCACCGCTCCCCTCCCCTCCCGCCGGTCCCCGGTGATCCAGACCTCGTGCACCACGAGCTCTCGAACCGCCTCGACCAGCCCCGCGAGCCCCTCCTCGTCCAGATCCGTGAACCGCCGCCCTCCATGCTCCCGCTCCCCCGCCCCGTACTTGAACGAGGCATTGAGCACCCCGTCGGCCTTGAGCGCACGCCCGAGACGGCCGAACACATCGGGCAGCTCCGCCATCGGCACATGCAGCAAACTCGCGCATGCCCAGATGCCGTCGAATGCGTCCTGCCAGTTGATCTCCTGGAAGCGCTGGACCTCGACCGGCAATCCGCAATGCGCGGTAGCCAGCCGCGCCAACGTCGGCGACGCCTCGAACGCGGTCACCGCATAGCCCAGCCGCCGAAACGCCAGCGCATCGCGCCCCGACCCACAGCCTGCATCGAGGATGTGCCCGCCGGGCGGGACGCGGGCGAGGAACCGAGCGTACAACGGGGCCATGTCGATCGTGACTGTTTCGGCGAAGAAGGTCTCGGCCTGGTCTTCGTAGTAGGCGATCGAGTCTGCTTCGGTGTCTCGGTCGTGCGGCTTGGGATCCTGCGACATGGCGAACTCTCGATCTGTGGTTACGGCCAAGGCATCGCTCCGCTAGGGAGCACCCGCCGGGAAGGCCGGTGACCGGCGCGGCGAGACCTGCGCCGTCCGATTGAGGTTCGAGCCGGACGACCTCACGGATGGTGCATGAATCACGGTCAACTCGCTCGGCACAAGCTGCGCAACAATCTTCAGAGCCTGGGGCTGTTGGCGTTGCTCGCCCTCTTGCTCGGTTCGCCGGCCTGGGCGATCGGGGGCGAGCCGCTATTGTGGGGCACCCTGCTCGGTGTGCTTATCCTCGCCGCGGCCAATCCCGCGATCCCGCCGCGTCTGCTGATGTCGCTGTATCGCGCCCGCCCGGTGCGACCGGGCGAGGCACCGGGGCTCTATCGCCTGCTGGACGCGCTGTCGCAGCGTGCCGGATTGGCACGCGTCCCGCAGCTCCATTATCTGCCCTCGGCGACCGTCAACGCCTTCGCGACCGGACGTCGCGACGATGCTGCGGTCCTCGTCTCCGATGGCCTGCTGCGGCGGCTCGACCGGCGCGAACTGGCGGCGGTGTTGGCGCATGAGGTCGCCCATATCGCCCACGATGACATTCGGGTGATGGCCCTCGCCGATCTGGTCAGCCGCATCACTGCCGCGCTGAGCCTCGCCGGCCAGCTCTTACTCCTTCTGGTGCTGCCGGCGCTCGTCCTCGGCATGGACGGGCTGCCGTGGTTTCCCATCCTGATCTTGCTGGCCGCGCCG
>NZ_JAABRP010000212.1 GCF_011390875.1 Thiocapsa sp.
TACCGTTGCTGAAAACCGGTTGTTCACAACAACAGCAACGAAAGCGTGCGCCATGGGTGACGATACGAGCAAGCGGGCGGGCGGTGCAAGTCGGGTCGAGGAGTTGAGTTGACAGGCCGGCGCCCCGTGCGGCCCAATGCGTCGCGCGCGGTCGTGGACCAGAGGAACCTTAGGGGCCGATGGGGACTCTATGCTGCGGGACTTTAGCTAACTTTTTGATCTGAAACCTCTTGAGCGGAAGGAGAATTTCCAGTGGATCGCGACGAGCAGAGCATGATCGGTAACCTGTTTGCCAAGTTGAAGCAGGCCGAGCAACAGGCCGGCCCCCGCGACCCGGCTGCGGAGCAGGAGATCGCCGCAGCCGTGGGCCGCCAGCCGGCCGCTCCTTATTACATGTCTCAGGTCATCCTGGTTCAAGAGCAGACGGTGCAGGCGCAGAACCAACGGATCCAGGAGTTGGAGAAGCAGCTTGCCGAGCGTCCTGCTGCGGGTGGCGGCTTCCTCGGCGGTCTCTTCGGGGGTGGTGCCGTGCCTGGTGCAAACGCCGCGCGGCCGGCGACCGAGCGCACGCCGGCCATGACTCCGGGTAGCACGCCGGGGACGGCTGCGGGCATGGGGCTCGGCAAATCAACGTCCACCGCAGCTCCGAGTCGGGGGTGGTCGCAGGCGACACAGCCTGCCGGGGGCGGCTTCATGGCATCGGCCCTGACGACCGCCGCCGGTGTTGCGGGGGGCATCATGATGGCCAATGCGCTGACCGGCCTGTTCGGCGGCAACGAGGCCGAGGCGTCGGAGACACCGGCACAGCCCGAGGAGGTGCCGTTCGAGTCCGAGGAAACGTTCCTGGACGATGGCGGCGACTTCGAGTCCTTCGAGGAGTTCTGATCCCTGGCGCAGTGCCTGTGCTGCCGAACAGGGCCTGTTCGGCAGCACAGGTCGGCGTTGCGCTTGCTCCGCCGGGCGATGCTGGTCTCTGCTCCGAGCGCTGATGGATGATCGCATGAAGATTCGACGTTTCGGACAGCTCGCAACCGCGCTCGTCTGCGCCCTGTTCGCTACCCTGACGGATGCGGCCTGTCTGGATATCGACGTCGCATCCAGTCCGTGTCGCTATCCGGCGGGCGATGCCTGGTGCGCCCGCAATGACGGCGCCAATCTTTACGCTTACAGAGACGGTTGCGTCGACGAGGGTCAGCTCACGCAAGCGGAAACACCTGCACGCGCGCGAGTCAGGTCCGCACCGGGGGATCCTGTTGCCGTCTGGGACTGCGCCAAGGCCAGAACCGCGGTGGAGCGCTTGATTTGCGCCAACCCCGATCTCCGCGCCCAGGATGCGAGAATGGGCGTCCTCTACACCGAGTTACAGGCGCTCGGTCTGTCACCCGAGGGGATGCAGAAAGCCTGGCTCAGAAACAAGCGCGCCGCCTGCGGTGACGCGGACTGTCTACGCGCACTCTATTCCGAACGCATCCGCTACTTCGAATCGCTCGTGCGGCCGGGTGATGCGGCGCGCGAGACTGTTCGGTTTGCACCCGAGCCGGATCCCGTCGCACCGATCGCGGGCGCGCCGACGCCCGATACCGAGGTGGAACCGAATCCGGAACGGCTGCTCGCGGTCGAGCCCGAAGCGACTGACGCTTGGGCATCGAGCCCCGAAGCGACCTCGCCGACCGATGGTTTCGTGGCCTTCCTCCCCGAGCTGCCGCAACCGGAGTTGCCCTCCGCATTCTCGGGGTACGACCCGGCGGTCGGGGGTATGACCGTCTCCTCCGACGTTGATCCGGGCCAAACCGACCCTCGGTCGTCGTCTTTCCGGGCAGGCGACGGACTTGTCGTGTGGGGCGCCGCGGTGCTGATCCTGGCGGGCGGTGTGTTCGCTTGGCTGAGACGCTCCCGGCTCCGCGACGCCGTTGTCGTCTCCCGCGATCGCCTCGCATTCCTGATCCGGAGGTTGCGGACGGTGTCGGCGAACGGGTTCGCGCAGATGCGGCGACGCCATGACCCCGTCGGGGGCCGTACCTCGCGCATCGCTTCCGCGAGGGCCACGGAGGAGATGGCGCGCCCTGCTGATTGTCGTCTGCCCGAGGAGATTCTCGGGCGCTTGCGCGCGCTGGCACGGCCCGGAGAATCACTGTCGTCCGTTGTCGGACGTGCGGTTGCCGCGCTGGAAACCGCCGCGGATCAGCCTCGGGAGACGGCCGTCTTATCACGCATGGAGGCACTGGAGGCCCGCTTGGCACACTTGGAAGGACATCGTACGACACCGAAACATCCCTGAGCGCCTGCGGTTGAATCGGGAGCGGTCCGGCCGCCCCGAGCGCACTCTGCTAAACCGCGCCAGCTCCGACCGTCGTTGGAGCTGGCGCGGTCAAGCCATTCCAACAAAGTATACATGCCGCACCGGACGCGGTTTAAAGTGCCGGTCCGCCGTCCAGCCTGGATCGTCCGTCCGCAATGCCTCGCCGCCCGTCTCGCAAGTCACCTCCACCCAGGGCTGCAACCCGAGTCTCCGGGTCTGCACGACTGCTTTCGATCTTGCGCCGGAGCCTGATCGCGCTGCGGGATCTCGGCATCGGGCTCATCGTGATCTGTGTCCTCTCCTTCCTGCCGACGACACTCACGCAAAGCTGGCCGGAGCCTGCGCGGCGAGCGGTCGAGATCACACGCGACATCCGCGCCTTGTTGTTCGACGTGGTGCTCGAGACGGCCGTCGGTGTAGGATCCCTGCTCGCGTCCGAAGATGCGGGCATCGCGGTGTCAGTTCGTGTAAAAGCCGACCCTGCAGCGGGATGGCGGCCGCTCGACCTTCCGGCGTTGCGCGCTGCGGCGAGGTCCGCCGGTCCTCGGCCGGGGGTTGCCGGCAGCTTCGACGAGGCCCGCGCGGCCTTGCTGGACAACGTCTACGGTGAACGACGGGTCACCTTCTTCTGCGGCTGTCGCTACGATCATCGGGGTCGGGTCGACCTCCAAGGCTGCGGGCTGGGCAAACTCATCGGTAGCCGACGGGCGGAGCAGGCCGAGGCGGCGCATGTCGTGCCGGCATCACGGCTCGGCGGGTCGCGACGCTGTTGGCGCGATCCCGCGGCGTTCCCTGCCTGCACGAGCGAGGCCGCCGGGATGCGTCTCTCGAGGTTGGCCTGCTGCGAGCGGGTAGATCCCGACTTCGCCGCCGCCTACAAGGACCTGCACAATCTCGTCCCGGCGGTGGGAGCCATCACGGCTGCGCGCTCGGATCATGCCTGGGGCGAGCTGCGCTCCGGACAGCGCTTGGGCGACTGCGCGATGCGTTTCGATCCCATCCTGCGTCGGGTCGAGCCTCCGGAGGGCGTGCGCGGGGATATCGCTCGGACGGTCCTCTACATGCGCGACACCTACGGCGTCCGTCTCAGCCGGCAGGACCTACAGCTCTTCAAGGGCTGGGATAGCGCCGATCCGCCCGATGCACGTGAGATCGAGCGCAATCGACGGATCAGTCGCGTTCAGGGTAGGGGAAACCCCTATGTGGAGGACGAGCGGCGGTTGTGAACGTCGTCGCGATCGCGAGGCGCGCGGTGTCGAGGGCCGAGGCGGTTTCCGCAAAGAGTCATCTTTGGGGCTGCGCTTCAAAATTTAATATTTTTTAATACTTTAAACCGCGCCAGCTCCGACAGTTGTCGAAGCTGGCGCGGCCAAGCCAATCCAACAAACGACGCAGACCGCATCGGGCGCGGTTTATTTGAGATTCTTCTCCCGCAACCGCCACTGGAAATGGCTCAGGAGCTTGGAGCGCACCTTCTTCTCCTTGTGTTTGGCCGCTGCGGCGAGACGCTTCTCGGCGACACCGATCAGGGTCTCCTGAGCACCCTTGGCGTTCTCGTCCTCCGGGGTGCGTTGGGTGTAGTTGCCGTCCGAATCCATGTCCCAAGCGGAGCGGGTGTCGGCGAACTGCACGTCAAGGATGAGTCGCAGCTCTTGGCGCAGCTCCGGGTTCTCGACCGGAGCGTGGACCTCGACGCGACTGTCGAGGTTACGGCCCATCATGTCGGCCGAGCCGATGTAGTACTCTTCCGCGCCGCCGTTCCTGAAATAGATGATGCGTGCGTGCTCGAGGAAGCGCCCGACGATGCTGACGACGCGCCCGGTCTCGCTGATTCCGGGCAGCCCGGGTCGGTAGCGGCAGGTGTCGCGGATGATGAGGTCGACCTTCACGCCGGCGCGGCTGGCCTTGTAGAGTGCGCGCGTGATCTCGGCGTCTTCCAGCGCGTTCATCTTCATTTGGATGAGACCGTCGCCGTGACGCTTGTGATGCTCGATCTCGCGGTTGATCTTCTCGATGATCCCGCGCTTGAGCGTATAGGGCGCGGCGAGGATCTTGCGATAGCTCGGGGGCGGTGAGTAGCCGGTGAGATAGTTGAAAAGCTCGGTGAGATCCTGGCCGATATCCTCGTCGCATCCGAGCATGCCCAGATCCGTATAGAGCTTGGCCGTACCCGAGTGATAGTTGCCGGTGCCGATGTGGTAGTAACGGCGCAGTTGGGAGTAATCGCGCCGCACGATGAAGATGAGCTTGCTGTGGGTCTTGAGGCCCATGACGCCGTAGTTGACGTGGATGCCTTCGGCCTCCAGGCGCCGTGCCCAGACGATGTTGGCGGCCTCGTCGAAGCGCGCCTTGAGCTCGACCAGTACCGCGACCTGTTTGCCGTTGCGTGCGGCCTGCATGAGTGAGTCGAGGATGGGGCCGGCCGAGGTGCGATAGAGCGTCATCTTGATGGCGAGCACCTTGGGGTCTTCGGCGGCGGTGCGCAGAAAGCGCTCGACCGAGGTGCTGAAGGCCTGATACGGATGCTGGAGCAGGAGCGGCCCGTTCTCGCGGATGATGTGGAAGATGTTGCGCCGATCATTGGCGAGCAACGGATGGTCGACCGCACGGTGGGTCTTGTCGTGCAGCTCGGGCTTCTCGATCCCGGCGACTTCGAAGAGATCGCGCAGGGCCATCATGCCCTCGACCTCGAAGACGTCCTCGTCCTCGTTCAGACCCAGCTCGGCCGCGAGCATGCCGCGGTGGGTCCGTTCCATGCCGGGCTGCACCTCCAGACGTACGATGGGGGCGAAGTGGCGCTCGCGCAGCTCGCTTTCGATCATCTCGAGCAAATCGTTCGCCGCCTCGGCCTCCGGCTCGACGATGGCGTTGCGGGTGATTCGGAAGAGGGCGCAGGAGTCGATCTCCATGCCCGGGAAGAGCATGTCGAGGTTCTTCACCATCAGGTCTTCGAGGGTGACGAAGGTGGTGGTGCCGTCGATGGCGATCAGACGCCGCGACACGTCCTTGCTGACCGGGACCTTCACGCGGGCCATGTAGACCTCGCTGCCGCCCGGGAAACGCAGGGTCACCAGCAGGTTAAGGGTCAGATTGGAGATGAAGGGGAAGGGATGGGCCGGATCCATCGCCAACGGGGTGAGCATCGGGAAGATGTTGGCGCGGAAATAGTCGCGCAGCCGCTCGCGTGCATCGGACGGCAAATCATCATGCAGGACGATGCGGATGTCGTGTTGTGCGAGCTCGGACATCAGAATCGAGTAGATCCGCTGCATCTCGGTCTGAAACTCGCGGACCGCGGCCTGGCACTCCTTGAGCTGCTGCGAGGGTGTGCGGCCGTCTACGCTCGGGGTATGCACGCCGGCGGCGATCTGCTGCTTGAGCCCGCCGATGCGTTTCATGAAGAACTCATCGAGGTTGTTGCTGACGATCGCCAGAAACTTCACCCGTTCGAGCAACGGGGTACGGCTGTCGTCCGCCTCGTTGAGGACGCGACGATTGAACGCCAGCCAAGTGAGCTCGCGATTCAGATAAAGTGAGGGGTCGCCTAAATCGATCTCATCCGGGATGCTCGGGGCGGCATCCGGAGCCGGGTCGACGTCCTGTACGAAATCGGAATCCTCGTCGATGGCTTGTTGGATCTCGTTCTTGTTCATCATGTTGCGTTCCCTTGGACGGCAGGTCGGCAGTGGTGTGGGCGGGGAAGGTATTCTATACCGAGCGCCGATCGACGATGGTGGATTCGTGGCGTGACTCTGCCCTGCCTTGGGTGCCGCTGCAAGCCCATCAGAACCGTGATCGAGGATGTGAAGTGTGACAATGAACGAGCCCGATGACCTTTTCGACCGGCCCAGCGCGCCGGTGAAGCCATTCGAGTTCGATGCCGATGTCGCCCGGGTCTTCCCGGACATGGTGCGTCGTTCCGTGCCCGGCTACGCCGAGCTGGTCGGTCTTACCGGACTGATTGCCCGGCGTGCGGTAAGGCCGGGGACCACGTGTTATGACCTGGGTTGCTCCCTGGGTGCGGTGACGCGCGAGCTGCTGCTGCAGACCCCGGCGGATGTGCCCGTGATCGCCGTCGATACCTCGGAGGCGATGATCGAGGGCATGGGTGCGCGGCTCGCCGATGTCCCGGGGATCGAGCGGCTCGTGCCGCTCTGTGCCGATCTGGAAGCCGTCGAGGTCGGCGGTGCCGGCTTGGTCGTCTTGAATCTGACGCTCCAGTTCATCCCGCCCGCGCGGCGGGACGCACTGATGGCCCGTCTGCGCGCCGGTCTGGTTCCGGGCGGCATGCTGGTGCTGGCCGAGAAGGTCGAGATTCCGGATGCGCAGGGCGGGCGCCTGATGCGCACCCTCCACGAGGACTTCAAGCGTGCGAACGGCTACAGCGAGCTGGCGATCAGCCGCAAGCGAGCCGCACTCGAGCGCGTACTCGTCCCGGAAACCGTCGAGACCCATGAGCGGCGTCTCCGTGTTGCCGGTTTCGCCGGCCATCTGCGCTGGTTCCAGAATCTCAACTTCGTGGCCTGGGTCGCATGGACCTGACGCCCTTCGAGCCCTTTTTTGATCGTCTCGCACGGACCGGTTTGAGCGCCTGGCGCGAGAGGCTGGCCGAACGCGCCGCGCTTCGGCTGGGTGCGCAAGCCCACGGGGATTTGCCGAAGTGGGAGCAGGCGCTGGCGCGGCTGCCGGATCTGCCGAGCGGGCGGGCTCGTTTGGATGACCCCTGTGTCGGGATCGAAGGCGTCGGGCCGCTCGACGCCGATCTCGGGCGGTCTCTGAGCGCGGCGCTGATGGCCCTGCATCCCTGGCGCAAAGGCCCCTTCTGCATCCAGGGCGTGCACATCGACACCGAGTGGCGCTCGGATCTCAAGTGGGATCGCGTGGCCGAGGGCATCGCGCCGCTCGCCGATCGTCTGGTGCTCGACGTGGGCTGCGGGAACGGTTATCACGGCTGGCGCATGCTCGGGGCCGGCGCCCGGTTGGTGATCGGCATCGATCCGACGCTCCTGTTCGTGCTCCAGTGGATAGCGATCAACCGCTATCTGGTGCGCGACGATCTCGCGGTGCTGCCGCTCGGCATCGAGGATCTGCCGAGGGATCTCACCGGCTTCGATACGGTCTTCTCGATGGGCGTGCTCTACCACCGGCGCTCGCCGATCGATCACCTGATGGACCTGCATCGACTGCTGCGCCCCGGCGGCGAGCTGGTCCTGGAGACCCTGGTCTTGGAAGGCGAGGGTGAGCGCCTGTTGGTTCCGCCGGGACGCTATGCCGCGATGCGCAATGTCTGGTTCATCCCGAGCGTCGATGCGCTGGCGCTCTGGCTGGGTCGCTGCGGATTCACCGGGATTCGCGTGATCGACGTGACCCGCACCGGCCCGCAAGAGCAGCGCTCGACCGACTGGATGCGCTTCCAATCGCTGCCCGACCATTTGGATCCGAGGGATTCGAGCCGCACCATCGAGGGACACCCGGCGCCGGTGCGTGCCGTCCTGATCGCGAACCGACCGGAGTCCAGCCCATGACGGGATTCGTCGATAA
>NZ_JAABRP010000213.1 GCF_011390875.1 Thiocapsa sp.
ACGCACGGTACCGAGCGGATCAGCAGCACCCGGGTGCGCGAGGCGCTCGGTCGCGGCGACCTCGAGCAGGCCCGGCACCTGCTCGGGCGCCCCTACCGCATGAAAGGCCGCGTCTCCCATGGCGCCAAGCGCGGTCGCGGCATCGGCTTTCCGACCGCGAATATCAACCTACACCGCAGGTTCAGTCCGGTGCGCGGGGTTTACGCCGTGATGGTGTCCGGTCTCGGCCCGACCCCGCTGCCGGGCGTGGCGAATGTCGGAACACGCCCGACCGTCAACGGCAAAGACTATCGCCTCGAGGTCCATCTCTTCGACTTCGATCGAGAGATCTACGGGCACCACCTAGAGGTCGAATTTCGGCTGAAGTTGCGCGACGAGAAGCGTTTCGAATCCTTCGATGCCCTCAAGGAGCAGATCCAAGTCGATGCGCGGGTCGCGCGCGAGTATCTACGCTCGGCCGGGCCGCATGACCTTGACAGCCCTCAGCCGCCGGGCGCCAGCCTCCAGCCCTGAGTCGGCTCGGGGTTCGGACTCGGACGCGATCGCCTTTGCCTCACGCGGCCGAGCGAGCCACAATCGTGCTTTGTTCGCCCCGGAGCCCCTCCGAGTCTCCGACGCGACCCCTTCCGACGCACCGAGACCAAGCCACGTGACCGATTATAAAGACACCTTGAATCTCCCGAACACGGGCTTCCCGATGAAGGCAAACCTCGCCCAGCGCGAGCCCGCGATGCTCGAGCGCTGGGAGTCGATGGCGCTCTATGCCCTGATCCGCCAGGCCCGCGCGGGTGCTCCGACCTTCATCCTCCACGACGGCCCGCCCTACGCGAACGGCGAGATTCATATCGGCCATGCGGTCAACAAGGTGCTCAAAGACATCATCGTCAAAGCGCGCACGCTCGATGGCTTCGATGCGCCCTATGTACCCGGCTGGGACTGCCACGGGCTGCCGATCGAGCTCCAGGTGGAGAAGAAGAAGGGCAAACCGGGGCATAAGATCAGCGCCGCTGAATTTCGCGTCGCCTGTCGCGACTACGCCGCCAAGCAGGTCGACGGCCAACGCGCCGACTTCAAGCGTCTGGGTGTCCTCGGCGACTGGGACAACCCCTATCTGACGATGGACTTCGCGTTCGAGGCCGAGATCATCCGCTCGCTCGGGCGCATCATCGCCAACGGCCATGTGCAGAAGGGGTTCAAGCCGGTGCACTGGTGCATCGACTGCGGTTCCGCGCTCGCCGAGGCCGAGGTCGAATATGCCGACAAGCAATCGATTGCGATCGACGTGCGCTTCCCGGTCGTGGAGCCCGAGTCGCTCGAAGCGCGCTGTCACGGCACGCCGAACGGCTGCGGCGAAGGTCCGGCCTCGATCGTGATCTGGACCACCACGCCCTGGACCCTTCCGGCCAACCAGGCGGTCGCACTCAATGCCGAGCTCGAGTACGTGGTCGTCGCGGTCGAGTCCGCGCAGGGCCACGAGCGTCTGATCGTCGCCGAGGGACTGCTCAAGGACACCATGGCCCGCTGGGGGATCGAGCAGTATCGGGTGCTCGGCTACGGTCGCGGGATCGACTTCGAAGGACTCAAGCTCAAACACCCCTTCTACGATCGCGAGGTGCCCGTGATCGTCGGCGAGCATGTGACGCTCGACGCCGGCACCGGGGCCGTCCACACCGCGCCGGGCCATGGTCTGGAGGACTATATCGTCGGCCAGCGCTACCACCTGCCGGTCCACAACCCGGTCGGCGGCGACGGACGTTTTCTGCCCGACACACCGCTCTTCGCGGGCGAAAACGTCTTCAAGGCCAACGAGCAGGTCGTCGAGACCCTGAAGGCCAAAGGCGCACTGCTGCTGGCCACCCGTTTCACTCACAGCTATCCGCATTGCTGGCGGCACAAGACGCCGATCATCTTCCGCGCCACGCCGCAGTGGTTCATCGGCATGGAGAAGCAGGGGCTGCGCAAGGCCGCCCTGCGCGAGATCCGCCATGTGAGCTGGATGCCCGATTGGGGTCAGAGCCGGATCGAAGGCATGGTCCAAGGCCGACCGGACTGGTGTATCTCGCGTCAGCGCACCTGGGGCGTGCCCATCACGCTCCTCGTCCATAAGGTCACGGGCGAGCTGCACCCGCGCACGGCCGAGCTGATCGCAGAGGTCGCAAGCCGGGTCGAGCAGCAGGGCATCGAGGCATGGTTCGCGCTCGAGCCGGCCGATCTACTCGGCGAGACCGAAGGCGCGGAGTTCGAGAAGGTCCACGACACCCTGGATGTCTGGTTCGACTCGGGCGTCACGCATGCCTGCGTGCTCGAGCATCGCGACGGACTGCGCGCGCCCGCCGATCTCTATCTGGAAGGCTCGGATCAGCATCGCGGTTGGTTTCAAAGCTCGCTCATGACCTCGGTGGCCATGTACGACCGTGCGCCCTATCGGCAAGTCCTCACCCACGGTTTCACCGTCGATGCCAAGGGCGAGAAGATGTCCAAGTCCAAGGGCAACGTGGTCAAGCCGCAGGATGTCATGAAGACCCTGGGCGCGGACATCATCCGTCTGTGGGTCGCGGCCACCGACTACCGCGCCGAGATGGGCGTCAGCGACGAGATCCTGAAACGCACCGCGGATGCCTATCGGCGCATCCGCAACACCGCGCGCTTCCTGCTCGCCAACCTCAACGGCTTCGATCCGGCCACCGATCGGGTCGCACCCGAGTCCCTGCTCGAGCTTGACCGCTGGGCCGTCGATCGCGCCTTCCGGCTTCAGCAGGAGGTCATCGATGCCTATCGCGACTATCAGTTCCATCTCATCTATCAGAAGGTCCAGCAGTTCTGCGTCGTCGACATGGGGTCCTTCTATCTCGACGTCATCAAAGACCGTCAGTACACCACGCCGGCGGACAGCCTACCGCGACGCTCCTGTCAGACCGCGATGTATCACATCGCCGAGGCGATGAGCCGTTGGCTCGCGCCTATCCTCAGTTTCACCGCCGAGGAGATCTGGCAGCATCTGCCGGGCGAGCGCGCCGAAACCGTCTTCGTCGAAACCTGGTACGAGGGGCTCTTCCCGCTCGCCGACGGCGACCCGATGGACCGTGCCTTCTGGGATCAGGTCATCGCGACCCGTCTCGCCGCCGGACCCGCGCTGGAGACCGCACGCAAGGCGGGGCTGATCGGCTCGTCGCTGGATGCCGAGCTGGATCTCTATTGTTCCGAGCCCCTCGCCGCCCTGCTCGGTCGCTTGGGCGACGAACTGCGCTTCGCACTCATCACTTCCGAGGTCCGCCTGCACCCGTCAAGCGAGCAGCCGCAGGATGCGGTCGAGACCGAGCTGAAGGGGCTCGCCGTACGGGTCC
Organism: Thiocapsa sp.; assembly: GCF_011390875.1. GTDB lineage: Bacteria > Pseudomonadota > Gammaproteobacteria > Chromatiales > Chromatiaceae > Thiocapsa. The sequence continues at coordinate 3,345 of NZ_JAABRP010000213.1, forward strand.
GCCCCTCGAAACACACCAAGTGCGTACGTTGTTGGCATCATCGGCCCGACGTGGGAACACACGCCGAGCATCCGGAGCTCTGCGGACGTTGCGTGGAAAATGTCGCGGGCAGCGGCGAGGTCCGCCGCTATGCCTAAGTCGCACACGTCGGCGACAGACGCCTCACCGGTCGACTCGGCGACCCGCTCGGCGAGCGGCCCAAGCACCAGAAGCCGCGTCATGAAACACTGGCTCTGGCTCTCGCTCGCCGTTCTGGTGCTGGACCAGGCCACAAAGTGGTTGGTTCTGGGGCTGCTCGAGCCCTTCGAGGTCATCGAGCTGATCCCGAACCTCAACCTGACCCTGATGTTCAACACCGGCGCCGCCTTCAGCTTTCTGGCCGATGCCGGCGGCTGGCAGCGTTGGCTGTTCGCCCTTGTTGCCGTGGGCATCACGGTTGCACTCACCGTCTGGCTACTGCGCCTGAAATCCGAAGAGGGCGTGCTTGCGTTCGGACTGGCGCTCTTGATCGGCGGTGCCGCGGGCAACCTGATCGACCGAGTTCTGCTCGGTCATGTCGTCGACTTCATTCAGGTTTATCTTCCTCTTATCCCGCTTGCCCTTTTCAATCCTTGGCCCTCGTTCAACGTTGCGGACAGCGCCATCAGTATCGGCGTCGTCGTCATGCTGATCGCAACCTTGCGGGAGAGCGAGCGCACGTGAGCCGGAGCGCGCCGCACGGATCCCCTCGCTTCCGAGGCAGATCCCGATGCAGGCGGCACCGCAACCAGACGGACTAAGCGGAGTCGAAGCGTAGGACGTCCGGTCGAGCATACCCGAGTGATCTCAACGGCGCGTTCTCGGTATCATGCAGGCCCGCCCGTTCGCGAGCTCGAATCAAACGCAACCCCGGAGCAGTCCCGCTCGCCGTGGGCCGCACGCCTCCATATCCCAGACCCGCGTCCATCGGGACGATAAGACCCATCACGAGAAGGCTTCGCCATGAGAATCGCCATCCTTTCGCGCAACCCGACGCTCTATTCGACTCGGCGCATCGTCGAGGCTGCGCGCATGCGTGGACACGAAACCAAGGTCGTCGACGTCCTGCGTTGCTACATGAACATCACCTCGCACGCACCCTCGATCCACTATCGAGGCGAAGAGCTCAGAGACTTCGACGCCGTCATCCCGCGTATCGGCGCCTCGGTCACCTTCTACGGTACGGCGGTGTTGCGTCAGTTCGAGATGCTCGGGGTCTATCCCCTGAATGAATCGGTCGCCATCACCCGCGCTCGCGACAAGCTCCGCTCCGTGCAGCTGCTCGCGCGCAAAGGCATCGGTCTGCCCATCACCGGGTTCGCCCACGCACCGGACGATGTCGAGGATCTGATCAAGATGGTCGGCGGCGCCCCGCTGGTCATCAAGCTCTTGGAAGGCACCCAAGGTATCGGCGTCGTGCTGGCCGAGACCCAACAAGCCGCGGAAAGCGTGGTCGAGGCATTCATGGGCCTCAAGGTCAACATCCTGGTCCAGGAATACATCAAAGAAGCAAACGGCGCCGACATCCGCTGTTTCGTGATCGGCGACAAGGTCGTCGCGAGCATGAAACGCCAAGCCAAGCCCGGCGAATTCCGCTCCAACCTCCATCGCGGCGGAAGCGCGTCGCTGATCCGCATCACGCCCGAAGAGCGCTCGACCGCCACCCGAGCCGCCAAGATCATGGGTCTGAACGTCGCCGGCGTCGACATCCTGCGCTCCAACCACGGCCCAGTGGTGATGGAGGTCAACTCATCCCCCGGACTAGAGGGCATCGAGCGTGCCACCGGCAAGGACATCGCATCGCAAATGATCGAGCTCGTCGAGAAGAACGCAGTGCTCGGCAAGACGCGTACGCGGGGGCAGGGGTGAGTGGCGAGCTGTCAGCCGTCAGCATTATCCTGCATCGCCTTTGCGGCTCAACGGGTCCCGTCAGCCTGAAAGCTGAAGGCTGAAGGCAGGAGGCAGGAGCCCGAAAGCCAAACCCCACAAGATGGCAATTTCATGACAAGATCGCGGCGTCTGTCTCCAAGGACGCCAGCCGATGACCGCAAAATCAGTCACCATCGCCGGTCGCGAGATCCAACCCGGGCAGCGCGCCCGGGTTGACATCCCGCTCCCCAATCTCTACACCACCACACCGGTCTTCATGCCGGTGCATGTGGTTCAAGGCCGCAAGCCCGGCCCGCGTCTTTTCGTCACGGCGTCCGTCCATGGCGACGAGATCAACGGAGTCGAGATTATTCGCCGGTTGCTCATGCACAAGTCATTGAGCCGCCTGCTCGGTACCCTGCTCGCCGTACCGGTCGTCAACGTCTACGGGTATGTACGCCAGTCGCGTTACCTACCCGACCGGCGTGACCTGAACCGCAGCTTTCCGGGCTCGGAAAAGGGCTCGCTCGCGGCACGCTTGGCCGCGACCCTCATTAGTGAGGTTGTCGAGGGATCTACCCACGGGATCGATCTCCATACCGGGGCGATCCACCGCGAGAACCTGCCGCAAATCCGCGTCACACTCAACGCGAGCGATGACATGCCGGGGTTGGCGAAGGCATTCGAGACGCCGGTCATCCTCGACGCGGAGATACGCCCCGGATCGCTTCGCGCGGAGGCCGCCGCGCGCGACATCCCCATCCTGCTCTACGAGGGGGGCGAGGCGCTACGTTTCGACGAGTTTGCCGTGCGCGCCGGTCTGCGCGGAATCTTGGGCGTCATGCGTCACATCGGGATGATCCGATCCACCGCGCCGCGCCGCGCGATCGGACACGAGCCGCTCGTCGCCCGATCGAGCGTCTGGGTCCGTGCCAATCAGAGCGGCATCCTGCTCTCTCTCACTCCGCTCGGCGCCCACGTCAACAAGGGCGACACCCTGGGCATCATCACCGACCCCTTCCGGCCGGTCGACGACCCGGTACTCTCGCCGGTGAGCGGCATCGTCATCGGCCGCACCAATCTCCCGCTCATTACCGAGGGCGAGGCACTCTATCACCTCGCCTGCTTCGGCAAGCCGGAGACCGCAGCGGCCTTGTTGGAGCAGTACCGGGATGCACTCGATCCGGATGACGAGGAAGACACCGTCATCATTTAATCCAGATCCGGCAGTTGACCGCTTCGTGCCGCATGCAAGGTTTTGTCGAAGTTGACAATCTTAGTCATCCAACGCCTCACCCGCCGGGTGTCGGCCGCTACGGCGAAACGCCGTCGGGATCCTTTGGTAATACCCGTGTTAAAAACACTGAAATACCCGAGTGGTTCTTGTCATATCCTCACAAACGGGGTCGGAGATCCATTGGAGGCTGCATACGCGACGCATCGGCAGATGTGTGCATCGCGTTGCATGCGGACCCGGCCGACCCTCGCGCACGAGAACCGACAACAACCACCATCGGATCAAATCCAATGAACCGCATCATCCTGGCTTCATCCCTCTTCCTGCTGGTCGCCGGTGCCCCTTACGCCGACGAGCGATACCCTGCGCAGAAGGTCGTCTACCATATCAACGTCGACGATGCGGCAACACAGACCGCCGCTCTGCGCAACATTCAGAATCACATCGACGCGGTCGGGGCCGACAACATCGAGGTCAAGGTGGTCATGCACGGCGACGGCATCTCGTTGCTCCTCGAGCCCGACGCCTTGGAGGGCACCAAGATGAAGGCAGCCAACGCCGACGCGGACATGGCCGCCCGGATCGATGGACTAAAGCAACAAGGCGTGGCGTTCGAGGTTTGCGCAAACACGCTGAAGGGTCGCGATGTCGAGATCGACGACATGTACGACGTGAGCGAAGCGGATATCGTCCCGAGCGGTGTTGCTGAGTTGTCGCGGCTCCAGCAGCAGGGCTACACCTATATCAAGCCTTGAGAGCGCCGCGGCCACGGCGTGAACATGCGGCTCGGGTCAGGTACCGAACCGCCTGGCCGCATTCTCCTCTCCTGCAATGAACGACCATCCCTGGCCTGTCAACCGTCCCGACCCTATCGAGCCGCCTTCAGCGCCGCATGGGCCGCCGCGAGCCGGGCGACCGGCACTCGCGGACCCGAGCAGCTGACATAGTCCAACCCCGCTTCATGACAAAAGGCGATGGACGCGGGGTGGCCGCCGTGCTCGCCGCAGATGCCGACATGCAGGTTGGGCTTGACCGAGCGCCCCCAATCCACGGCCAGCTGCATCAGCTTGCCCACGCCCTTCACGTCCAACACCTCGAAGGGGTTGTCCTGCAGGATGCCGGATTGGTTGTAGAGCGGCAGGAACTTGTTCTCGGCATCCTCACGCGAGAATGAGAAGGTCGCCTGCGTGAGGTCATTGGTGCCGAAGGAGAAGAACTCGGCTTCCTCGGCGAGCGACTCGGCACGCATGCAGGCCCGTACCACCTCGATCA
>NZ_JAABRP010000214.1 GCF_011390875.1 Thiocapsa sp.
GACCGATTCAGATGCGGGTGCTGGCTCGGGCTCCCGTCATTCGGGGTGAGCCTGATTCGAAATTCGAAATGAAATGGTGCCGAGGAGAGGACTCGAACCTCCACGAGCTTTCGCCCACATGGACCTGAACCATGCGCGTCTACCAGTTCCGCCACCTCGGCATGAGGTTCCGGGGTTGTCTTAAACAAGGCCGCCCCCGTGGCAAGGCGCGAATATTAGTGAGACAACCAAAGGGTGTCAAGGCTACACTAACCTTTTCCGGACAAGAACGAGCCCAAGTGACAAGACGCCGAACTCCGACAGCCGCCAAAGAAGCGGATCCCCATCGCCAGCGCGAGGCGAAAAAATACGCCAACCCCATCCCCAGTCGCGAATTCATCCTCGAAACACTCACCAACCTCGGCGCACCGGCCGGTGCAGACGAGGTGGCCCGCGAGCTCAACCTCACCGACGAGCAGGACCTGATCGCCCTGGAGCGCCGACTCGGTGCCATGGTGCGCGACGGTCAGCTGGTGCGTAATCGCAACCAGGCATTCTGCCTGGTCAACCGCCGCGACCTGATCGCCGGTCGCGTCATCGGACATGCGGACGGTTTCGGTTTCGTGCGCCCGGACGAGGGTGGCGACGACCTCTACCTCTATCCTAAAGAGATGCGCGCGCTGTTTCACGGCGATCGCGTCGTTGTGCGCGTCGCAGGGCGCGATCGACGGGGTCGGCTCGAGGGTGCGGTCGTCGAGATCCTGGAGCGCAAGACCCGCACCGTGGTCGGGCGGCTCTACAAGGAAAGCGGTGTCGGCTTCGTCGCGCCGGACAATAAGCGCCTGACCCACGACATCATCATCCCGAGCGACCGGATCTCGGGGGCGGAGCAGGGTCAGATCGTCGTCGCCGAGATCACGGATCAGCCGACCCAGCGCACCCAGCCGATCGGCCGGATCCTGGAGGTCTTGGGCGACCACATGGCGCCCGGGATGGAGACGGACATCGCGATTCGGGCCCATGATCTGCCGATCGAGTGGCCGGAGGCGGTCGAGGCCGAGATCGCCGGGCTCGGCAGCGAGGTCCCGGACGCGGCGAAGGAAGGTCGTACGGATCTGCGCAAGCTTCCGCTGGTCACGATCGACGGGGCCGATGCGCGTGACTTCGACGACGCCGTCTATTGCGAGCGCAAGCCCAAGGGTTGGAAGCTGTTGGTCAGCATCGCCGATGTCTCGAGCTATGTGGTGCCCGGTACGGCGCTGGATACCGAGGGCTATTCGCGCGGCAACTCGGTCTACTTCCCGGACCGGGTCGTCCCGATGCTGCCGGAGGTGCTCTCCAACGGGCTCTGCTCGCTCAACCCGCATGTCGATCGGCTCTGCATGACCGCCGAGCTCTATATCAATGCGGAAGGCAAGGTCACGCGGACCCGCTTCTTCGAGGGCGTCATGCGCTCGCATGCGCGGCTGACCTACGATCAGGTCGCCGCCATGATCGTCGACGGCGATGGCGATCTGTGCGAGAAGCACGCGGACCTGCTGCCGCACCTGCATGAACTCTATGCCCTCTACCAGACCCTGCACCAGGCACGCGCCGAGCGCGGTGCCATCGACTTCGACACCGTCGAAACCAAGTTCGTCTTCAACGAGCAGGGACGGATCGCCGCCGTGGTGCCCTTGGTGCGCAACGAGGCGCACAAGATCATCGAGGAATGCATGCTGGCCGCGAACGTGGCCGCGGCGCGTCTCTTCGAGCGCAAAAAGATGCCGGCGCTCTACCGCATCCATGACCTGCCGAACGCCGAGAAGTTGAGTGACCTGCGCGAGTTCCTGGGGCAGCTCGCGCTCAAGCTCCCGGGCGGCGAGAAACCGACCGCGAAGGACTATGCCGCGCTGCTCGAGATGGTCAAGGAGCGCCCGGATCGCGGCTTGATCCAGACCGTCTTGCTGCGATCCATGCAGCAGGCGATGTACAGCTCCGACAACGTCGGTCATTTCGGTCTGGCCTACGAGGCGTATACCCATTTCACCTCGCCCATCCGTCGCTATCCGGATCTGGTCGTCCATCGGATCATCAAGCACATCCTGCGCGGCGGCACCGCTGCCGACCTGGACTACTCGAAGATGGAGCTGCAGCAGATCGGCGAATACTGCTCGGGTACCGAGCGGCGTGCGGACGAGGCGACCCGCGATGCCGACGACTGGCTCAAGTGCGAGTTTATGCAAGGCAAACTCGGCGAGAAGTTCGACGGCATCATCACCAGCGTCAACTCCTTCGGCATCTTCGTCGAGCTGGACGAGGTCCACGTCGACGGTCTGGTGCACATCACCGCACTCGACAACGACTTCTACCATTTCGACCCGATCGGTCATCGTCTGCACGGCGAGCGCACCGGCACTGTCTACCGTCTCGGCGATCCGCTGCGGGTGCAGGTTGCAGCCGTGAATCTCGACGATCGCAAGATCGACTTCGTGCTCGCCGAGCCGAGCGGGAAGGGCGGCAAGGGCGGACAAGGCGGGAAGGGCGGACAAGGCGGACGTAAGTCGAAACCCAAGCCAACGGGTCAATCCGCGGCATCGGCTCAAGATGCGCCGGCACAGGCCCACCCCCACGCGGACAAGCCCGCCGAAGGCGCCAAGAAGCCGCGCTCGCGCAACCGGCGCAAGCGCAAACCGGCCGGCACGGCGCCCACCTCCTGAACATGAAGCCATCGCGACGCCCCGTCGTGAGCCGTGACGAGGTGCGGCGCCCCGCGACGGGTCTGCACCCGGTCGGCGGTATCCACAGCGCGCGCGCGGCAATCAAGTTCGGGAGCGAAGGGGTCGGTGAGCTTTGGCTCGACCGCAGTCGTCGTGACCGACGCTTGTCCGAGCTGGCCGATCTTGCGAGCCAGGCGGGCGTGAAGGTCCGGCAGGTTGAGCGCGACGAACTCGAGCGTGCCGCCGAGGGCACCAATCACCAGGGCGTCTTGGCCTGGGTGCGGGTTCCGGCGGCCCGCTCCGAGCAGGATCTCGATCTGCTCTTGGAGCGCGTCGAGGGCCCGCCCTTCCTGCTTTTACTCGACGAGGTTCAGGATCCGCACAATCTCGGTGCCTGCCTGCGCACTGCGGAAGGTGCCGGCGTTCACGCCGTTATCGCACCCAAGGACAATGCCGTTGGCCTAACCCCGGTCGTCTGCAAGGTCGCCAGCGGGGCTGCCGAGACCCTGCCCTATGTCCAGGTCACCAACCTGGCGCGGACCATGGACTATCTCAAGGAGCGCGGGATCTGGCTGACCGGAACCAGCGGCGATGCAGACACCGAGCTCTATGCCGCCGATCTCACCGGACCGCTCGGCCTCGTCATGGGCAGCGAAGGCACCGGCCTGCGCCGCCTCACACGCGAGCACTGCGATCGACTGGTCCGTCTACCCATGTGCGGGACGGTCGAGAGTCTCAACGTCTCGGTCGCAGCCGGCGTCTGTCTCTACGAGGCGCTACGTCAGCGCCGGTGAGCGCGCTGCCCCAAGTTTTCACGGACAGCGTCGATTCGGTTGTGGTTATCAGTGTTATACATGGGGATCTTATAAAAATGGTTGACGAGGATAGACAGGACAAACGCTCCTGATTCCCATCCTCTTCATCCTCTTCATCAATGTTCAGAATTCATTCATATCCTGTTCATGTCTGTTCAGGGCTCCTACTTCGCGTGAAGCGCCGATACTCCAGCTTTGGGTTTCCGAAGTTGATCAGCAAGCCGTTCAGATCGTGTCTCCGATCGGCTCGACGGCGACCACCTGCATCGCCTTCCCCTCGATCCGCCAGCGGACATTGCGGTCATACAGCCGGAGTCCGAACTCGCGCCGCTCGGGGTAGCGATCCATATAACCCGGGCGCGGATCTTGGGCGAGGACCTGCTCGATCAGCGTGCGCAGTCTGCGCGTCCCGGTCGGATCGGCTTCGGCAATGCCGTGTAATGCCTCCACGGAAAAGGCGACGTCTGCAGCGGCGATCTCGGGTGCCGTTGCAAAACCGCTTCCGGCCTCGGGGATGCTGTCGGCATATGGCACATAGGGCTTGATGTCCAGGACCGGCGTGCCATCCAATAGATCGACGCCCCGCAGCGCGAGCGCGAGTCCGCGCGCATCTCTGACGAGCCCCAGCTGCTCGACCGCGGAGATCCCGATGGGGTTCGGCCGATACGGCGCGCGGCTTGCGAAGACGCCGACGCTCTCGCGGCCGCCGAGACGCGGAGGCCGCACCGTCGGGCTCCAACCGGCGGTCAGACAGCCCTCGTGAAAGACGAAGAGGATCCAGACATGCGAGAAGCCTTCGAGTCCCTTGAATGCCTCCTCTCGGGCGAACTCGGGCAGAAGCTCCACACGCGCCTCGGCGGCTGTGACCAATCCGGGCTGGCGCGGGATCCCGAATTTGTCGGTGTAGGGCGAGCGGATGTAGCCGATTGGGGCGAAGGTGAAGGACACGCGTTGGCCTGCTGTGATTGGGTGATGCTCATTATGCCGGAGAATGCCGCCGGTCTCCCGCCGTCGGCCTCCTGCTTCGCGTTGCAGGCTCGCCTCGGCGGGGGCCTGTTCGCCCTGCGCCGGGATGAATGTCGGGCCAGACGGGCGCACACGGGCAACTTGAAGGGCCGCGCGCTGGAGGCCGGCGGACGGCGGCCTCTCCCGAAATGACCGGATCGACCAAACCCGCGGGACGCGGAGCGACCCTGAACCCGGACTCGCGCTATTCGGCCGAGCGACGCGAGGCCGAGGACGACGGTTGGCCGCTCGACGATGAGGTCCCGCCCCTGCGCACGCAGCTCGGGGTGGACACGAGCCGTACCCTCATCAGCTACAACCAGTCGCCCGACATCCCCTTCGATCGCTCCGTGAATCCGTTCCGCGGCTGCGAGCATGGCTGTATCTATTGCTATGCGCGTCCGACACACGCCTGGTTGGGCCTCTCTCCCGGGCTGGATTTCGAGACCCGCCTCTTCTGGAAGCCGGATGCAGTGCGCCAACTGGAGCAAGAGCTGGCTGCCCGGAATTATCGCCCCGCAACCCTGGTGCTCGGGGCGAACACGGATCCCTATCAGCCGATCGAGCGACGCCTCGCGCTGACGCGCTCGGTGCTTCGGGTCCTGCATGAGTGTCGTCACCCGGTCGCCATCACCACCAAGTCGGCCCTGGTCCTGCGCGATCTGGATCTGCTGGTCCCGATGGCCGAGCTTGGACTGGTCGCGGTGCAGATCTCGGTGACGACGCTCGATCCGCACCTGGCGCGTCGGCTGGAGCCGCGGGCAGCCTCCCCGGAGCGGCGCTTGCAGGTCGTGCAGAGGCTGGCGCAGGCCGGCGTGCCCGTCGGCGTCCTCGTCTCGCCGCTGATCCCGGGTCTGACGGATGTGGACCTGGAGCGCATCCTGGAGCGAGCCGCTGCGGCGGGTGCTTCCCGCGCCGGCTGCTTGCTGATCCGTTTGCCACGCGAGGTTGCTGCGCTGTTCGCTGCCTGGCTCCGAGTGCATGTCCCGGATCAGGCCGAGCGGGTCCTGAGCCTGATCCGACAATGTCGGGGTGGACGTCTCAACGACCCGGAGTTCGGCTCTCGCATGACCGGAAAAGGCCCGGTCGCCGAGCTGCTCGCTCAGCGCTTTCGCCTAGCCGCGCGACGCTTGGGCTTGGACCGACAGGACAGCGGATGGGATCTCGACGCGTCGCGCTTTCGCCGGCCGCAGCTCCCGGGGAGCCAGCTCGATCTCTTCGAGCAGGATTAAACCGCGCCCGGCGCGGTATGCGATGTTTTTGGATGGGATCGGCTCCGGCAGGCATGACGACCGCTGGAGTCTGCGCGGTTTAAGAGATTAATAAATATATCATTTTAAACCGTGTCCCCGCTTGGGGTTGCGGATTCACCAAACGACGAGCTCACCCGAAAATGAGCATCTCCCTCTGGACGCGGTATCGGGCAGCGTGAGCGGCGAAGGAGGCGGGGTGGTCGGCGGTTAGTGATCAGTCATTGGCTCTCAGTTGTTAGCTTTCAGCCTCCAGCCGCCAGCCTCCACCGCATCCCGATGGATCGTGCCTGGTCTGGATCCGCTGCTGACATCTGATCGCTGATAGCGAGTCGCTGGACGCAGGCGGCAGGCGGCAGGCGCCCGGAGGCAGGCGGCTGGAAGGTGAAGGCCGTCACCCGGAGGTTCTTCGCTCCCCCACGCTGTCATCGCTTTGTCACGCCCCACGCATTCCCTTATCCTTCACGCGCTTTTCGGGCGCGAGGGGGTCGCGCCTCGTTTCCAAACTCAAGAACAATCAGGGGCGCGACGATGACGAAGAAGGGTGCAAGACTGTGGGTTGCGGGGGTTGGGCTCGGGATGGCGTCGCTGACACAGGCGTACGACCTGCCCGCGGTGAATCTCGGGTTCACCAGTTTTCTGGACGGTGCGCCGCCGTCGGGGCCAGGATGGTACGCCCAGCAGTACGTGCAGTTCTATCGCAACGGGCGCCTCAAGGATGCCGGCGGCACTGACCTGCGTCTGCCGACCGCGCGCGGTCTCGAGAAGGCCGAGGTCGAGGCGAACATCGGTCTGACCCAGCTCGTTTATCAATCGGACCAACCCCTGCTGCTGGGCGGTAAGTGGGGCATGAATCTGATGTTGCCCTATGCCGGCTTCGATCTGGATCCGAAGGACAACTTCGCGCTCTCGGCGAACGGGGGCAATCTGGGGGATCTCTTGATCGGACCCTATCTGCAGTGGGATCCCATCATGGGTCCAAACGGACCCAGATTCGTACAGCGGGTCGAATTTCAGCTGATCTTCCCGACCGGCTCCTACGACGCGAACGATGCACTGAACGTCGGCAGCAATTACTTCTCCTTCAATCCCTATTGGGCCGCGACGGCCTTCTTGGCGCCGAAATGGACGGCCTCATGGCGTCTGCACTATCTCTGGAACGCGGAGAACAGCGACCCCTATAAGCCGCTCGGCGCCAACGATTCCCAGGCCGGTCAAGCCATCCATGCCAACTTCGCGAGTGCCTACGAGGTGCTGCCGAATCGGCTGCGTATCGGCATCAACGGCTATTTTCTCAAGCAGTTCACCGAGAGCAAGATCGACGGTCGCGGCGTGCGCGACAGCGAGGAGCAGGTCATCGGCATTGGCCCCGGCCTGGTCTACCACTTCTCCAAGCACGACCATCTCTTCGTGAACGCTTATTGGGAAACGGAGGCGGAGAATCGCCCCGAGGGCTCTAGATTCAACCTGCGGTTCGTGCATCACTTTCATTGAGACTGAACCGCGTCCTGTCCGACGTGCGCCGGGCCCCGAGTCGGATCGGCGCTGCTGGATCCTCGGGGGGCCGAGTCGGCGCGGTTCAGGTGGGTGTTCGCCGACACCGCAAGAAGGAAGGGTGAGACGAATGGCACTTACCAGAGCTTCAAAGGAGCCCGAAGATCCCGATGCGGATGCTCGGTGAGCGAGGCAATCCGCGAGCGGACAACCTCTTTGTGGTGGTTGCTCACTTGAGGGCCCGCGAGGGCGTCTCGTTCAGTGTTCGGCGCTCTGCGCGTCCATAACGCCTCGTTTCGCGCGAGCTGTATGAGAACCTGCGTAAACGGGTCTACGTCGGATTGACGCGCGCCAAAAGGATGGCGCGGATTCATCTTTCGCTGCAGGACAGTCTGTAGGTTAGTTTAAAGGCCGCCACGACTACGCTTGTT
>NZ_JAABRP010000215.1 GCF_011390875.1 Thiocapsa sp.
GCAACATCACCGCGGATATGTTCACCTAAACCGCGCCAGCTCCGACGGTTGTCGGAGCTGGCGCGGCCAAACCACTCCAACAAACGACGCATACCATACCGGGCGCGGTTTAGGCCAAAAGATCGCTCAAGATCTCGGGGCACTCGAGTAGGGGATTATGGCCGACGCCGGGCAGGACATGCAGTCGCGTCGCGGGACGCCGGCGTAAGACCTCCCGAGCGATTCCGAGAAAGCGCGCATCGGAAGCCCCGACGATCCAGGTTAGATCTCCCGGAAAGGCCGTCAACGCTCCCCAAAGGCTCGGCATGCGCCCGAGTCCGTGCTGCTCGAGAGATGCCGCAAGTCCCGTCGGGCGTTGGCCTAAGCGCCGCCGACGCTGCCGCGCCAGCGCCGCGCTCGGCAAACCGGCCTGGGACGCGAACAAGGGTTGTGACTCCCAAGCCGCCACGAACGCCTCGATTCCGTCGTCGCGGAGCCGTCGGATCCACGCCCGGTCAGCGGCGAGCCGGTCGGCACGCTGGGATGCGTCTTCGAGACCCGGATGGGCGGAGATGATGGTTGCACGGCGAAAGCGTTCCGGGTCGAGCGCCATCAAGCCGAGCGCGAAACGTCCGCCCAGGGAGTAGCCGACGACCTCGTCGACGCTGTCCGGAAGGGCGCCGAGGATATCGCCGATGCTGTCTTGGAAGGGCCGAGCGGGCGCCGAGTCGGCGCCATGTCCGGGCAGGTCAATAGCGAGCGCATGGCCTTTCAGGCTCGGGCAACAGGCCCACCAATCCTCGCCGCTGCCGGTAAACCCGTGCAGCAGCAGGATCAGAGCGTCGCCTCGGCGATACGGGCCTCGCGGTCTTTGTCGCGCTCGATCAGGGCGTAGGCCGAATGGTTGTGGATGGACTCGAAGTTTTCGGCCTCGACCACGTAAGCGGTGACGCGGTGATCCTCGTTCAGTCGCGTGGCGACGTCACGCACCAGGTCTTCGACAAACTTGGGGTTGTCGTAGGCATGTTCGGTGACGTACTTCTCGTCGGGTCGCTTCAGCAGCCCGAACAGCTCCGAGGATGCCTCCGCCTCGACCATCTCGATGAGCTCCTCGATCCAGATGTGACTCTGCGAGCGCACCTGCACCGTCACATGGGAGCGCTGATTGTGCGCACCGTAGGCCGAGATCTTCTTGGAGCAGGGGCAGAGGCTGGTGACGGGCACGACGACCTTGATCTCCAAGCTCGGGAGGCCCTCTTGAATCTCGCCGATGAAGGTGACCTCGTAGTCGAGGAGGCTCTCCACGCCGGTCACGGGCGCCTTCTTGTTCACGAAGAAGGGGAAGCGCATCTCGATGTGACCGGCCTCGGACTCCAGACGCTGCGACATCTCGGTCAGCATCTCCTTGAAAGAGGACACGCCGATCTCGCGCTCATGATTGTTCAGAATCTGCACGAAACGGGACATGTGGGTCCCCTTGAAGTCGTGCGGCAGGTACACGTACATGTTGAAGTTGGCGACCGTGTGCTGCTCGGTGCCGCTGCGATCGCTCACACGCACCGGGTGGCGGATGTCCTTGATACCCACCTTGTCGATGGCGATCCGGCGAGAGTCGGCGCTCCCCTGGACGTCGGCGATTTCGGGTGCGGCGCAGCAGTTGGGCTCGAGCACTTGCTCCATGATGTGACTTCTCTCGATGGATCGTCTTTGGTGTCAAACCCGAGAATTGGGGGCTGAGGCGGACAAGACAAACCGGCGCGGCGTGCCCGCACCGATCTTCGGCGTCGATCTTTGGTGGGGTCGCCTTTGCGGAGACGCTGCATGCCTCAGTGTTTGCGACCGATCAGTGCTTCCGCGATCCAGCGCAGGGGCTCGGCTCCGGATGAAAAAACCTCGATGCTCTCGAGCGCATCGGCGATCAAGGCGGCGGCCATCTCCTTGGCTTCGGGCAATCCGACGAGGGCCGGGTAGGTCGCCTTCTCCAAGACCTGATCGCGACCGGCCGTCTTGCCGATCAGATCGGTGTCGCCTTCCACATCGAGCACATCGTCCTGGATCTGAAAGGCGAGACCGATGCATTTGGCATAGCGATCGAGACGCTCGGCATGGTCCGGGTCCGTTGCCTCGTGAGCGAGGATGCCCATCTGCACGGCCGCTCTGATCAAGGCGCCCGTCTTGTGGATGTGGATGTGCTCGAGCATGGCGACGTCCAAGACGCTGCCCTCGGCGGCCAGATCGAGTGCCTGTCCGCCGACCATGCCGCGTGCCCCGCTGGCACGCGCGAGGCTTGCGACCATCGCGATGCGCTTCTCGGCATCCAGTCCGGGCGACTCGGCCAACGCCTGGAAGGCAAGGGTCTGAAGCGCATCGCCGGCCAGGATCGCCGTCGCCTCGTCGAAGGCGCGATGACAGGTCGGGCGCCCGCGCCGCAGATCGTCGTCGTCCATCGCCGGGAGGTCGTCGTGGATCAAGGAGTAGGCATGGATGAGCTCGACCGCGCAGGCGGGGCGGTCGAGCAGGGCGGGATCCACACCGAGTGCCGCCCCGGCGGCATAGGCCAAGAGCGGACGGATGCGCTTGCCGCCGCCGAGGACCGTGTAGCGCATGGCCTCGTGCAGCCGAAAGGGCTGCACGTTTGCATGCGGCAGAAGCGCGTCGAGCGTGGTCTCGACGCGGGCGCTGCAGCGCGCGCGAAAGTCGTCCAGAGTGGCGTCAGTCATTGGATTCGAAGGGCTCTAGATCGGAGCCGGATTCGGACCGGGGTCCGGCATCGGGCCGAGTGTCGGTGAGGATACGCACGCGTTGCTCGGCCACATCCAGCGCCTGTTGGCAGGCACGGGTCAGGCCGATACCGCGCTCGAAAACGGTCAGTGACTCTTCGAGACTCATCTCGCCCTTCTCGAGGGCATCGACGATGGATTCCAGCTCGGCGAGTGACTGCTCGAAGGAAGGCGGGGGCGGAGCGACTGGCTTTTTCATGCGCTTGAACCGCGTCCTGAATGAGTACCGATGCTTCGTTGGATAACGCCGCTCGGTTGAATCCCACGGGTTCTGGCCGGACGCGGTTCGAGGTCTTTCGGAGGTGGATTTAAATTACCGCAGCTCCTCGAATGGGTCAAACCGCCCGACACTCATGCGCGACGGTTCTGCGCTATCATGATGACCAACAATGTGACCATTCGGAGCCGACCATGGGTGCAGTCAATCTGGCGGAAGCCAAAGCGCATCTGAGCGAGCTTGTGAGCAAGGCCCAGAGCGGCGAGGAGACCATCATCACCCGTCGCGGGCAGCCTGTGGCCAAGCTGGTCCCGATCGCCCAGCCGAAGAAGGCCCTGCGCTCGCTCGCGCAGTTCCGTTCCGGTTTGCCGCAGGCGGACAGACCGAGCGCTGAGCTGATTCGGGAGCTGCGCGACGAAGGCTTTTAAACCGCGCCCGGTGCGGTATGCGATGTTTTTGGATGGGATTGACCCCGGCAGACCTGACGTCCGCTGGAGCTGGCGCGGTTTAAGCGATTAAGAAATATATAATTTTAAACCGCGTCCCCGCCAAGGGCCCCGGATGCACCAAATGTCGAACTCACTTGAAAGTAAGCGACTCGCTCTGGACGCGGTTTAATGGTCTACCTGGATACCAGCTTCATCGCGCCGCTGGCCATCGCCGAGGAGACCAGCGACTCTGTCGAGACATTTGTCATGACACTGCTGCCGGGCGACCTGGCAACGAGTCTTTGGACCCGGGTCGAGCTGGCGAGTCTGATCTCGCGCAAGCGACGCATGGGCGAGCTGTCCGACACCCAGGCCGAGGCGGTTCGTCGCGAGCTCGCACGTCTTCTGGAAGAGTCGTTTTTGTTGCTTGTGCCGACCACGGCTGACTTTGCCCTTGCTGCGCGATACCTGGAAACGCCCGCGAGCGGTTTGCGCGCGGGCGATGCTCTGCACTTGGCGATCGCGGCGGGACAAGGCGCCGAGACGATCTTGACGCTCGATGCCGGATTCATTCGCGCGGGGAGACTTCTGCACCTGCCGGTCGCGCGCGGGATCATGCCTTAGGCCGGCCGGTGAGCAAGCAAGCCAGTCCCGTTGGTCCTCGCCCTCAAATTCATTCCAACCCGACCACGACAACAGACAGGATCGACCTACAACCCCCATGACCGGCCACTACGATGCCTCAGCCATCGAGGTCCTCAGCGGCCTCGACCCGGTGCGCAAGCGCCCCGGGATGTACACCGACACCACCCGTCCGAACCACCTAGCTCAGGAGGTCATCGACAACAGCGTGGACGAGGCGCTCGCCGGCCACGCCCGCCGCATCGATGTGGTGCTCTTCGCCGACGGCTCGCTCGAGGTGAGCGACGACGGGCGGGGCATGCCGGTGGATATCCACCCCGAGCAGGGTCTACCCGGCGTGGAGGTCATCCTCACCAAGCTGCACGCGGGCGGCAAGTTCAACGGCGACAACTATCGCTTCTCCGGCGGGCTGCACGGGGTCGGCGTGTCGGTGGTGAATGCCCTGTCTCAGCGCCTGGACGTCTGGGTCAAGCGTGGCGGTCACGAGCATCACATGGCCTTCGCCGGCGGGGAGAAGGCGAGCGACCTCGTTCAGCTCGGAAGCGTCGGACGCGGCAACACGGGCACCCGGCTGCGATTCTGGCCGGATCCCAAGTATTTCGACACGCCCAAGATTGCCACCCGTCCGCTCACCCACCTGCTGCAGGCCAAGGCCGTCCTCTGTCCCGGACTCGAGGTGCGCTTTCGCGACGAGGCGAGCGGCGACGAGCAGGTCTGGTGCTACCAGGACGGACTCAAGGACTATCTGCTCCAGGCGCTGAACGGGGTCGAGACCCTGCCGTCGCAGCTCTTCGTCGGCGACCTGGAAGGGACCAACGAGGCGGCGAGCTGGGCGTTGGGCTGGTTGCCCGAAGGCGGCGAGGCGGTCGCCGAGAGCTATGTGAACCTCATCCCGACGGTGCTGGGCGGCACCCACGTCAACGGATTGCGTACCGGTTTGACCGAAGCCGTGCGCGAGTTCTGCGAGTTTCGCAACCTGCTGCCGCGCGGCGTGAAGGTGGCGCCGGAGGATGTCTGGGGCCGGGTCAGCTACATCCTCTCGGTCAAGCTGATCGAGCCGCAGTTCTCCGGGCAGACTAAGGAACGGCTCTCCTCGCGCGAGTGCGCCGCCTTTGTTTCGGGCGTGGTCAAAGACGCCTTCAGCCTCTGGCTGAATCAGCATGTGGCCGAGGGCGAGCGGATCGCCGAGCTGGTCATCGGCGCGGCGCAGGCGCGACTACGCGCCGGTCGCACCGTGACCCGCAAGAAGATCACGCAGGGACCGGCCCTGCCGGGCAAGCTTGCCGACTGCACCTCGACCGATCCGGAGCGCGGCGAGCTCTTTCTGGTGGAAGGGGATTCCGCCGGTGGCTCGGCCAAGCAGGCGCGCGATCGCGAGTTCCAGGCCATCCTTCCGCTGCGCGGCAAGATCTTGAATACTTGGGAGGTCGATCCAGCCGAGGTTCTGGGTTCCCAGGAGGTGCATGACATCGCAGTGGCCATCGGCGTGGATCCGGGCAGCGACGATCTCGCGCGGCTGCGCTTCGGCAAGATCTGCATCCTCGCCGACGCGGACTCGGACGGCGCCCATATCGCGACCCTGCTCTGTGCGCTCTTTCTCCGTCACTTCAGGCGCCTAGTCGCGGAGGGACACGTCTTCATCGCCATGCCGCCGCTCTATCGCATCGACGTCGGCAAACAGGTCTTCTACGCCTTGGACGATAGCGAGAAGCGCGGCATCCTCGACCGCATCGAGGCCGAGAAGATCAAGGGCAAGGTCAATGTCCAGCGTTTCAAAGGTTTGGGCGAGATGAACCCTGGCCAGCTGCGCGAGACGACCATTCATCCGGACACCCGGCGCCTGGTTCAGCTCACGGTTGAAGCCGAAGACGACAGCAACAACCTCCTCGATATGTTGCTGGCCAAAAAGCGCGCATCCGACCGACGGGCCTGGTTGCAGGAGAAGGGCGACCTTGCCGAGGTCTAAACCGCGTCCAGAGCGACATGCGTCGTTTTCATTGTGCGTTGGGCTTCGGAGACATCCTCGATCCCAGTGAGACGCGGTTTAGAATCTAAATTTTTTAGTCTGTTAAACCGCGCCGGCTCCGACAGTCTTTGGAGCCGGCGCGGTCCGGACACTCCAACAAATGACGCATACCGCACCGGGCGCGGTTTAGCATCGTGTCGGTGCGATTCGACACTCCACTGCGGATGATTGAATGACGATGACACCATTTCGCCTCGGACATGCCGCAGATCCCGATTGGCGTCTGGCCGCCGATCGATGTCTAACGCAGATCGGGAGCGTGCCGAAGGAGGCGACGCTCGGGTTTTTGTATGTCACCGATGTCCTTGCCGAGGATCTCGATGAGATTCTCCGCAGTCTTCGCGCGGCCACGGGCATCGCGCAATGGGTCGGCAGTGTCGGTATGGGCATCTGTGCGACCGGGGCCGAGTACTACGAAGAGCCCGCGCTCGCGGTCATGCTCGGTGAGTTTCCGACCGAGGACTTTCGCGTCTTCCCGAGCCTGGTCGATGATCTCGATGACTTCGATCTACGTCACGGCGATTGGATGCGCAAAAACCCGCCTTATCTGGGCCTCGTCCACGGCGATCCCTCCAACGGCCTGACCGAAGCGCTGATCCAGCAGCTCGCACAGCGCACGACTGCAGGTTTCCTCGTCGGCGGGCTCGCCAGCGCGCGTGCGGACGCCCTGACCATCGCCGACGGCGTGACGCGTGGCGGTCTGTCCGGCGTTCTCTTCTCCGAACGGGTCGGGATTCTGACTCGGCTCAGCCAGGGCTGCTCGCCGATCGGACCCCATCACGTCATCACCGAAGGCCAGCGCAACATCCTGATGCGACTCGACAGCGAGCCCGCACTTGATGTGCTCAAGCGCGATATCGGCGAGATCCTGGCCCGGGATCTATCGCGACTGGGTGGCTACATCTTCGCCGGGCTGCCGATCCAGGGCTCGGATACCGGCGATTATCTGGTGCGTAATCTGGTCGGCATCGATCCCAATCACGGCATGGTCGCGATCGGAGAGCTGGTGGAGCCCGGACGCGAGCTGATGTTCTGCAGGCGCGATGCCGACACGGCCCGCGAGGATCTCGATCGGATGCTCCAAGGCATCAAGGACCGCCTGTCCGGTCCGCCTCGAGGCGGCATCTACGTCTCCTGTCTGGGGCGCGGGGTCAACCTCTTCGGCCCGGATTCAGCCGAGCTCAAGCAGATCCAAGCCGCACTCGGCGATGTCCCCATCGTCGGTTTTTACGCCAACGGCGAGATCTCGCAGGATCGTCTCTACGGCTATACGGGCGTCTTGACCCTCTTTACCTGAAGACGATCGATCGGATCGTCGGCGTGACGACCCTCGAGTCGGGCTCAGCGTAATCCCCCGCTGACGTAAGGCGATTTCCGCAAAACATACCCGTAGGTTGTGCTGACCGTCGGTTGTGCTTCGCACAGCTCGGCACAACAAACACGTAGGATGGGTAGAGCGAAGCGAAACCCATCCTTCCCACTCCAATCCCGCGGTCCTCGTTCCGTCTGGGTAGAG
>NZ_JAABRP010000216.1 GCF_011390875.1 Thiocapsa sp.
AGCGTTGATCGTGATCAATAATCGCTAATATTAGCGACCATTCAAAGGTACCTGCACAAGCGACACCGCGAGCGGACGGGGTGCCGGATAACCTCGGGCGACGATCATCAAAATTAGGACTTGCTTAATTAGAATATGCTTATATAATGATTCCCATATCAGCAATCACTCGAAATCGGAGATGTACCATGGGTGCCTTAGGTGTTCTTGCCGCAGTCGCTCTGCTCGTGGGCGGAGTCCAAACCACGATGGTCATGCCGGAGTCTGAGCGTCTCGCAAACGAAGAGACGAAAGAGCCGGTCGTCGAAGTGCAGGCGGTTTCCGCCGACTCGACCAAAACCGTGAGCTTCCTCGACTTCTAATCGAGTCCCGCCTCGGCGAATCAGGCCCGGTACGCTTGCGTACCGGGCCTGATTCGTTTCGGGGCCGCCAAAATCCGAAATCGGCGGCTTCGACAGCAACCTTTTGCGCGCTATCGCTTACCGCGCAGCAGCGCGTCGGGATGCCGCTCCAGATAGTCGGCAAGATCCCGAAGCGACCGAGCCGCGGCCGATGCTTCGACGAGGAATCGGTCCAGCCTTACGCGGGTCACGGAGGCGTCGCCGGTCAAGGCCCCCAGCGAGCGCATGGCACCCTCGACCTCGCCGAGCGCGGTCAAAGTCGCGCCCGAGAGCGGAACCACCTGCTCGTCGACCCGGCGCACCAACAGCGCCAACTCTTCGGTAACCGTTTCGATGTTCTCCGTCACCGGTACCACACCAGCTTGCACCGCTCGCGCCATCGCGCTGTAGTCTTCGAGGGTCGAATCCAGGCGCCGTGCGAGTGGTGCCACCTCCCGTTCGAGGTCTCCGAAAAGGATCCGGGCCTCGTCCAGGGTCGCGTTCAGGGTCTCGAGCAACCTCAGCATTTCCCCGGAACCGATCAACTGCCGAACCGAGGCCAGGGTCAGCGCGGCCTCGTTGACCAGATCATCGAGCCGCAGGTTTTCGAGCATCTCGGACATCCGGTCGCGCGTCGCCTCGATCGCAGGTACCTCGACGACGTCATCCGGATCCTTGATCAGGCGCGGCGGGCGGCCGGGAACCAGTTGAAGTGCGATCATGTATTGACCGGTGACGAAGCTTACCGATTCGAGCCGGGCGTGCAGACCGCGATCAGTCACCAAGCGCCGCAGGATCTGCGCGGGCGACTCATCCGACTCCGCCCCGAGGATGCGCACGCTGTCGGGCCAGACCTCGTAGGTCACGGGCACGCTGAAGATCCCGGAATCCGGCGAGAAGCTGAGCTCGATCCCGGTCACGCGTCCGACCGTCACCCCCTCGAACTGCACACCGGCGCCGACGCTCAGCCCCTGCACCGAGCCCGGAAAATAGGTCACCATCGGTACCCGCTCGCGAAAGAGCGCACCGCTGCCGAACACCAGGATCGCGATCACGACCAGGGTCAAGGCCCCGAGCACGAAGCCGCCGATCACGGTCGGATTGGCCTGTTTGCTCATTCGCCTCCTCGGCTCAAAAAATCACGGACGAGTTTGATCTCGCAATGCTCGCGCAGATCTCGGGGGTTTCCCGTCGTCAGCATGGTCTGCGTGGCGGCGTCGAGGAACACCGAGTCGTCCGCGATGGTAAAGATGCTGGCGAGGTCGTGCGTGACGACGACCATGGTTGTCCCCAAACTCTCGCGCAGTTCGAGGATCAAGTCATCGAGCAGACGTGCGCTCAGCGGATCCAGCCCCGCGGAGGGCTCATCGAAGAAAAGGATATCCGGATCAAGTGCCATCGCGCGGGCAACACCGACGCGTTTGCGCATCCCCCCGCTGATCTCGGAGGGATAGTAGTCGCAATAGGCCGCAAGCCCGACCAAGGCCAGTTTGTAGACCGCGACCTCGTGGATCTGACTGCGCCGCAGGTCGGTATATTGCTCGAGCGGCAGGGCGACGTTCTCTTCGAGTGTCATGGAGCTCCAGAGTGCACCGCTCTGATACATGACACCGTTGCGCCGCATCCGTCGGGTGCGCGCGTGTTCGGGCGCGTCCCAAAAACTCTCGCCGTCGAACAGGATCCGCCCGGATTGCGGCGCCAGGAGTCCGATCAAGCTGCGCATGAGGGTGCTCTTTCCGCTGCCGCTGCCGCCCATGATGACGAAAACGTCGCCGCGCCGGACACCGAAACTCAGATCGTGCTGGATTACCGTCTCGCCGTAGCCGACCGACACGGCATCGAGCAGGATATGTGGATCCGCCTGTTCGGAAGTGGGCTCGGATATGGGCTCGGATACCGGAGGGACTCTCGGCGAGTCGCTCGGCGGCTTTGTCGGCCCATCGGGTGACATGTGGTCGGTCCTGTCATCTGCGACTTGGATCGACATCGGCGCGGCAGCGGGTTAAGACAGCCCGATCGCGTCGAAGACGATGGTGAGGCCCGCCGAGGCGATCACGATGAAGACGATCGAGGTGACCACGGCCGAGGTCGTCGCCTCGCCGACAGCGGCGGCGCTGCGTCCGCTCTGCATGCCGCGCAGACAACCCGACACCGCGACGATCGCCCCGAAGACGGTCGCGCTGATCAAGCCTTGCGTGATGTGGTTCCAGCCGATCGCCGCAACCGTCTGGGTGAAATACTCGGTCGGGCTGAGACCACCCACCACGGTGCCGGCGAAGGCACCGCCCAGGAGCCCCATCAGGTTTGCGTAGACCGCCAGGAGGGGCGTCATGGCCACCAGCGCGATCAGTCGCGGCAAGACCAAGAACTCGACCGGCGAGATCCCCATGGTGCGCAGGGCATCGATCTCTTCGTTCACCTGCATGCTCCCGAGCTGCGCCGCAAAGGCCGCCCCGGTCCGCCCGGCGAGCACGATCGCCGTGATGAGCGCGCCCATCTGGATGACGATGGCCAGCCCGACGAGGTCGGCGACGAAGATCCGTGCACCGAATTGGGCCAGCTGCTGGTCGCCGATATAGCCCAGGATGAGTCCGACCAGAAAGCTGACGAGACTGATGATCGGCAGGGCATCGGCACCGACCTCTTCGACCAGCAGCCACAGCTCGGAGCGCCGGAAACGCGCACGCCCCGCGAGCATCGAGCGCAGTGCGAGAGTGACCTCGCCGATGAAGGCGAGGATCTCGCCGGTGGAGCGCGCCAGATCGATGAAGTCCAGTCCGAAACGCCGCAGAAAGGGGTCGGCATGCTCGTCGCGACCCTCGGCGCGTCGCTCCGGCACCGTAGAGGCCAAACGCAACAGCGCTTGAATCCCATCGGGCAGCCCCTCCTCCTGCATCGCGATGCCGCTTTCCCGACACCGCCAGGCCAGGGAGGCGAGGTAGCTCACGAGGCCCGAGTCCCAAGCGACCAGATCCGAGGTCTCGAAAGCAACGGACGTGGGACCCGGCTCGGTGAACAGCTCGGCATCGATCCGATCCAGGTCCGGCAGATCAGCGTCGAGCTGCCAAGCTCCGCCGATCGCCAAAACCACGCGGCCGGCCTGGTCGCGCACAAGCGCGATCCGCGCGGCGGGGTGCGGCTTGAGCGGAGTTGAGACGGAGTCTGTCATGGCACCGACAAGGATGCGCATGCCGGGCCATGCAGCGCAAGTCTGCGGGCGCGTTTAGGAATGTTACGGACATGGATGAAGAGGATAGAGCCGTTCCATTTGACATCCGGACAGCCTTTTCGCGCCGGGCTCAAGCCGACGCCACGGTGTTGTCCGGCAATCAGATGAAACGGGTATCGATACCGTGCTCAACTGATTTCCGACACGTGACTTGCGCACATGCTTAACGTGTTTCTGAATCGTCACCCACGTCGCGCCTACATGCTCGTCCGCCCGGCCGGCAGAAGGCGACCGCTTGCAACCGCCGGGAGCAGCTCGGGACGCACGCTCAAGAGAAGACGCAAGGTCGCAGCGGAAATGGCACCTTCAACGAGCATCACCGGGACCTGAACGATCAGGATCAGTTTCGCCGCCACGAGGAATTCGCTCCCGCTCAGCGCAAGCACACCGGCGACCGACACGGCAGACACGCCGAACGACAAGGCACCGACCAAGAAACCGGCTACGAGCACCGTCGCCGACCGAGGAGAGATGTCCGAGCGCATCAAGAAGCGTTGCGCGAGCAGGCCGATCACGACCGCCGGAAGGGCCAGATTGAGTGTATTGACTCCGATCACGGTCAGACCGCCGAACCCGAAAAAGGCAGCCTGCAGCAGCAGGCCGACCAGGATCGCTGGAAAGGCTGCCCAACCGAGCAGCAAACCCATCAGTCCGGTCAGCATCAGATGGGCGCTCGACGCACCGACCGGCACGTGGATCAGAGAGGCGATGAAAAAGACGGCCGTCAGGAGCCCGGCACGTGGGATGGACTCGGTATCGAGCGCGCTCAACCCCCGAGCGACGCCGGCAACCGCGAGCATAGAGGCGCCGATCAGGACGGGCGCATCGAGAACACCGTCGACGATGTGCATAGCTGTTTTCGAGGCCCGGCCAAAGGCCGAGTCGCGTAGTACCTAAGAACAAGTGGTAATACCCGCGAAGGTAGCACCCGGCCTTGCAGGCGTCTACCCGGGCCGACGGCAAAGGCGAGTCCCGCCGAGCCCTCATCCCGCGGGACTGAGCATTGGAGTCTCGGTGTCCGACCGGATATCTTTAGGTGGTTGGAGCAATTCGACTTGATTCACCTTTGGAGGCGAGGCATGGACCACAACAAGCAAAGCCAAGACGAGCAGAGACTAAACGAGCAGCGGATCATCGACGACCTGTTCGGCAAGCTGCGACAGGCCGAGCACCAAACCGGACCG
Organism: Thiocapsa sp.; assembly: GCF_011390875.1. Taxonomy (GTDB): domain Bacteria; phylum Pseudomonadota; class Gammaproteobacteria; order Chromatiales; family Chromatiaceae; genus Thiocapsa. The sequence goes on from NZ_JAABRP010000216.1 coordinate 4,794, forward strand.
CGCGACCCGGCTGCGGAGCAGCAGATCGCCGCGGCGGTCGCGCATCAGCCCGCGGCACCCTATTACATGGCCCAAGCGATCCTGGTCCAGGAACGTGCCATCGAGACACTTGGCCAACGCGTGCAGGAGCTGGAGCAAGATCTGGCGAACCGACCGACCGGGGGCGGATTCCTCGACAGCCTGTTCGGAGCACCGAACCCGCGTGCGGGTGCCCCGGGCATTCCGGCCGGCCGAACCTTGGGTCGTTCGTTTCAGATGAGCGGCATGCAGCCCGGTCAATCGAACCGGGCGGGCGGCGGCTTCCTGGGATCGGCACTCCAGACCGCGGTTGCGGTTGCGGGCGGCGTGATGATGGCCAACTTGCTGACCGGCCTCTTCGCCGCGGAGGAGGCACAGGCGACCGACGAACCTGTTGAAGATCCGGGGCTGGATTCGGAATACGACCAACAGATGCTGGACGACGGCGATATGGGCGACTTCGACGGCTTCGATGACTTCTAAACCGCGGCGTCTCCAGCGGCCGTCAAATCCGCCGGGGCGATCCCATCGAGAAACATCGCATACCGCGCTCGGCGCGGTTTAAGAGGCCCGACATGTCTTCTGTCGAGGAAAGCGTTCGCGAGGAAACCATCCGCTTCAGCGTCTCCCTGCCCCGCCCGTTGCTGGACGAGCTTGATCGACGCGTGGTCAAAAAGGGCTACGCCTCGCGCTCCGAGTTGGTGCGCGACCTGATCCGCGAGCGGATCGTGGAGGAGACCTGGGAGCGCGGCGACGTGGAGGTCGCCGGCGTGCTCACCATCGTCTACGACCATCATCAGCGCGAGCTCACCCAGCACATCCTGGACATTCAGCATCGTCAGTACATCCACGTTGTGGCGACGACCCATGTCCACATGGACCATCATAACTGTCTGGAGACCATCATCATTCGCGGCATGCCGGCCGAGATCGAGCGGCTGAGTCTGGAGATCGGCGGGTTGCGGGGGGTGCGGTTCTCTGAGTTGACGCGGGCCTCGCGCGTCCAGAACTGAACCGCGCTAAACCGCGTCCGGTGTTCTCGGAGATCGTCGAGTCGATGGAGATGTTACAGCACTCTTTAAGTGCTGAAGTCGACGCGGTTTAGGATAAGAAAAACAATATTTTAAAATTCTTGAACCGCGTCGACTACGACGTCCTTTGGTCGGACGAGGCACGACGAATCCGAGATATTCGCAGATCACTCCGGACGCGGTTCAATAGGCGTGACGGCTAGGGTTTCTTCGAGCTCCGGCACCGATCCGTCGCTGCGACAGGTCTGTCGCAGCGGCTGCACGTCGCCTGCATCGCGACCGACGGCCACGCGCATGTAGGTCGCATCGGCGAGCAGCCCCATCGCCGGGTCGACGCCGCGCCAGCCACCGCCCGGGATCAGCACTTCTGCCCAGTGGTGGAGCCTCTGCTCGCGGGGTTCCGTGCCCGGCGGATCTTCGTCGTCCGGGTCGAAATAGCTCGCGTCCAGATACCCGGAGACGAATCGCGCTGGAATGGACCACTGCCGCATTAAGGCAATCAAGAGGTGCGCCAGATCGGCGGCGCAGCCGCGCCCGGCGTCGAACAATGCAGGCAGTGCGGCAACCGGCAGCTCGACCTTCGGGTCGAACGGGGTCACCGACTGAATCCAGGCGCTCGCCTCCTGAACCTGCTCCAGGAGAGGTCGATCCTCACGCAGGATCGGCACCCGGTGTCCGCAGATCTGCTCAGGCAGCGCGGGGGTCAGTGGCCCCTGATGGAGGACAAAGTCCCAGAGGCGCGGTGCTTGACGAAGGGCGTCGTCGATCCAGGCGCGTTCGCGTGCCAGCGCAATCACCGGGAAGTCGAAAGGATTGCTGCGAAGGGTCTCAACCTCCGCCGTCATGGTGAAGGCAAGCTCCCGGTGCGCCCCCATCACCGCGAAGTGATGCGACAGGTTACCGAACCCGTCCCGACAGGCGGCAACGCCGGCGTCGGGTGCCACCGAGAGCTGGATCTGCAGGAGCGACTGACTCTCGTCGTCCCAAGGCGCCAGGCGGATCTGGACGTGATGCTCGCGTGCCGGGGCCGCGAAGTGGATCCGACAAACCCGCTCGATCTGATATTTCACTGAGCATCATCCCCCAGGTGCGCCTCGAAATAGTCGCTCTGCAGCGCCGTGCCGAAATCGGCCAAGAGCCCCAGGAAGTCATCGAGATACTCGTGCAGACCGAGATCCAGAATCCCTTGGGGCGTTGCGCCGTCGAGATGTCGCCGCAGTGCCGCAAGACGCTCGGGCATCGCTCCGTCGGGCAAGCTCCCGATGCGCCCGAGCGCGCGTTCCATACCGTCCACACAGTAGGCGAGCGATCGCGGGAAATCCGTGTCGAGCACCACAAATTCGATCACGTCGATCGGGCGGATGCCTCGAAACCGGAGAGCGACTTGAGCAGCGCACCCCACTGGTAGTAGTCCAACGGCGAGCCGACAAGCTTCAGATCCGGCAGCAGCAAGTGGTAGCGCGTATCCAGGATGCGCGCGGTCATGTCCGCGCGCTCCTGGAGGCTACCCAGCGCCATGAAGCCGTAGGCTTGACCCCGCATCATGGTGCTCTGGGTCAGACCGAAGAAGGCCGCGACCTGGCGATGGATGAAGGCGTAGAACTCGGCCGCGCGCCAGGGCTGCAGTGTCGTCTTCAGATGCTTGTCGGCAGAGAGCCACAGCTCGTTGAGCGCCTCCCACATCTCGCTCGAGATGCGATCGCGCA
>NZ_JAABRP010000217.1 GCF_011390875.1 Thiocapsa sp.
ACCCACCTGGCACGCCGGCCCGCAGGTCCGCCTGGTTTGCCACTCCCCGTTGCGCACAACACCGCATTCCAGCGGGTTGCCTTCGATCCTGACGCCAAGGGTTCAGGGCGCCGACCGACGGCTGTGACGGCACCCCGGGGCCGGGCAGCCAAGGCATTGGACCCACCGCTAAAACACGACAACCCCCAACGTTCTGAAGGTATCGACCATGGCAACAGCACTGCTTCCAGCTGCGATCGACATCCGAATTACGCGGATCGAACAGCTGTTTGAGACATTCGATCCCTCGCCCTTTCGCGAACGCGACCTCTATCCCGCCGCCACCACCTTCATCGTCGATTGGGCGCGGGAACTGAACCGCTCCATCCCGATCTAGCTGCACCTCCATGTGGGTAACGCGCGTCCTGAACAGGAGGCACCGGAAGAAGTCGTCAGCGCGATCCAGGGTTACATCAGCGGTCTGCGACCGGCCGTGCTGCCCGCGCTCCAGCACGAGATCCACGGTCGGTAGGTCAGTCCTTGCGCAGCAGCCGCTTGGAGAGGATGTCCCATTTCTTGATGTCGAATTCGCCCTCGGTGAGCACGCCCTCGCGCTCGAGGGCCTTTAGCCCACGTAGAAGCCTGATCACGTCCTCGACTCCGCTCGACCGATTGGTGATCTGTCGTTTCAGGCGGGCAAGCTCCTCCGGGGTCAGCACGCCCTCGCGGTGCAGCGCGGCGAGCCTGGCAAGCCCTTCTGCGATGCCGGCGGGTGCGAGCGCTGCACCCGCGTAGATGGCGTCGAGATCGTTGCGGATGGCCCGCTCATCATGGACGCTCACGCGCGGTGTCTTGGCGCCTGCATTGATGCGCCGACCGGCAGCGGTGAGGGCGCGGCCCTTGCGCAAAGCATCTTGGCGCAGGGCGGTGTTGGCCGGGTCGTCGGCCAAGGCCGCGAGGGCATCTCGGTAGGCATCCTTCGCGGTCGCGTAGGCGCGATGCTCGGCATGGGTCTTGAGGATGGCGAACGCGAATACCGCACCGACGATCAGCCAAAACCAGATGCTGTTGTCCATGTTACTGCTCCTGCTTCCTCGGGCGAGCCGTGGTCTCGCAAACGACGCATAGACTCCCATCCAGAATAGTCGTCCTTTCAACCATTGCGAGTCTACCGCTTCGTTGATGTGAGGATCAGCGGCGTCCCCTTGCAGATTTTTCGTGTTCGAGACCAAGTAGGTCATTATCTTACTTCGACTTCTCAGGCGGCTCGCCGCTCGCGTTGCTCGGCTGCTTGCAATCCCCGAGGTCGGTCCCCGTCGCGGCCAAAACCGCTTCGATCGCGGCGACGACCGTCTCAGGGTGATCCTCCTGGATGAAATGTCCGCTGCCTTGCGCCACCTGCAACTCACCCTGCGGTGAAAGAGCGGCCGTTCGGCGCTGGATCTCGAGCCACAGTGCTTCCCGCTCGGCGGTATCCTGATGATCGGACGCAACTAGAACCAGCAGCGGCACATCAGATGAAGACCACGGGGCGGTCGTGCGTTCCTTCGATTCGGGAGGAGATCAGGGCATCCCCCGTTTGCAGCCGCCGCTGGTCGTCGGCCTTCGCCGGCTGGAGCCACACGATCGCGCTCGCGAGGGTCGCGGCGAGGCGTTTTCGACTGCTCGGCCGCGTCCGTTTTTTGATCGGAACCGAACGAATCCGGCGCTTGGCGAGGCAGACCCCCAACCCCGCCATGTTCCGCGCTCTTCTATTGTCTGCCATTGATCTGCTCCGAGAAACGTTTCTTGCTCTGACCACCAACTCGAATCCCCATCGGCAGCGATTGACAGCAGAAGGGTACCGGAACCCGCCTGCGTTCGGTGGCGCACAGACAGTAGCGGGTTTCGTCGCTAAACCGCGTTTCGACATCGACAAAGCTTCCCAGACCGTGAACATCTCCGAAACCCAGCCGCAGGTTCGCTACAACGCGGCCCAGCCGGTGGCTCAGATTGCGAGTGAAGGCGAGCCACAGGTTCAGTTCAATCAGTCAGGTGAGGCTCGCGTCCAGATTCGGCAGTTGAGCGTCGACGAGACCCGGGAAATGGCAAAGCAGCAGATGCAGGGCCAGACGGCGGAACAGAGATAAGGATTCAGCACAACCGGCAACGGCCAGCGGGCGAGCCCGCGACGACGCGAATACCGCCGTGAGTGCAACGTCCACGCGAGACATGCCGTCGACTGTCGCGGAAATCACTGGCTACACCATTGTCGACAGTCAAGTGAAGAAGCCAGTGACCATCGGTAGCATGTGAACCGGATTTCGAGGTGACCTCTGTGTTGACCTCGGGCCGGCGGAGCGATCCGCCGGCTAATGTTCGTCGACCGCCCGTGCCGCTGTTGTACGGGCTTTCTCCTAATGGAGTCATCGCCCTGCCTCAGCTATTCAGGCACCGCCGGACGAAAGCGGCGGCAAACAGATAAGCCCCGACCAAAGTGATGGTGAGTCCTCGACGTACCTCAAATCACGTTCTCCCCGATGTACCCATCGAGATCACCACCAGGGTCAGCGTCGCGAGATACCGAGCGGACGACGACGCGGCAGCCTGATTCCCGGCTGCGACGCCCTCAGAACAATTATATCATCTCTATGGTCTTAGGCATGTGTGGTGGTCTGTTGGTTTCCGGTTGCAGCACGCACCTGGCAAAGGAGACAGACATTGTCGCTCATAGGGCTAACCCGATGTTTGAAGACTACTCTGAAGACGCGGATATCCCGTTATTTTTTAACAAAAAACGGCTAGAGCGAATGGTTCCGGGCAGGCCGACTTTGAGGCAGAGAGCGCATTGCGCAGGACACGGGATTTTGCGGATTGGGTTGTCAGCTCAAGAGACAATCTCAACATTCCATTCGCGATTGTCGATAAGGTGAACACCAAGGTTTATGTGTTTGAACATGAGGGAAAGCTGCACGGCGCAGCCTCCGTGCTGCTGGGACTGGCGCGAGGTGATGAAGTAGCCCCCGGCGTTGGTAGCAAGCCGATGTCACAGATCTCCCCTGAGGAGCGTAAAAGTCATCGTCTGTCTGCGCGCACACGACCAGTTAAAGCAAATTCGCAGCGTTACGGACCCGTCCTTGTCGATCGAATATTCGGGTGGAAGCGGACTCGAAACGGATCCCTGAGCGTCATAAAAGATCGGCTGCGAGGAGGCGGCGAAAATCAGGCCGGTATGGCCGAGGAGGATGGTAGGGAAGGCAATCGCAGCGGGCCGGAATTGAATAGAAATCACGACGCTACACTCCAGACACGAGTCGCCTGGAATTTCCCTCGGCATTTGCCGTCAACTTGAGAAGTTCAATTTCCAAGTTAACAGCAAATACGGTCGACAATGGGGAGTAATTAATTGCGGTCTGGTTTCGGCTCATACATCGGGGCTGCGGCGGCTGGCGCCGGCTCATACTTCGATGCGGTGCTGCAGGCCGCGAGTGTCAGCACCAACACCAAAGCCATGGTGCCGAAAAGCGCACTTGTGGAGATGTTGTTCATTTGTCGTTACCCATGGTAGAAGTGGTTTAGAAATTCAGGCTACTGAAATTCCGGCGGCAATATCGATGCTTGACTGCCGGCATCGCCCACACAGAGCCGTCTGCCTTCACGCCACCCGACATCCAATCTGATGTCTCACTATCAGTCTACCCCGCGCTGAGCACTTCATCCGTACGGTGGCGCACATTGGACGCCTGCAACGGAGCCGTTGCAGGTTGGGGTACGGGACCCATGAACAGAGCCCGGAGCGGCGCCGAGCCGATGTGCATGGCAGTATCGGATAGGGCCCATTTCTAACCAGAAGCGGCGATCGGTGCGACCCTCGACGCCCTCAACGTGGAGGAATCACCTCGGGAAGCAGGCGGTGATACTCTTTCCTGACCACCTCGTAGCACTCGCACACCCGCGCTTCCAGGCCCGGTCTATCCAGCACCGTGATTCGGCCCCGGCTGTAGTCGATCAACCCTGCACGCTGCAAGTTCCCGGCAGCCTCGGTCACACCCTCGCGCCGCACACCGAGCATGCCGGCGATCAGCTCCTGAGTCATCCGGAGCTCGTTGGAGGGTAGACGATCGAGTCTGAGCAGCAGCCAGCGACAGAGCTGCTGGTCCACCGTGTGATGACGATTGCAGACGGCGGTCTGCGCCATTTGGGTCAGCAGAGCCTGGCTGTAGCACATCAACAGCGGCGGCAGGACCCCTTCGCGACGCCCTCCGGTACGCGTGAGCGCTTGCTTTAACAGCGACCCGCCAAGCCGATACGCCTCCCCGGCGCTCTGCACCACGGCACGATTCGGCATGGTCTCCCCGCCCATAAAGAGTGCAATGCCGACGATGCCGTCATTGCCGACCACGGCGATCTCCGCAGATGCGCCATTCTCCATGACATACAGGAGGGACACGATGGCCGTGGTCGGAAAAAAAACGTAATCCAACTTGCCCCCGGCCTCGTGGAGTGTCTGCCCGAGCACCAGCGTGACCAGCTCGAGGTGGGATAGCAGCTTGCGATACTCGGGCTCGGGCAGGGTGGCGAGCAGACAGTTTTGGCGCGGGCTCGGGCTGGCGATGGGCATGAGAGATTTCCGGCGACCTCGCTCTGATTATCGGGAAAAGATAGTATGGCGCGCTTGGCATCTTCTTCCTATGTGCGCTTCCAAACAGAGTTCTGCCGGCGTCGCCGCTACACTCGATTGTAATCTCGCCGGTAGGTCAGGCAAGCAGGCCGACGCTGCAATCATGAGCCCCGGTGGAGACACACCGTGACCACGACGAGCATTCTTTTCAGCCATTCCGCGCGATATCCAGACCGGCATGGCCTTCGTTCTTGTGCAGCAGCTCGCGCCGGATTCACCGAAGCGATCGTGGTTCCGGTGCGAGACCCCCGGTCGTGCTGGATACGGACCTGCGGGTGGTCTCGGCCACCCGCCCCTTCCACCGCCCATTCCGTCTGAACGAAACGGACGGCGCGAGGACCGCAGCGCACATCCACCCAACGAATCGCCCCTGACGGCCGAGGATCGACCATGACCGACCCCCATGATTCGGAAGACAGGAAGGATCCGGGCGAAACGGGCATCCCGCACCACGCCTCATCCCGCGAGGAGACCTCGGCGCGGCTGCGCCGACGAGCCGAAGATCGCCTACCGACATCCGACGCCCTGCCTCCCCCGAGCGCTCACGCCAGAGGAAGCCGAACGCCTGATCCACGAGCTGCGCGTGCATCAAATCGAGCTCGAGCTTCAGAACGAAGGGCTGCTGCGCACTCAGGAGGCGCTGGAGACTGCCCGGTCACGTTACTTGGATCTCTACGATCTGGTCAGCCGTGCGCTGACCCGCTTCGCCACCGACTGCGAGGCGTCCTCTGAATTCCACGACCGTCAACGCAGGGAGAACGGGGACGACCTCTGGTTCGCGGCCTATCTGGAGCCGATCACGGATGACCGGAACCGACGCAGTCAGAGTGAAGTTGACCGCGATCGGCTCGAAAGGCTCGATCGCGAGCTCGCCGGATACAACATCGATATTCCAGCCAACCAGCAATCTGTGGCCCGCCGCAAAACCTGAAGTCGTAAGGGGTTACGACGGCGCTGGCTCGGATGGCGGCTTCGCGCCGACGCCATGACCCAGGTCGTGAGCCATCTGCGCGGCAATATCGTGCTGCATTTGCATGACCTCCTTGCGGAGGGCTTGATTAGCCCTTTGCATGTCCGTCAATGACGGGCGCAGCACCGAGGCCAGGCCTGGATCACGAAGGACGGCGGTGCGCAGACGTACCAAGGCGATTGCGCTGCTTTGGTATTCTTGAAAGACACCCAGTAGGACAAAGAGATGTTCTGCCAAGTCATTTTCTGAATGAACACCTGTTCTGCTGCCGGCGATATGCCGACCGGCTTGCTCGTCACTTTGCAACATGGCTCGGTCTCTCTCATGGGAACGCATGCAATGTTTAGGCTTCCATGGCCTTTCCGGCGCCCTCTGTCCGAGGAGGGCACGATTGTCGGGCTCTTTGCTAGCCCTCGATCAAGAGCCGACGAAGGTCGATGATTGCCGCATTCGCGCGGGAGATGTAAGAGGCCATTACCAGGGAATGGTTGCCCATAGGTCCGAAACCGGTACCGTTGAGGATCATGGGGCTCCAGATCATGTTCTGGGTATTGTCCAACTCCCGCACGATCTGCTTCAGGGACACAAGGGCGTTCTTGTCTTCTAGAACCGAGGCGAAGTCCTTCTCCATGGCTGTCAGGGTCCGGAGCAGCGCCCAGGTATAGCCCCGAGCCTCGAAGAAAACATCGTCGATCTCGAGCCAAGGCGTCTTCTTCCAGGTTTGTCCGGCGGCAGGCGATGCCTTCGCGGCGCTGGCATCGCCGGCCAAGGCCGTGTCAAGCGGGGCTTGACCGACGGCGTAGGACAGCCGCTGGGAAAGACTGCCGAGACGCTTTGCAACGACCTGCAGATAGGCAGCCAAATTGTCGGCGCGGGCAAAGAACTCCCCATCACCTTTTTTATCGTCGGAAAGTCGCGCCATATAGCGCTGCAGCGCCGCGATCCCGTCGCGATATTCCGATTCGGATGATGGGAAGATCCAGGAATGAGAATCATAGTTGAACTTCGGCTCCGCAGTCTGGAGATCGACGTCTTCCACCGATTGCGTTTGCGACCGACTGAAGTCATTGCGCAAGGCGCGCGATAAATCGCGAAGCTCGGTCAAGGCGCCGAATTCCCAGTTCGGGATATTGTCCAGGAAAATCCCCGGAGGCGTAATGTCGTTCGTCAGGTAGCCGCCCGGTTTATTCAAAAGTGTCTCGCCAATCGCACTGGCCGCTGCGGTAGTCATGGTTCCGGGCACAAGCTTGGTCGAATCCTGCCCGACCTGCTGCATGGCGTATTCATTGACATCAATAAATCCGGGTGAGCGCGACCAAACGACACCCAAGATGACCATAACCACCAGGTAGGTCACTACAAATAGCCCTGCAGTCCACCACAGACCTTTCTCCTTCCAAGTGCGTGGATCATAGTACTTCGCGACCTTCACGACCCGATTCCTAAGCTGCGGGGCTCTCGTTTTGACTTCGGCGTCCATCTGTGTCTCCTCTCGCATGTCGGAACTCCTCGGAAGCCGGGGCTTTCCGAGGAGCGGTTCGGTCCTTCAGATGATCAGATGGAGTCGCAATGCTGCTCGGCGGCCTTGATCACCAGTTTGTATTCACCGATGCGACGTTTTCGACTCCGCCGGCGATCACTTGGCTTCCGTCGATACTCGCCTGCAAATCGACTTCGGCCGTTCGATCGACCGACTGCCCGGCCCGCTCGGCCGGAACCTCTTGCTCGCAACGACCTACGCCAGTGCGAAAACCAGGATCACCGCCGACATCAGGCTGAGTTCGAGGATCGCTTCATTCCCGCACGCGCCTGGTTACTTCGTGGCTGCATCCGTGACGTCCTCAACCTTGTCCCCCGTCTTCTCGACGGTTCGATCGACCGTTTCTCCAGCCTG
>NZ_JAABRP010000218.1 GCF_011390875.1 Thiocapsa sp.
GACGACAACGGTCGTCACGGCTGCCGGGGCCGATCCCATCCAAGAACATCGCATACCCCGCCGGGCGCGGTTTAGGTTCAAAACAGCGTCCACCAGGCGACGGCAAGGCCGGCCAGGCCCGCACAGAGCAACGGCAGGGTGACGCGCAGACCCAGCGCACGGCCACCGACCGAAGCGGCAATGATGCCTTTGACCAGGCTGTTGACCGCCGCGGCGATGACGATGCTCGAGACCGCAATGCCGACGGGAAGATCGTCCCGGCTCATGCGCGCGATCGCGAGTGTGATGGCATCCACATCCGCGATACCCGAGGCGGCTGCCAGTATCATGATGCCGTTCGCCCCGACCCAGCTCTCGATCCCTTTCGCCGACACCATCACCAGCGCGAGCAAAAGTCCGAAGCCGACCGCGGATTTCAGCTCGAGCGGGTTATCGAGAAGCGCGTCCGCCTCGCCGCGGCCACGCGGCTGGGTCAGCCAGAAGAGGGCCGCGAATCCGTAGGCGATCAGGGCCATCGCTGTGGCGGGCCAGAGCAAGGACGGCAGCAGTGGCGGATGGATGAGGGTCGATACCAACAACATCCGGGGGAACATGGTCGCGCAGGCGACCAGGATTGCGGTGGCCAACACGGGCGCCATCTCCCTGCGAGCCCGCGCCAAGCGCGAGAAATGCAGGGTCAGAGCGGTCGAAGACGCAAGACCGCCGAAGAGACCGGTGAACAAAATTCCGCGCCGCGTCCCCACGAGCTTCATCGCGTAATAACCCACAAAGGAGATGCTCGCGATCAGCACCACCATCCACCAGATTTCACGCGGGTTGACGGCATTCCAGGGGCCGTACCCCTGATCCGGCAACAAGGGCAACAGCACGACGGAGATGAGCAGCAGGGTAAGACCGGCCTTGAGATCCTTCTGCTCGATGGCGTGGATCCAGCGATGAATCAGCGGCTTGGATCCAAGCAGCAAGGCCGTGACCACGGCCGCCGCCGCGGCGGCGGCCAGCTCGCCGAGCACCGCAAGCGCCCCGAGCAAGAAGGTCATCAAACCGGCGACGAGGCTGGTGATGCCGACATCCTCGTCGTGCCTGTAGTCCAGGACGTGCGCAACCGTCAGGGCTGCGGCAAGCCCTACGAAGATCAATCCCAACGTCAACCCGCCCGAAGGTCCGGCGACGAGCCCGGAAATCCCGCCGAGAAATCCGAGCAAGGCATAGGTGCGAACACCCGCGACGCGTCGTCCTTCCTCGACGCTGCGTTCCTTCCAACCGCGCTCCACGCCGATCAGCAGACCGATGGCCAAAGCGACGGCCAGCCCGACGAAGATCCGGTGATCCTCGAGCATCAGATCGCCGCGGCCTCGCTCACGTCGACGAGCTCGCGCAGAAGCGTCGTCGCATAGGCGCCGGCCGGCAGGGAGAAGGTCAGCAGCAACCCGTCGTCGACCCGTTGGGCGCTCAGATCGGCCACCGGCAGACGTAGAGACCGACGCTCCTGCGCCAAACCGAAGGCGGCAAGCCCATCGCACCAGGTCGGAAACCGCATGCCGACCTCGTCTTCGAGCTGCCGGACCGATCCGCGCGAAGGCAGCTCGCCCTTGCCCCACAAGGGGCCCGTCGGGTGCACGTCCATCCCCTCGCAGCGCGTCTGCGTCGTGGCGTCGAGGGTCTCGGCGAGAAAGTAGGAGTTGGATCCGGCGAGTTGGAGACAGTCCCCGTCGAGCGGCCTGTCCCAGTCGCCGCGCAGAACCCGCTCGGCCAAGACCTCGTTGAAGATCTGCGAGCGTGCGGCGGAGAGCCAGAGGCCGGACTGATGGCGGGGGACACGACCGGCCGTCCCGGCGAAGAGGGCATGGGCACGCACCAGATTGGAGTGGTCATGCCCGAAGCGTTGCTCGCCGAAGTAGTTGGGGATTCCGCGCGCGCCGATCGTCGCGAGCCGTTCATCGAGCCCGACGATGGTCTCGCGATCGAGCTCGCGCACCAGGATCTCGAAACGGTTTCCTGCCAGGGCGCCGCGCTTGAGCTTACGTCGGTGCGGATGCGCTTCCAGGACCTCGATGCCCTCCTCGACGAGGATCGACCAATCCGGCATGCCCTCGCGCGGACGCGGGATCGAGAACCACTGGAGTGTCACTGCGTGACGGTCCTTCAGGCCGGCATAGCCGACGGTGGAGACCGACACACCCGACACACGCGCCAGGCGACGTGCCGCCCATTCGGTGTTCGCGCTGGTTTTGCGCACCCACAACAGAAGATGATCGCCCTCGCCGTCCGGGGCGAACCCGAGCTGTTCCTCGACCCAAAAATCCTCCGGTCGAGCACGCAAGCGCCCGCAGGCAAGGGGTGCGCCGTGCGCTCGGGGTAGGGCATCGACCGGTATCCAGCTCGGCAGCAACACCTTAAGCGTCCGCCAACAGCACCACGGCGGCGGCGGCGATACCCTCGCCTCTGCCCGTGAATCCCATCTGCTCGGTCGTGGTCGCCTTCACGTTCACGCGCGCGGGGTCGCAGCCCATGTCGGCGGCAAGACGGGTGCACATCTCCGGGATATGGGCCGCGAGCTTGGGGCGCTGGGCGATGATGGTGAGATCGGCGTTGTGCACGCGCAGTCCGCGCTCGGCGAGGCTCGCGATCACGCGCCGCAGCAGGATGCGGCTGTCGATGCCGGCGAAGGCGGCGTCCGTGTCGGGAAAGTGCCGACCGATGTCGCCGAGTCCGGCCGCGCCGAGCAGGGCATCGCAGAGTGCGTGGATGGCCACGTCGCCGTCGGAATGCGCGAGCAAGCCTTGGTCGTGCGGGATCTCCAGACCGCCGATCACCAGCGGGCGTCCGGGGCCGAAACGATGGGCGTCGAAGCCCTGACCGATGAGCATGTTGGAAAGCCTCCAGCCTTCAGCCCCCGGCCTCCCGCCACCATCGCGCGAGCGTGCACGTGGCCGGAGGCAGGGGGCTGAAGGCATTTGCGAGTTTGGATTAGCCCAGCCGTCCCTGCTGTTGCAGGTAGAAGCGGGCGAGCGGGAGATCCTCGGCGCGCGTGATCTTGATGTTGTCGGCGTGGCCTTCGATCAGGCGCGGGGCTTGGCCGATACGCTCCATGGCCGAGGCGTCGTCGGTCACGAGATGGTTGGCGAGAAGTGCATCGGTCAATGCGGCACGCAACCGGCCGAGACGGAACATCTGGGGTGTGAAGGCATGCCAGAGGGATCCGCGATCCACCGTCGCGCCGATGCGATCGTCCGGCTCGGCCCGTTTCATGGTGTCGCGCACCGGGATGCCGAGGAGGCCGCCGACCTCGTCCTCGATCAGCGCCTCGATCAGCCGATCCAGATCGGCCGAGCGCAGACAGGGACGCGCGGCATCATGCACCAACACCCAATCCTCGGCATGGGCGCGGGCACCGAGTGCATCGAGCGCATTCAGGACCGAGTGGCAACGCTCGGCGCCGCCTTGCGCGCGGGTCACCTTGGGATGGCCTGCATAGGCCGTCGCGCCCCAGTAGCGATCGGTGGGATCCAGCGCAACCACGACGCCAAGGATGCGCACGTCGGCCACGAAGAGATCCAACGCATGATCGATCACTGCACGACCGGCGAGATCCAGATATTGCTTCGGCGTTGCACTGCCCATGCGCCGACCCACCCCGGCGGCAGGCAGCACGGCCCACAAGGCCGGTGAAAGGCTCATCGTTTCACCTCCGGGGGCGTCGTCTCCGGTGCGTTGCGCTCGATGACCTGGATGAAGATCTCTCCCGGCTTGATCATCCCCAGATCGCGACGCGCGCGCTCCTCCAATGCCTCGACCCCTTCGCGCAGGTCCATCACCTCGGCTTGGAGCTCCTGATTACGCGCGCGCAGACGCACCAACTCCTCGTCCTGAGCCGCGATCTCGTTCTTGAGTCCGTGCACCTCGGCCAAGCTCCCCTCGCCGACCCAAAGCCGAAACTGCAGGCCGGCCAGCAAGAGGATCAGCACGAGGATCAGGAGTCGCATGGAGGGTGTCTTCAGTGCCGGCAGCAGGGGACGGAGACGCCCGACCCCTGCCCGCCAACCATCAAAGCCACTTGAAGGCAGAGCGACCCGCATAGGTGGCCTCGTCGCCCAACTGGTCTTCGATGCGCATCAGCTGGTTGTATTTGGCGACCCGGTCGGAGCGCGACAGCGAGCCGGTCTTGATCTGGCCCGTGCCGGTCGCGACGACCAGATCTGCGATGGTGGTGTCCTCGGTCTCGCCCGACCGGTGCGAGACGACGGCGGTGTAGCCGGCGGCGTGGGCCATGGCGATCGCATCCAGGGTCTCGGTCAGGGTGCCGATCTGATTGACCTTGATGAGGATGGAGTTGGCGATGCCCTTGTCGATACCTTCCTGCAGGATCCTGGTATTGGTGACGAAGAGATCGTCGCCGACGATCTGGACCTTGCCCCCGAGACGCTCGGTCTGGCGCTTCCAGCCGTCCCAATCGCCCTCGGCCAAGCCGTCCTCGATGGTGATGATGGGGTACTTCTCGACCCATTCGAGCAGAAGGTCGGTCATGCCGTCGGAGTCGAGCGTGCGGCCTTCGCCCTTGAGATGATACTTGCCGTCGGCATAGAACTCGGACGCAGCCACGTCCATGCCGAGATAGATGTCCGAGCCGGCCTTGAAGCCCGCCTTGTGGATCGCCTCGAGGATCGCCTCGATCGCCGCCTCGTTGGAGGGCAGATCGGGGGCGAAACCGCCTTCGTCGCCGACCCCGGTGGCCAAACCGCGTCCGTGCAGCACGGACTTGAGCGCATGAAAGACCTCGGCACCGTAGCGCACCGCCTCGCGGATGCTGGGTGCGCCGACCGGCAGGATCATGAACTCCTGGAAGTCCACGCTGTTGTCCGCGTGCTCGCCGCCGTTGATGATGTTCAT
This sequence comes from Thiocapsa sp., assembly GCF_011390875.1. Classification (GTDB taxonomy): domain Bacteria; phylum Pseudomonadota; class Gammaproteobacteria; order Chromatiales; family Chromatiaceae; genus Thiocapsa. The sequence continues at coordinate 4,891 of NZ_JAABRP010000218.1, forward strand.
CATGGGTACGGGCAAACGGTAGGGTCCGGTCGCAAGCGACATGAAGAGCGGCAACGCCTTCTCTTGTGCTGCGGCATGCGCGGCGGCGATCGAGACGCCGAGCAGTGCGTTGGCACCGAGGCGGGCTTTGTTGTCGGTCCCGTCGAGCGCGATCATGGCGCGATCGAGGGCCGCTTGGTCGCCGACCTCCATGCCGACGACCGCGTCGCGCAGCTCGCCCTGGATGTTGGCGACGGCGGTCAGGACGCCCTTGCCGCCGAACCGGGAGCGGTCACCGTCGCGCAGCTCGAGCGCCTCGCGCGAGCCGGTCGAGGCGCCGGACGGCACGATGAAGCGGCCGATCGCGCCGTCGGCCGTGATCACATCGGCCTCGACGGTGGGGTTGCCGCGGGAGTCCAGAACCTCGCGGGCGCGAACATCGATGATATCGGACATGGCATGTCTCTCCAAAAACAGGAACGAAGCGATTCTTGCAAAAGAATCACAGTGGGATAGGGCCTCAGCGGGGAGTCTCGCGACGACCGGTCCGACGCCGACGCGTGTCCGATCTCGTTGTTCGATTCAAGACGCCTGCTCTGCGAAACCGGCCGATTTCACCAATCGATCGATCTGAACCAGGGTTTCGAGCAGGGCGCGCATCTTGTCCAGAGGCCAGGCGTTCGGGCCGTCGCTTAGAGCCACATCGGGATTCGGATGGGTCTCCATGAAGAGACCGGCGATGCCCACGGCCACCGCGGCGCGGGCCAAGACCGGGACGAACTCGCGTTGACCGCCGGAACGATCGCCCTGCCCGCCCGGCAGCTGCACCGAATGGGTGGCATCGAAGACGACCGGGCAGCCCGTTTCGCGCATCACCGAGAGCGCGCGCATGTCCGAGACCAGGTTGTTGTAGCCGAAGGAGACGCCGCGCTCGCAGACCATGATCTGCGTGTTGCCGGTCGCGCGCGCCTTCTCGACCACGTGGCGCATGTCCCAAGGAGCAAGGAACTGCCCCTTCTTGATGTTGACCGGCTTGCCCTGGCTGGCGACCGCTTGGATGAAATTGGTCTGGCGACAGAGAAAGGCCGGGGTCTGGAGGACATCCACCACATCCGCGACCTCGCACAGCGGCGTGTCTTCATGCACGTCGGTGAGAATCGGGACGCGGATGCGCTCGCGCACGGCCTGCAGGATCGCCAGCCCCTGCTCCAGCCCGAGTCCGCGGAAGCTGCCCGAGGAGGAGCGGTTGGCTTTGTCGAAGGACGACTTGTAGATGAAGGGGATCCCCAGGTCGTCGGTCAGCTCCTTGAGCGCGCCGGCCGTGTCCTCGGCCAGCCCCGCGCTCTCGATCACACAGGGACCGGCGATCAGGAAGAGCGGTCGATCCAAGCCGACCTCGAAACCGGGGAAGAGCATCATGCGCGAGTATCCTGCACCAATTGACGCCGCGTCAGCGCCGCGCGAACGAAGCCGCAGAAAAGCGGATGCCCGTCGCGCGGGGTCGAGGTGAACTCCGGATGGAACTGGCAGGCGATGAACCAGGGATGGTCCGGGATCTCGATAATTTCCACCAGCCGGTTGTCGAGCGACCAGCCGGAGAAACGCATCCCGGCGTCCTTCATGACGTTCAGATAGCAGATGTTGAACTCGTAGCGATGCCGATGACGCTCGCGGATCTGCGGCTTACCGTAGACGTTACGTGCAAGACTACCCGGCTCGAGACGACAATTCTGGCCGCCCAAGCGCATCGAGCCGCCCAGATCCACGCCCTCTTCGCGGGTCTCGATCCGCCCGCGCTCGTCGCGCCACTCGGTGATGAGCGCGATCACGGGGTGCGGGGTCTGGCGATCGAACTCCGTGCTGTGGGCGCCCTCCAGTGCGGCAACATGCCGCGCGTACTCGATGACGGCGATCTGCATCCCCAGACAGATCCCGAGATAGGGGATGCGGTGCTCGCGCGCGTACCGGGCCGCCTGGATCTTGCCTTCGATCCCGCGCTCGCCGAACCCGCCGGGGACGAGGATGGCATCGAGCCCGTCGAGGCTGTCGGTCCCCTCCTGCTCGATCACCTCGGAGTCCAGATAGACGATCTCGACTTTGGTCTTGGTATGCACGCCGGCGTGGGCCAACGCCTCGGAGAGCGATTTGTATGCCTCGGTGAGGTGCATGTACTTGCCGACCATACCCACGCGCACGACCTGCTCGGGATGATCGAAGCCTTCCAGTACCCGGTCCCATTCACGCAGATCCGCCTCGGGGGCCTCGATTCGGAACTGGCGCACCACCAGCTCGTCGAGCTTCTGGTCGTGCAGCAGCCGGGGGATCCGATAGATGTTGTCGGCATCGACCGCGGAGATCACCGCATCCTCGGTGACGTTGGTGAAGAGCGCGATCTTGCGCCGCTCCTCGTCCGGCAGGTGCTTCTCCGCCCGGCACAAGAGGATATCCGGCTGGATACCGATCGAGCGCAGCTCCTTGACCGAGTGCTGCGTGGGCTTGGTCTTGATCTCCCCGGCGGTGCGGATGTACGGCACTAAGGTAAGGTGCATGAAGAGCGCGTTTTCGCGTCCCTCTTCCACCCGCATCTGGCGAATCGCCTCCAGGAAGGGCAAGGATTCGATGTCGCCGACG
>NZ_JAABRP010000028.1 GCF_011390875.1 Thiocapsa sp.
GAAGGAACGCGATCCCCCGCACGTGATGAGCCACACCGGACAGGGGCACTTGCGCAAAAGGTTCATCTCGTCGGTGCCGTCATGAGTTATGGGATCGGCAACCCGCCGTCGGCTTCCGTTTCGGTCGACGACGGCCCTCCGTCCGTCGCAGCGGCCGGCTCGACCGCAGACTCGAGCAGCGCAGTCGCCAATACCTTGTCGATGCGCCTACCGTCGAGGTCGATGACCTCCAAGCGCCAACCCTCCCAGGTGGAGATGTCGCCCGTGCTCGGCAAGCGGCCGAGCAGCCACATCATCATTCCCGAAAGCGTGTGATAGCGGCCTTTCTCTTCCTCGGGGACACGCTTGATTCCCAACCGGTCCTTCAGCTCGAGGATCGGAATCAAACCATCGAGCAGCCAGGAGCCGTCCTCGCGCTGCACGGCCCAGGATTCCTCCGTGCTGTGGGGGAGAAGCTCGCCGGTGACCGACTCGATAACGTCGCTTAAGGTCACCAAGCCCTCGACCCCGCCGTATTCGTCGACCACGAAGACTATCTGACTACCCGAGCTGCGGAACTGGTCCAGCAGCTCCATCCCCGTGAGCGACTCCGGGACATAGACCGGCGCCATCAAATCCTTTTGCAGATCGACCTGCTCGCCCTTGAGCGTTTGGTTGAAGAGTTGCTTGGAGGTGACGATGCCGATCATGTCGTCCAGGCCGCCCTCGCACACGGGGAAGCGCGAGTGAAATGACTCGGCGATGACCGCAAGGTTCTCTTCCAGCGGGCGCTCCACATCAAGCCAGACGACCTCCGAGCGCGGCACCATGAGCGAGCCGATCTGCCGATCGTCCAGTCGAAAGACGTTGCGCACCATTTCGTGCTCGGTCTTCTCGATGACGCCCGCGTCCGATCCTTCTTCCAACATGGCGTGGATCTCTTCTTCGGTGACGGTCGGCCCCGGGGTCTCGCGTTGACCGATCAGCCTCAGCAGCAGCGCGGTCGAGCCTGCGAGCAAGTGGACGAAGGGACGCGAGGCGATCGACAACAGGTACATAGGTCGTGCGACCAAGCGGGCGATGCGTTCCGGATTGATTTGGCCGATGCGCTTGGGCACGAGCTCGCCGACGACGATCGCGACATAGGTGATCATGACCACGACCAGGATCGTCGAGCCGATCTCGCTCGCGCCCTGCTCCATGCCGAGCCCCTGCAGCCAGATCGCAAGTGGTTCGGCGAGTGCCGCCTCGCCGACGATACCGCTGAGGATGCCGATCGAGGTGATGCCGATCTGGATCGTCGACAAGAACCGGTTCGGCTCCTCGCCGAGCTGCACTGCAATGGCGGCGGCGCGGTCGCCGTCGTCCGCGAGTCGGGAGAGGCGTGCCCGTCGCGCGGTGACAAGCGCGATTTCGGACATGGCGAACAGGCCGTTGAGAAGGATCAGGGCGACAAGAATTAGAATGTCCATGGTCTCTGGTGGGGCAAGGATCGGAGCGGTTGATCCGGTCGATCCGGCCGAGTGAGGATGTCATGATGGACAGGGAGTGGGCACCGGGCTTCGGTCGACGCCGAGTCCGCAGGCAGCCGTGCCGGGAGAAAGTCATCGCCGATACAACGGCCGAATCGACAGGAGCGCCCGACCGGCGCGATACAGCGGCCGGCAATGCAGATCAGCGCGCATCCTCCGGCTCGGCATCCCGATCGGCGGTTGCCTCCGGCATCTCGAACGTCAGCGTGGCCTGGCGGACGCCGCGGCCGAAGAGGCCGCTGACCTCGAAGTGCAGGCCGTTCCACCGGACCGAATCTCCGAGCACGGGCGGACGGCCCAGCTCGCTCAGGATCAGCCCGGAGACTGTGTCGATCTCGGGGTGCTCGAGCTCGCGCCCGATCAGATCGCCGAGGGTGTCCAGGCGCACCGTCCCTTGGACCTGATAGCCCGCGGTGCCGACCGGCAAGACATCCGGGACGTCCTCGACACCCTCCTCGATATCCCCGACGGCCTCGGCGCAGATGTCTTCCATGGTGAGGATGCCCGCGGTCCCGCCGTGCTCGTCCATCACCACGATCATTTGGTTATGCACACGATCCATGGCTGCAAGGACATCGTCCAAGGTCGCGGTTTCGGGCAGGAAGGCCGTCTCTCGGACCACCGCGGGGTCGAGCCCCGTGCCGGCACGCAGCAGCGCCATCAGATCCTTGACGTGGATGGTCCCGATGATCTGGTCGAGACTGCCCTCGTAGACCGGGTAGCGTGTATGACGGTGCCGATGCAGGATCTCACGGAGCATGGCGTCGGTTGCGCCGACCGGGATCCCGCTCGCGCGTACCCGCGGCACCATCGCCTGCACGGCGGCGATCTCGCTGAAGTCGGCAAGCTCGAGGAAGATCCGACCGCTCTCCTCGCTCAAGAGGCCGCTCTCTTGGCTCTCGCGGGCAAGCGACTCCAGCTCGTCCTGGCCCAGATAATGGGCCGCGCTGCGTCCGCGCTTGAAGCCGACTAGACCAAGCAAAAGGTTGCCGGTCAGATTGAGCGCGCGGACCAAGGGATAGAGGATCAAGCCGATCACCAGCATGGGCGGGGTCACCCACATGGCGACCGTCATGGGCCGGGTGAGCGCAAGTGCCTTGGGGACCATCTCACCCAAGACGATGTGCAGATAGGTGATCGCGGTGATGGCCAGCACCGCTGCGAGCCCGTGCGCCGTGACGAGCGCGCCGAGGCCGGTGAAGCCCGCGAGCAGGAGCCATTCCTCGAAGAACCCGGCCAGGGTGTGCTCGCCGTACATCCCCAGCCCCAAGCTCGCGAAGGTGATGCCGAGCTGGGCCGTGGCGACATAACGATCGAGTCGCGCCGGGTCGTCGAGGATGCTGGCGATGCGCCTTGCCAGGGCGTCTCCGGCCTCCGCGCGCGCAGCCATCGCGGCGCGCGAGGTGCCGATGATCGCGAACTCGGCTGCGACAAAAAGTCCGTTGAGGGCCACCAAGGCCATCACGACGATCAGGACGATCGAAAGCTCATGCATCATCGCCTCCCGACGTGCCGCCGACGACACGGACCATGACGGATACGATCGCCGGCCCGTCCATCGCCTCGATCTCGAACGCAAGGCCGATCACCTCGAGCCTGTCGCCCACCTCCGGGATGTTCCCGAGCTGCTCCAACAACCAGCCGGCCAGGGTCTCGGCATGACTGTCGTGCCAGACGGCCGGGTCGGTGTAGGGGCGCGCCCAGTCGATCGCCTCGTCGAGCGGGAGGCGTCCGGGCAGGCGCCAACGCTCGGCGTCGAGCTGCTCCGGGTCGAGCTCGCTGTTGGACTTGAACTCGTCGGACAGCTCGCCGATCAGCTCGCGCACGATGTCCTCCAGGCTGATGAGGCCCTCCACGTCGCCGTACTCGCTCACCACCAGTGCGATGCGGGCGCGTCGATCACGCATCTGTCCCAGCACCCGATCCAGGGTCAAGCGGTTCGGCAACGCCAGGAGCGGGCGGACCAGGGGCTGCAGCGCGAGGATCTCGCGCCCGCCGGCGGTCGCGATCGCCAAATCCTTGACATGAATGAAGCCACGCACGTTGTCGAGCCCACCCCGGTGGACCACCAGGCGGGTGTAGGGCGACGCGTCGATCTCGGCCAAGAGCTCATCGAGCGGTGCGGCCAGATCCAGACTCGCGATCTGTCGCCGCGGGACCATGAACTGGCGCACTGTGTGGCGGCTCAGGCGCAGCACTTCGCGCAGACGCTTGCTCGCCTTGGCCTCCAGCATCCCGCCCTCGTTGCTCTCGCGAATCAGCAGCTCGATCTCGTCCGGAGAATGGACATGTCGGTGGCTGACCTCCGGGTCGATGCCGAACCGCCTCAGAATCAGGTTGCCGCTTCCGTTGAGCAGTCCGATGAAGGGGTAGAACAAGACCAAGGACCAGCGCATCGGCAGATAGGTGTACATTGCCGTCCCGACCGGGTATTGGAGAGCCACCGTCTTGGGGATCAGCTCACCGAGCACGACCTGCATGGAGGTCAGCACCACCAGCACGATGGTCGCCGACAAGGCGTAGGCGCCCACCGTCTCCATCCCCCAGTCCGAGACCAGGAGTGCACCGAGCGCAAGGGCGATCGTCGCCTGTCCGAAGGCGCCGAGGATGAGGCTGGAGAGCGTGATCCCGATCTGGCAGGTGGCGATGTAGCGATCCAGGCGCGTCGTGTCCTTGACGATGGGCAAGAGTGCTGCGGCGAGGCGATGACCCTGCCGGGCAAAATGCTCGACGCGACTGGCACGAGCACCCACGATCGCGAACTCGGCCGCGACATAGAGCGCATTGATCAGGATCAGAAGGCCGACGACGAGAAACATCCAGGCGCTCATCGAGCGGCTCCGGCAAGGGCGGGACGCCGGCTGGAACGGCGCGACGCTGGATCGGTCAAGTGCTGCGAGACGGGGATTAAGCCTGGACTGTCGGGGTCCGTGGAGTCGGCATCGTCGGGCTCTCCGACGACGAGCATGGGTGTCGTGTTCATATCCGTGAGTCTATCAGGCGAGCATAGGGGGCAAGCGTGGTCCTGGATGCACCCGAATCGGCCGAATGTGGTTTCGACCGATTCGGACGCACGGCGTCAGGATCCGGCGCCTGTCTGTTTCGATAGCGTGCGGCCGTCCAGGAACTGCAAGGTTCCCACGCCGAGCAGGCCGCCGATGACCATGACCAGGTAAATGACCGAGACCGGCTCCTCCAGCAGTGCGAAGCCTAGGAGGCCAAGTCCGGCACTCAGCTCCAGGAGCCCGTTCGGCCAGCGCACCATCCTGCGCGGGCCGGCCGTGACCGCGCCTTTCGGCGTGCGTACGAAGGGGCTGCGGTAACCGAGCAGGGCCTCGAGGCCGGCACGCGCATTGGAGAGGAGAAGCCCGGTGGTCAGGAAAAGCGCACCGAAGACCTCGGTCGCCGTGGCTCGGGCTCCGGAGCGGATGCCCGCGAGTGTCAGGAAACCGATGGGTGCGGCGAAGCCGAGCATCGAGGTGACGATCGCGACTCTGCTCAGCGCCTCGCCGGGGACCGCCGCGCCGGCGATGAAGGGCAGTCCCAAGACCACGCAGGCAGCGCCGATCAGGAACGCCAGGGGTTGACCGAGCTGGAAGCTGATCATGACCTTCTGCCAACGCGGCAGCGCCGGGCTCGCCCAGATCATCGGCAGCAGCTTGACGAAACACTGGGCGAATCCCTTGGTCCAGCGAAACTGTTGCGTCCGCCAGGCGCGCACCGAAACAGGCAGCACGCCCGGGACCGGAAGGTCCTTCATGAATCCGGAGCGCCAACCACGCAAACGGGCCCTCAGACTCAGGTCCAGGTCCTCCGTGAGCGTGTCGCCTTGCCAGCCACCGGCGTCATCGATGGCGCGGCGACGCCAGACACCGCAGGTCCCGTTGAAGGGGACCGGCAGACCCAGGCGCCAACGCGCCTCCTGCTCGACCTGGAAGTGCGAATCCAGCAGGCGCGCTTGCGTGCGCGTGAGCAGGCTGTCGCCCCGGTTGATGTGTGCCCAGCGGGCCTGAACATAGGCGAGATCGGGTTGCGCAAGCAATGGGTCGATGGTCTTGCGCAGGAAATCGGGCGGCGGCATGAAATCGGCGTCGAAGATGGCCACGAACTCAGCATCCGAGCGCTCGAGGCCGGCCGCCAACGCACCGGCCTTGAAGGCGGTGCGTTTGATCCGGTGCAGGAGCTCGATCTGAGCACCTTCCCGGCGCAGTTTGGCGACGGCCCGCTGGCTGAGCGAGAGCGAAAACGCGTCGGTGCTGTCGTCGAGCACCTGGATGTGCAAGCGGTCTCTCGGCCAATCCAGCGCCATCACGGCTTCGAGGACTCGGTCGACCAGATCGCCCTCGTTGAAGAGCGGGAGCTGAACCAGCACGCTCGGCAGCTGTGCGGGCGCGTGCGGTGCCCCGACCAGACGTCGGGCCGGCGTGACCAGACGCGCGAGCATGAGTCCGAGAAGATTGAGCGATGACATCGCCAGGAGGATCAAGCCAAGCGTCAGGAGCAGCTCGACAATCGGTTCCGCTGCGAGCATGAGGATTTATCCGTAGGATCTGGAACGGTTGAAGATGAGGTTGGCCGGCCGGCCGCGAGGATGACGGGGCGAGCGGATGTCTAACATACCGAGCGTAATGGGGGCGCTGCACTGCTCGCTTCGCGCACGCCGGGCCGGCGTTGCGCCTCCTCGCCGTAAAAACCGCGACGCCTCGTCTGCGCGCCTTACTCCCGACGCGCGCGCGGCGCACCCCGCTTCCGAAAAACCTACGCGTGCTCGGTATTTTCCCCGCAAGGGCGTGTCGATTCGAGTCGGGGCTCTCGGATCCTTCGCCGACCATCCGACTGCTCGACGGCTCAGGTCGATCGCGCAACAGAATAGAGCGAGCCGTAGCGCGCGGCAAGAGCCGCCGCCTCGCTCAGCGCGCCCCGATCGGGGTTTGAGCCTAGGATGAAAGGCCGTCGGGCGACGAAAAGGCGCGCTTGAGCGCGTTGCACCTCGTAAAATCAGCACACTGTCCTAACCTCCGAAATCAAGTCGCACTTCTTATCTTCAAACGACCAGGCACCGGACATGCTCGAACTTATGCAGCACATCGCCGTGCGTTGCGCACCGGCCCGCGCCGTCCTGATGGGCCTTGCCGTGGTCGGAGCGACTATCGCGGCGATCTCGCTTGTCGCGTTCGAGGCCGCGGACGGAGATCTGGTTTTGTTCCCCGCCTTGGTCGTTCTTCTATGGGCCGTGCTGGGGGTGGTCTTCATCGATCTATTTGCCCGAATCCCGAGGCTTCCGGAGGCGGGCGGCGGCTGGCGCCGATGGATGCGGGGGCTCTTGCGTAGACTCTACTGGCTCTTTGCCATGGGGTTCCTGATCCTCGGGCTGGTCGCCGTGGATGTCAGCTTTTCCATCGCGCGCGAGTGGTTGAACGACAGGGTGCCGATCGGGCACGGCAACTGAGGACGCCGGCCCGCGCTGCGTGCGGCGCGGGCCGGGTCCAGGATCAGTCTTCGACCTGCTGGATGCCGGCAATATGCCAGTCGCCCTCGGCGCCGTCCCAGCGATGCTGGACGTGCCAGATCTCGCTGAACGCATCGGCCGCACCCTTCTCGTCCTCGCGGATCAGGCCGGAGAAGAGCACGCTCGCAACCACCAGATCGCCCTCGCGACGCACCCCGACCAGCTCGGCGTTCAGTCGTACGACCTCGGTGGACTGGCTCCCTTCGGTCTTGAGGCGCTCGCGCTGGAGATCCGCGAAGAGCTCGGGCGTCATGTATTCGCGGATGCCGTCGAAGTCGGCTTGGTCCCAAGCCGCCTGAAGGTTGATGAAGTGCGCCTTCGCGCCTTCCAGAAAGCCTGCGCCGTCAAACCAGCTCGGTGATTGGTTGTCGCCGGCCACCGGGCCGCCCTGAGCGCCCATGCCGGGATGCAGGATGCCGCTATCCGCCTGTCCACGACGCTCGTAGGCCGAAGCGGATCCGGCGTGCGGGAATCCGCCGCCCACACCGGCCGCGGCCATCGCCGGTTTGGCCTGATGACGCTTCCACATGCGAAAGAGCATGAAGCCCCCGACCGCAAGCAGCGCGATCAGCAGGAAGTCCATGATCTGGAACCCCTCGAAGCCGTCGCCGAAAAACATGGAGGCGAGCAGACCGCCGGCCGCAAGGCCGGCCAAGGGTCCGAGCCAACGGCTCGCACCACTCGCCGGGCGTTGGCCGGCAGCGGCTTGTGCAGCATTGGGCTGGGCCGGACGTTGCGCCGTCGCGGCCGGTTGGGCTTGGCGTTGCATCCCGCTGGATTGCTTGCCGAGGTTCATGCCGCCGCCCATGCGTTTGGCTTCGACATCGGCGGGGACGGAAAGGACGGTGACCGCAATGATGGCGACGGCCGCGGTCAAGAGTGTCTTGAATCTCATGCGAGTCGGGACTCCTCGGTAGGTGAGTTGACGTGATGATTGTGACGGGTCGGAACTCGACGGTAACCCTTTAGGATCCGGGCTGCGGCGGGAAAAACAATTCGGACCTGACCGCCTTAACCGCTGGATTCACCGAACCTCGGCGTGCCCGGCACCGCGCGGATCACTCGCGGCCTTCACCTGTCCGTTCGCACGATCCCAGAGGATCGCCTGCATGTCCCCGATGGGGCGGATCAGCAGCTCGAGCCGATGCCCCATCGCCGTGAGATCGCGTTGTTCGGTCGGGCTCAGTGCGCCGGACTCGAACTCGAGCCGATCCGGGAGGTATTGGTGATGGATCCGGGGCTGCGCGATCCAGTCCTCGAGCGGGACCCCGTCGACAGCCCCCAGAACACCCTGCAGCACCATGGTGATGATTCGGCTGCCGCCGGGTGTGCCTAGGATGGCGACCGTCTCCGGCGACTCCAGAAAGGTCGGCGACATGCTCGAGAGCATGCGCTTGCCGGGGCCAATGGCGTTGGCCTCCCCGCCGACCAGGCCGTAGGCGTTCGCGACGCCGGGCTGTGCCGAAAAATCGTCCATCTCGTCGTTCAGCAGGACGCCGGTACCCGGCGGGACGAATCCGGAGCCGAAGGGATAGTTGATGCTGAGTGTCGCCGCAACCCGGTTGCCCTCGCGATCGAGGATCGAGAAATGGGTGGTGTCGCGGCCCTCTGAGACGGCTGCATCGGATCCGGCCGTCGTGCTTGGGGTGGCACGGGTCGGATCGAAGTCGCGGATCAGGCCGGCCGCATAATGCGGATGGATCAGGCGCTCGATCGGCATCGCCACGTGATCGGGGTCGCCGAGATAAAGGGCCCGGTCGCGATAGGCTCGACGCATCGACTCGACGAGCGCATGGGTCCGTGCGGTTCCCGACTCCGGCTGCGGCTCGATCGCGGAGAACATGTTGAGGATCTGGACCAGCAGTACGCCCCCGGAAGAGGGCGGCGCGGCACTGACGAGTCGCCAGCCGCGGAAGCTCGCGACGATCGGCTCGCGCTCCACGGCACGGTATTCTGCAAGGTCCCGGGTCGTCCAGATCCCGCCCGCAGCGCGTATGCCTGCGACCAAGCGTTCGGCGGTTTCGCCGGCATAGAAGCCTGCATGCCCGTCGCTCGCGAGGCGCTCCAGAGTACCGGCGAGGTCCGGTTGGCGCAGACGATGTCCGCGGGGCGGCACCTCGTTGTCGAGCAGAAACTGCGCGGCGGCGGCCGGCGAAGCACGTAGCGCCGACAGACGCCATGCGGCGACCCGTCGATACCCGTCTCCGATCTCGAAGCCGTCGCGCGCGAGAGCGATCGCCGGTGCCAGAGTCTGCGCCAGCGGAACGCGTCCGTAACGTTCGGCGAGTTGCGCGAGTGCGGCCGGTGTCCCCGGGATACCGGCCGCCAGGGGGCCGTCAAGTGCCGACTCGGGGACGAATTGCCCGGCGTCGTCGAGAAAGAGATCGCGATGCGCCGCCAAGGGCGCCCGCTCGCGGCCGTCGAGCATGGTCTCGTGACAATCTTCCGCGCGGTGCAGCAGCCAGAAGCCGCCGCCGCCGATCCCGGATCCGTAGGGCTCGACCACCGCCAAGGCGGCAGTGACCGCAACGGCGGCGTCGAAGGCGTTGCCTCCGGCGTCGAGGATCTTCAGGCCGGCTTCGGTCGCCAAGGGGTGCGCGGAGGCGATCGCGGCCTGAGCAGGACGGATCTGCGGCCCGTCACAGGCGGCTCGGACCCCTGCGGATGCGAGCAGGAGCGCCGCGATCCAAGCCGCGCCGTACCATAGGGCCGGACTGCGGCCCGCGGCGCTTCGGCCGATGTCAGCTCTCGCCGGTGATGTGCTCATACTTGGCCCGAAGCTCCTCCTCGGTCTCTTCGTGATCCGGATCCTTGATGATGCAGTCGACCGGGCAGACCTCGACACACTGGGACGTCTCGTAGTGGCCGATACACTCGGTGCAGAGCGAGGGTTCGATCACGTAGATCTCGTCGCCTTGCGAGATCGCGCCGTTCGGGCACTCGGGCTCGCACACATCGCAGTTGATGCACTCGTCGGTAATAATCAGGGCCATGAAATCACTCCTGGTCGAGGGGTTTAGGGGAGCTGAACCCAAAGGGCTGTATGGGGATGGGCGGATCTTATCCAAACCGCTCGTTCAGTGCAGCCTGTACCGCAGGCGCCACAAAGGTCGAGACATCACCGCCGAGCCGTGCGATCTCGCGCACCAGCGAGGAGGAGATATAGGAATAGGTCTCGGCCGGGGTCAGAAACAGGGTCTCGATGTCCGGAGCCATGCGCCGGTTCATGCCGGCCAACTGGAACTCGTACTCGAAGTCCGAGACGGCGCGCAGGCCGCGCATGATGACGCTGACACCGAGTTGTCGGGTGAATTCCACGAGGAGCCCCTGAAAGGGAACCACCTCGACATTCTCGCGTGGCCCGAGCGCCTCTCGAATCAAGGCCACCCGCTCGTCGGTGGAGAACAGCGGCGTCTTGCCGGTATCCATCGCAACCGCAACGATCACGCGATCGAACAGCCGCGCGGCACGCAGGATCAAATCGGTATGACCATTGGTGACGGGATCGAATGTCCCCGGATAAACCACGCGTCGCAAAACCGTTTCCTCGCTCGGATGAAGCCCCGAGGCCCCCGGGCCGTCGGCGGCCCGCAAGATACCACAGCGGAGGCTCGGTGAGCAGCCAGGCGGTTCCGAGGATCGCCGGGGCAGGGGGCTGTCGCGGGTGGATGCGGCGACGTCATGCCTCGGCGGGGGATCCGAACCCGTGTCCTCGGCCCGCCTCCTCAACCCGGTTCCGACGCGATCGCCTCGGCGGTGTCGGCGTGCGAGCCGACGATCGCGAGTCCGTAGCGCACCTGCCCGGCGGTCTTGTCCCGAACGAGGTCCCAGCCTGGCGGCAGATCGGGAAAGCCGATGCGCGCCGGTGCCTCCAGATAGACGCGGCTTCCCGGCTTGAGCCACCCCCGTTGCGCCAGGCACTCGATCGCGGGCGCCCAGAGCGCCTCGGCGAACGGTGGGTCGAGGAAAACGATATCGAACGGCGGGCCCGATCCTTCGAGCCAGCGGATCGCATTGCTTTGCACGATCCGCGTCTCTTCGGCTCCAAGTCGGCGGGCGTTGGCTTGGAGCTGGCGCACGACCGACCCGGACTGTTCGATCAGTACGACCTCGCCAGCCCCGCGCGAGACGGCCTCGAAGCCCAGCGCGCCGCTGCCCGCAAAGGCGTCGAGACAGCGCGCACCCGGAATCACGGGTGCCAGCCAGTTGAATAGGGTCTCGCGCACCCGATCCGATGTCGGCCGCAACCCGGTCCCGTTCGGGATCGGCAGGCGGCGGCCGCGGTAGCGACCGCCGACGATCCGCAGCTCCCCTTTAATCCTCGCCACCGGCGCGGGCGGTCTGCTCGCTGCCCCCTCCGACCACCACGATGGCCAGCCGATCCGGATCGAGACGACGGGAAAAGGCATCCTTGATTTGCTCGGCCGTCACCGCCTCGATGCGGTCGGTGAAACGGTCGAGATAGTCCAGCGGCAAGTTATAGAAGCCAATCACGGCAAGATACCCGACGATGTCCGAGTTGCTTGCGATCCGCAGCGGGAAGCCGCCGGTGATGTTCTTCTTTGCCGCAGTCAGCTCCGCCTCGCTCGGTCCCGACGCGATGAAGCGCCGCAGTGTGTCGAGCATGACCTCGCGTGCCTGGTCGGCCTGATCGTTCTTGGTCTGCAAACCCATCAGGAAGGGGCCGGGCTGCGCCAAGGGCAAAAAATAGCTGTAGGTGCTGTAGGAGAGCCCGCGCTTCTCGCGTATCTCCTCCATCAGCAGGGAGACCAAGCCGCTGCCGCCGAGGATGTGGTTGCCAACGTAGAGGGTGAAATAGTCCGGGTCGCCGCGACGCATGCCGGGCTGGCCGGCCACTACGGTGGTCTGGCTGGACGGGAAGGTGATCTGCTCGGTCACGGCGGCATCCAGACCCGCCACGCCCGGCAGCGGCGCCAACCGCTCGCCCTTCGGAAGACCGGCGGTGATCCGGTCCGCGAGCGCCTCGGCTTGCGCACGGTCTAGCGCGCCCACGATCGCCACCACCGCGTTGGCCGCCGTGTAATGACGCCGATGGAAGTCGACCAGATCATCGCGCGTGATCGACGTGACCGTCTCTGCGCTGCCGGACGGGTCCGCTGCATAGGGATGATTGCCGAAGATCTTGCGGTAGAGTGCCTTTTGCCCGACGGTGCGCGGCGACTCTTCGTCCTGACGTAACGCGATGAGCCGATTGCGGCGCTCCCGCTCGAGATCCGCATCGGCAAAGGTCGGGGCGCTCACCAGGGTCGCGAGTGTCTCCACGGCCGTGTCCATCGCAGGCTGCCGGGTCAAGGTGCGCAGCGACACGGAGGTCTTGTCCCGATCCGCGCTCGCGCCGAGCTTGGCGCCGACGTCCTCGATCCGTGCGGCGATCGCGTCGGCGTCCCAGTCACCCGCGCCCTGAGTCAGCATACCGGCCGTCATGGACGCCAGGCCCGAGCGCTCGCCGTCGCGGGCGCTGCCGGCGTCGAAGACCAGATTCACATCGACCATCGGCAGCTCGGGCGAGGCAACGAAGAGCACGCGGGCGCCGCTCGCGGTCTGCCAGGTCTGGATCTCGGGAGCGGCCTGAAGGGCCCCTGAGCTGCCCAGAGCGCCGATGAGCACGAGTGCGCTCGGCCAGAGGCCGAATCGGCGGGTGTCAGTGCACATTGGTCTGCATCTCCAGCGCGACCGGTGCGCGCGCGGTTTGGTTGTCGTCCATCGGTTGCGGATCAAGGACGCCGACGGTGAGCTTTTCGGGGACCAGGTACTTCTGCGCAACGGCGCGGACCTGCTCCGGGGTGACCGCCGCAAGTTTGTCGACATAGCTGTCGGCGAGCTCCCAACCCAGGCCCACCGTCTCCAGCTGGCCGAGGATCATGGCCTGGTAGAAAAGAGAGTCACGCTCGTAGACCTTATCCGCGATCAGTTGATTACGGACGCGCTCCATCTCGCGCTCGTCGACGAGCTCGGTGCGGACGCGCTCGATCTGAGCCAGCAGCGCCGCTTCGACCTGCTCGATCGTTTGACCCTTGGCCGGCACGCCGCTGAGCATGAACATGCCCGGCAAGCGACCGAAGGCGCTGTAGCTCGCGCTTGCCGAGGAGGCGACTTGGCTCCCGCGGACCAACTCACGCTCCAGGCGGGTGCTGCTCCCGCCGTCCAGGACCGAGGTCAAGACCTCGAAGGCGTAGGGCTCCCAGGCATCCTCGGCGTCGATCAGCGCAGGCGCCTTGTACCCCATCAGGAGATAGGGCTCCTGCGCGGGCGCCTGCACGACGATTCGCTTGGCCCCGAGCTGCTCGGGCTCGGGTTGCATCTTCGGCGGCCGGATCCGCTCGGGCTTGAGCGGGCCGAAGTGCTTCTCGGCCAACCGGAAGACCTCCTCGGGATCGACATCGCCCGCAACGACCAGGGTCGCGTTGTTCGGGGCATACCAGAGGCGGTACCAGTCGCGCAGGTCGTCGACACTCGCCTGCTCCAGATCGCCGGCCCAACCGATCACCGGGATTCGGTAGGGCGAGGCGACGTAGGCGACGGCGTTGAAGCGCTCGAAGGTCAGGGACTGCGGGTTGTCGTCGGTGCGTGTGCGCCGCTCCTCCTTGACGACTTCCAGCTCTTTGGCGAACTCCTCCGCATCCAAGTCGAGATTGCGCATGCGCTCGGCCTCGAGCTCGAAGGCGATCTCCAGACGGTCGTTCGCGAGCGACTGAAAATAGGCGGTGTAGTCACGCCCGGTGAAGGCATTCTCTTCCCCGCCGTTCTCCGCGATGATGCGCGAGAATTCGCCCGGGGCGAGCCGTTCGGTGCCCTTGAACATCATGTGCTCGAGCAGATGCGAGACGCCGGTGACCCCGCCGTACTCGTAGCTCGAGCCCACTTTGTACCAAACCTGCGAGATGAGGATCGGTGCGCGTCGGTCCGGTTTGACCAGGACCTTGAGGCCGTTGTCGAGTGTCCGTTCGTAGACGGTTTGGGTCGCCGACAACGCAAGGGCCGGCAGACACAGGAACAGGCTGAGAAGGATTCGGTGCATGGAGACTCCGGTCGAATGCAATCGGAAGGCGGAAACGGCCCGCTGCGGGCAATGTTGGGGCAGAGCCGGGTCTTGGTAGTTCCCGGAGATGACGGTTTGTTAAGTCCGGGCTCGCCCGGTCCGGTGAGCCTTGGGCGATCTGATCGCGGCGATCTGATAGCATTGCGACCACACGGGCGGAGCGGCCTTTTCTGCGGTCGTGACGCAGTTCCCGTCGAGTGCATGACGAATCGCTCGCCCGCCCCTCGCCGTTTCTCTCCCTTCAGGCATGTCCTTATGTTCGGTTTCGGAAAAAAACACAGGAAAGCCGCGTTGCCGGAGTCGGATCAGTCGGCTGCAGGCGAACCGCCGATCGCCTCCGACGCGTCGGACTCGGCCGCTAAAGCTTCGTCGGCGGATACCGGGCGCGTGGCGGATCGGGTATCGCCGGGGTCGACCGGCGTTTCGCAATCCATGCCGACGGCGGAGCCGATTCAATCCGAGTCGGTCGAATCCGAGTCGCGCCAGGTGCGGGGCGGGTGGTTTCGATCCAAGCGCCGGGCGGTCGAGGCGGATACGCCGAGCGCCGCTGCGCCGCCGGCCGTCGAGACGCGCGCACCCGAGCCTGTCGTTGCTCCGGCCCGGGCTTCCGTGCCGGATTCCAGTCACGAGGAGCCGACGGAAAAGAAGTCCGGCGTCTTCTCGCGACTGCGCGAACGCCTCACGCGCACGCGCGAGACATTCGGCGACGGTCTCGGAACGCTCTTCATCGGCCGCAAGCGCATCGACGACGATCTCATGGAGGAGCTCGAGACCCTGCTGCTTACGGCGGATGTCGGTGTCCCCACGACCGCTCGCATCATGGAGGATCTGGCGAGCCGCGTGAAGCGCAAATCACTCGCCGATCCCCGGGCACTGCTCCACGCGCTCAAGGGCGAGCTGCGCGCCGTTCTGCAGGCGGCCGATGCCCCGGTTCGTCAGCCTGCGCCCGGTCGCCCCCAGGTCATCCTCATGGTCGGCGTCAACGGCGCGGGTAAGACCACCACGATCGGCAAGCTCGCCAAGCGGCTCCAGGAGGAGGGCAACAGCGTCATTTTGGCCGCGGGCGACACCTTTCGCGCCGCGGCGGTCGAGCAGCTTCAGACCTGGGGCGAGCGCAACCGCGTGAGCGTGGTCGCGCAGCAGACCGGGGCGGATTCGGCATCCGTCATCTTCGATGCCCTGCAGGCGGCCACTGCGCGCGGCGCCGATGTGCTGATCGCCGATACCGCCGGTCGGCTGCACACCAAATCGAATCTGATGGAAGAGCTGGCCAAAGTCGCGCGGGTCATGAAGAAGATCGACCCCGAGGCGCCCCACGAGGTGATGCTGGTCGTGGATGCCACGACCGGTCAGAACGCGCTCAGCCAAGCGATTCATTTCCATCAGGCGATCGGCTTGACGGGGATTACGCTGACCAAGCTCGACGGCACGGCGAAGGGCGGGATCCTCTTCGCGATCGCGGACCGTCTGAAGGTGCCCATTCGTTTCATCGGCGTCGGGGAGACCATCGATGACTTGCGCCCCTTCGACGCCGACGAATTCCTCGATGCCTTGTTGAGCTGAGGAGGCGGGGCCGTGATCTCTTTCGAGCACGTCTTCAAACGTTATCCGGAGCGCGGCGAGGCCCTCAGCGACCTCAGCTTCGAGATGGAGGCCGGGGAGATGGCCTTCCTCACCGGACACTCGGGCGCCGGCAAGAGCACCCTGCTGCGTCTGATCGGCCTTCTCGAGCGACCGACGCGCGGCCAAGTGATCGTCAACGGGCGCAATCTCGCCGCCTTGCCGAGACGCAAGATCCCATATCACCGTCGCGAGGTCGGCATGATCTTCCAGGATCATCGGTTGCTACCCGACCGCAGCGTTTTCGACAATGTCGCCCTGCCGTTGGTCGTCGCCGGCCTTGGGCAGCGCGAGATCGGTCGGCGAGTCCGCGCCGCGCTCGATCAGGTCGGCCTGCTTGCGCGCGAGCGGGCCACGCCGGTCGCGCTCTCCGGCGGCGAGCAGCAGCGCGTCGGAATCGCCCGCGCCGTCGTCGGGCGCCCGCCGCTGGTGCTCGCGGACGAGCCGACCGGAAACCTCGACCCGGACCTATCGCGCGAGATCTTCGGCCTCTTCGAGCGATTTCATCAGGTCGGCGTCACTCTCTTGATTGCCACCCACGATCTGGGTCTCGTCATGTCCATGCCCTATCGAACCATCACCCTCGCCGACGGGCGGCTGGCCAACGACTCGGGGACTTGGTGACCATGGCCAAGTCTAAGACGGCCAAGCGCACACCGCACCGCCGCAGCGGCCCACGTCTGCTCGACATGCCCGGGCTCTGGGCGGGCAGGCATCTGCAGAGCGCGGTCGCGACCCTGGGGCGCCTCATGCGCACACCCCTGCCGACAGGGATGACGGTTGCGGTCATCGGGATCTCGCTGGCCTTGCCCGCCGCGCTCTTCGTGGTGACCGAGAACCTGCGCACCATGGCCGGAGGCTGGGATCAGGCCGCGGCCATCTCGCTGTTTCTCAAGCAGGACGTCGACGACGCCGCTGCGGCGCGGCTCGCCGAGCGGTTGCGCGCCCGACCCGAGCTGGCCCAGATCCATTTGATCAGCCGCGAGCAGGCGCTCAACGAATTTCGGGCGCTCGGCGGATTCGAGGACGCCCTCTCGCAGCTCAAGAGCAACCCCTTGCCGGCGGTCCTGGCGCTTTACCCGCATGCGGCCTCCTCCGCGCCCGAACGGTTGCAGGCGCTGCACGACGAGCTCATGACCTTACCGGAGGCCGATTTCGCCCGAATGGATACGCTCTGGCTGCAACGCTTCCAAGCGATCCTCGACCTGGCTCAGCGGGTAGTGCTCCTGCTCGGCGGACTGCTCGGCGTCGGCGTTCTGCTGATCGTCGGCAACACCATTCGGCTCGAGATCCTGAACCGGCGCATCGAGATCGAGATCATGGAGCTGGTCGGCGCGACGGGCGCCTTTATTCGCCGGCCCTTTCTCTATGCCGGGGCTTGGTACGGGCTGCTCGGCGGCCTGACCGCTTGGTTCCTCGTCACCATCGCCGTGATTCTATTGCAGCAGCCCGTATCGCGCCTGGCGACCCTCTATCGCAGCGAGTTTCCGCTGACCGGTCTCGGCCCATTGGCGATGCTGGTGATCTTCTCCGGTAGCGTGCTCTTCGGCCTGATCGGCAGCTGGATCGCCGTGAACCGTCATTTGCGCGGCGCGGAGCCGGGCTAAACCGCGTCTGGTGCGGCATGGGTCATTGTCATTTTGTGTTTGGCTTTGGAGATGTCCTCGATCTCGGTGAGACGCGGTTTAAACGTTAATATTTTTGAATACCTTAATCCGCGCCAGTCCTCGAAGCTGGCGCGGCCAAGCCACTCCGACACCTGACGCATACCGCACCGGGCGCGGTTTAGATCCGCCTCAAACCCCAATCGAATCAGGGCTTTATTTCCATGTCGACCGCGACCGCGCGACCGCGCGTCAACTTGCCGCGTCTCACCCTCGTACAAAGGATCGGATTGCTCCTTGGCTCGATTGCGTTTCTCGTCCCGCTCCTGGTCGAGATTCCGGGCCTGGAGCCGGCCGGGCGTCGAATGCTGGCGATCTTTCTGCTCGCCATCCTCTTTTGGGTCTCGGAGGCGATACCGCTTTACGCGACCGCCGTGCTGGTGATTCTGCTTCAGGTTCTGATGCTCTCGGATCAGGCGCTCATCGGGGTCGCCGGCACCTTGCCGCCCGCGGCAAGTTACTTCGCGGCCTTGGCGAATCCCGTTATCATTCTCTTTCTCGGCGGTTTCCTGATCGCGGACGGTGCCCACAAATTCGGACTGGACCGCAGTCTCGCGGCCGTGATGTTGCGGCCCTTCGCCGGCAACGCCAGGCTCTCGTTGCTCGGGCTCATGATGATCACGGCGCTGCTGTCGATGTTCGTCTCCAACACGGCGACCACGGCGACGATGTTCGCGGTCGTCATCCCGATCCTAGCCGCGCTGCCGCAAGGCCGCGCACGCACCGGCGTGGCCTTGGCCATTCCGGTCGCGGCGAACGTCGGCGGCATCGGCACGCCGGTCGGCTCGCCGCCCAACGCCATCGCGTTGGGTGCACTGGAGGCGGCGGGTCAGGGCATCTCCTTTATCGGCTGGATGCTCTTGGCCGTGCCGCTGATGGTGGTCGTGCTGCTGTTCGCCTGGTGGTTCCTGACACGCCGCTTCATCGCCGCGGACACCCCGCTCGCGCTTGAGCTCTCGGCCGACTTCGACCGCTCACCGGCTGCAGTGATCTTCTATGTCATCGCCGCTACCACCGTGCTGCTCTGGTTGACCGAACCTTTCCACGGCATCGCCTCCTCGACGGTCGGCTTTCTCCCGGTTGTTGCGCTGCTCGCCACACAGGTCATGGGCGCGGACGACATCAAACGGCTGCAATGGCCGGTGCTCTGGCTGGTTGCCGGGGGGATCGCCTTGGGGGCCGGCATCGGCGCGAGCGGACTGGATGTTTGGCTGATCGGATTGGTCGCCTGGGAGGCCCTCCCGCTGACGCTCTTGCTGCTCCTCTTGGTGGGTGTCTCGGTCGGGCTCTCGACCGTGATCTCGCACTCGGCGGCGGCGAATTTGCTCGTGCCACTGACCCTCAGCCTGGCGATCGGGCTGCCGATCGATCCGACCGCGGTCGGCGTGATGGTCGCGCTCGCCTGCGCGCTCGGCATGGCGCTGCCGATCTCCACACCGCCGAACGCCATCGCCTATGCGACCGGCGAGGTGCCGACCTCGGAGATGATCCTCAGTGGGATCGCGATCGGCGGTTTCGGGGCGCTCCTGCTGGCTCTGGTGATGCCGTCGGTTTGGAACGCGCTGGGCCTGCTATGACCGATGTCATCGATCGCGCCGGTCACGAAGGCTCGGGAGCGGGCGATCGGCTCGCCCCCCTGTGGGTCCTGATCGTGGCACCCGAGCCTTTGGCCGCCTCGATTGCGGAGGAGGTGGCCCGCGGGTTGACGGACATTGCGGAGGTGGTCTGCGCGGACGATGCCGCGGCGGCCTGTGTGCAGGTGAGTGCGCATCCTGACCGCATCGTGCCGCTGGTGCTCATGACGGCTTCGCAGGCGTTCCCCGGGTTAGCCGATTCGATCGACACGCGCATCGCGACGCTGGACACGCAGGCGGTGCTGCGCCGAGCAAGCATCCTGCTCCTGACCGACCAAGCGCTTCACGATGATCTATCCCTGTCGGTCGACCGCGACCGCTTGCATGCCGTGATCAGGATCCCCGGGTCGCCCGGCGTTCTCGCCTGGCACGCGCGCGCTCAAGCGGTGCGCTGGTTGAGTGCGCACCGCCCGAGCGATCCGCGGACCCGCGCCCTGGTCGCAACCGACGGTCGACCGGTGGCGCAGCCCGAGAGCGATCTGCTGCGCCTGCTCGAGCTCGACACGCAAGAGGTGGCGACCCAACTGCTCGCCGGGATCGAGCGCGTCCTGGGTCCGCGCCCGCGTCTGCTGCTCCCGGCCGGAACGCGCCTGATCCACGAGGGTGTCGATGTGGACGCCGTGCTGGTGGTGCTGCGCGGTCGGGTCGCGCTCGATCATGCCTCGGCCGACGGCGATCTGCGGCTCCACCACGACTCCACCGGATCCGTTGTCGGCCTGCTGTCGCTGGCCCAGCAGCAGCGCGCCTTCTTCACTGCGCGTGCGACGACCGAGGTTGAGGTCGTGCATCTTTCGTTCGAGCAGCTCGACCGTGCGCTGGCGGTGGATGCCTCGCTCGGCGCGGCGATGGCGGCAGTCTCCATCCGCGCCCTGGCCAAGCGGCTGCGTCGCGCCGACCAGCTCCAGGTCGAGAAGACCCAGCTCAACCATGTCTTGGAACGCGAACGCCGTCAGCTCTCCGATGCCTTGCATCAGCTTGAGCAGGCCCGCCTGGAGCTGGTCGAACAGGCGCGCTACGCCACGCTCGGCGAGATGGCGGCGGGGATCGCCCACGAGCTCAACAATCCGGTCGCGGCCATGCTGCGCGCGACCACCTATGTCGGCGAGGATCTGGAGCGTGTGCTGGCGAGCCATCCGCAAGGCCGGCTTGCCACCGAGATCTTCACGGCCGAGCGCGAACGCGCCCCGCGCAGCACGCGCGAGGAGCGTGCCGCGCGTCGACGCCTGCAAGCAGCCCTCGGCGATGTCGGTCTGGCCCAACGTCTGTTCGATGCCGGGATCGAAGACCCCGACCGGGCGCGCGCGCTCGCCGCCGATCCGCCGAGCCTCGATCTGGCGGAAGCGGTCGCCGGCATCGGCTCGGCGGTGCGCAACCTCGAGGTCGCCTCCCGACGGATGTGCGAGCTGGTGACGAGCCTGCGCGCCTATGCCCGTCCCAAGGGCGACCCGGTCGCCGGGGTCGATCTGCATGCGGGACTCGAGGACACGCTGCGGCTCATGGCGCATCGGCTGCGCGATGTCGAGATCGAGCGCAGCTACGGTGATCTGCCCCCGATTCGCTGCCACCCCGGCGAGCTCGAGCAGCTTTGGACCAACCTCCTGGTCAACGCCCTGGACGCACTCGGGGATGACCCCGACGAGCTTCGGCGCGTCGCACTGATCACGGATGCCCCCGACACTGGGCATGTGCGGGTGCAGATTCGGGACAACGGGCGCGGGATCGATCCGGATATCCTGCCGCGCGTCTTCGAGCCGCGCTTTACCACCAAGCAGGGCGCGGTGCGCTACGGGCTCGGACTCGGGCTCGCCATCGCGCGGCGGATCGTGGATGCTCACGGCGGGGCAATCGAGCTGATTTCGCGCCCCGGCTGCACACGGGTGACCGTGACGCTGCCGGTGGCCGGCCCGCCGGACGACGAGGACATCGAGACATGAAGCTGGCACTGTTGATTCTGGAGGACGAGCGACCGGTCCGCGAGGCGCTCAGACGCGATCTGGCGGCGTTCGCGCGTCATGTACGCATCGAGGAGGCCGAGGATGTGCCGACCGCGCTGGAGGTGATCGAGGAAATCGACGCGGCAGGCGATCGGCTCGCGCTCGTGATGGCCGATCACCGTTTGCCCGGAACCAGCGGTGTCGACTTTTTGATTGGCCTCGCGGCCGACGATCGGGCCTTTGCCACGCGCAAGGTTCTGGTCACGGGCCAGGCCGATCAGGACGACACCATCCGCGCCATCAACGAGGCCGGGCTCGACCGTTACGTCGCCAAGCCCTGGCAGGCGGACGCCTTGCGCGACCTGGTCCGGGAACAACTCACCGAATTCGTCCTCGCTGCGGGTGTGGATCCCCTCCCTCACCTCGCCGTCCTGGATGCCGAGCGGGCACTGTCGATCGTGCGGGAGCGCGGCGACCTGTAAACCTTGATCCGGCAGTTCACCGCTTCGTGCTTCATGCAAGGGTTCAACTGCCGGATCCAGGTTGAACCTGGATCCGCCTCATCGTGTTTCTGGGACGTCTCGTCGAAGCGAAATCGCGTCTACGACTTGAACAGGTTTCCGAGATTAAATCCCGTATTTGTTCAGGGTGAAATCTCCCCGCGGAGCGTCGCCGAGAAATCTTCAATAAGTCTTAATAAATTGTTTTAGATAGCTATTTTTGATCATCAGCGCTGACGATGAAAATAATCGGAACATACGATCTTGATTTTGAACGCGCCTGTCTTGTCGAATCCACGAACGTCTCCTAGAGTCTGGTGAACTTTTGTCGCGGTACAGGCTCCAAAACCCCGCCGAAAGTGCTGGCAAAATCCCGAGCGTACTGCTAGGATATTTTCCAAGGTAACAAACTCAGGTATTGGAACATGGCCAAAGACTTCGCTCTCATGCCGACGGGTACCATCGACTCCTACATCAGCGGCGCCTACCAGATTCCGGTCCTGACCCCGGAAGAGGAGAAGTCGCTCGCGATCCAACTACGCGACAACGGCGACATGGAGGCGGCAAAACGGCTCGTCACCTCGCATTTGCGCTTCGTCATCCGTATCGCCCGGGGATATCTCGGGTACGGATTGCCGCTCCCGGATCTCATTCAGGAAGGCACAGTGGGATTGATGAAGGCGGTTCGGCGTTTCGAGCCCGATATGGGCGTGCGTCTCGTCTCCTTCGCCGTGCACTGGATTCGGGCGGAGATTCACGAGTACATCCTGCGGAACTGGCGCATCGTGAAAGTCGCGACGACCAAGGCCCAGCGTAAACTCTTCTTCAACCTCCGCAGCGCGAAGAAACGTCTGGGATGGTTCACGAAGGAGGAGGTCGAGGCGGTTGCCGCCGATCTGGGCGTGAAGCCCGAGACGGTCCTGCAGATGGAATCGCGCTTGGCCAACCAGGATCTGTCCTTCGACGGCTTAGAAGACGACGACGACGACTCGCCCTCAGCGCCCTCGACCTACCTGCCGGATCTGCGGATGGAGCCCGGCAAGATCCTCGAGCGTCAAGATACCGAGCGCGATCAGCACCAGCGGCTCTACGCGGCACTCAAGGGCCTCGACGAGCGCAGCAAGACCATCCTGCGCGAGCGTTGGCTCTCCGAGAAGAAGCAGACCCTGCATGAGCTTGCCGAGCAGTTCGGTGTGTCCGCCGAACGCATTCGCCAGATCGAGAAGAATGCGATGAAGAAGCTGAGGCTACAGCTCGAGGTGTAAGATGGGTCGGGCGCCGGGGCGATCCTCGCGCACACCTGAACCAAGGCGGTGTTCACCTGACCAGTGAACACCGTCTTTTTGTTTGGCCCGTCCGATGATCCTAGAACCGGCTGCTTATTGCTTGATGCAACCGATGGATAGATTTGAACATCACAGGGCCGTTCAACCGCCGGATCCAGGATGATGACTGCACCCGACATCTTCTCCCACCGCAAGCATTGGGCCTATAAGCTGGGGACTGCCCCCGAACTGCCCATGTCGCGCGCCGAGATGGATCTGCTCGGCTGGGACAGCTGCGACATCGTGATCCTGACCGGGGATGCCTACGTCGATCATCCCTCTTTCGGGATGGCGATCATCGGGCGACTGCTCGAGGCGCAAGGCTTTCGTGTCGGCATCATCGCTCAGCCGGACTGGACCTCGGTCGAGGATTTCCGACGCCTTGGACAGCCAAATCTCTTCTTCGGGATCACCGCCGGGAACATGGACTCGATGGTGAACCGCTACACCTCCGATCGGCGTCTGCGATCGGACGACGCCTATACACCTGACGGTGCTGCGGGCCGCCGCCCCGACCGTTCGGTGACCGTTTATGCACAGCGCGCGCGCGAGGCGTTCAAGGGCGTGCCCATCGTGATCGGGGGCATCGAGGCAAGCCTACGTCGGATCGCCCACTATGACCATTGGTCCGAACAGGTACGCCGCTCCGCCCTGGTGGATGCGAAGGCCGATCTCCTGATCTACGGCAACGCCGAGCGCGCACTGGTCGAGCTGGCGCATCGCCTGGCGCGTGGAGAGCCGATCGAGCAGATCCGCGATCTGCGCGGCACTGCCTTCATGACCCGCGGCCGACCGGAGGATTGGGCCGAGATCGATTCGAGCGGGCTCGATCGACCGGGCCGGGTGGACCCGCATCCGGATCCCTACGCGGTCGCCTCGAAGGAGACCGACGCAAACGCCTCCCCGGCGATCCCCGACGGAGCCCGGGTGATCCGTTTTCAGCCGCGAGCACAACGCACCGATCGGACCCGCACGGTGGTGCGGCTGCCCTCGTTTGCGCAGGTCCGCGACGACCCGGTGCTCTACGCCCATGCCTCGCGGGTCTTCCATCTGGAGACGAATCCCGGGAACGCCCGAGCGATGGTCCAAGCCCACGGCGATCGGGATGTTTGGCTCAATCCGCCCCCGATCCCGCTGACCACCGCGGAGCTCGACCGGGTCTACGAGCTGCCCTACAGCCGCCGCCCGCATTCGAGCTACGGCGAGGCGCGGATCCCGGCCTGGGAGATGATCCGCTTCTCGGTCAACATCATGCGCGGCTGCTTCGGCGGCTGTACCTTCTGCTCGATCACGGAGCACGAGGGCCGCATCATCCAGAGCCGATCGGAGGAGTCCGTCCTGCGCGAGCTCGAGGAGATTCGCGACCGCACCCCGGGGTTCACCGGCACCATCTCGGATCTCGGCGGGCCGACCGCCAACATGTACCGGCTTGCCTGCAAGGATCCGCGCATCGAGTCGTCCTGTCGGCGTCCGTCCTGTGTCTACCCGGACGTCTGTCCGAACCTAAACACCGATCACGCTCCCCTGATTCGGCTCTATCGCCGTGCGCGCGCCATTCCCGGCATCAAGCGGGTGCTGATCGCCTCTGGGCTGCGCTACGACTTGGCGGTGCGCTCGCCCGAGTACATCCGCGAGTTGGTCACCCACCATGTCGGCGGCTATCTCAAGATCGCTCCCGAGCATACCGAGGCTGGACCGCTCAGCAAGATGATGAAGCCCGGCATCGGGACCTACGATCGCTTCAAGGAGTTGTTTGATCGCTATTCGCGCGAGGCGGGCAAGGAGCAGTATCTCATTCCCTATTTCATCGCCGCCCATCCGGGTACCAGCGACGAAGATATGCTGAATCTGGCGCTCTGGCTCAAGCGCAACGGTTTCCGCCCGGATCAGGTCCAGGGCTTTCTGCCGACACCGATGGCGACCGCCTCGGCTATGTATTACTCGGGTCGCAACCCGTTGAAAAAGGTCACGCGTGATTCGGAGCGGGTCCCCGTGGTGCGCAAACAGCGCCAGCGGCGTCTACACAAGGCATTTCTGCGCTACCACGATCCGGAAAATTGGCCGCTACTGCGCGAAGCGCTGAAGGAGATGGGCCGTTCCGATCTGATCGGCAACGGCAAGCGTCACCTCGTGCCGGCCTTTCAACCCGCCGGCACGGGTCTATCGCCGGAAGGTCGCCGGCGTCCCGGCCGCACGGCCGTGCGTAATCGCCGCTAAACCGCGTCCAGAGCGATATGCGTGGTTTTCATCGTTTGTTTGGCTTCGGAGAATACAACAAACGACGCATACCGCACCGGGCGCGGTTTAGGGGTAAAAAATATCGCGATAAGCCGTATAGATCGCGATGGTCAGGACGGGCACGACGACCAGGAGCCCGAGCATCAGGGGCAGGGAACCGAGGATCACCAGCACCATGGCCACTAGCCCGTAAATCAGGAAGGGTAGGATATTCTTCAGGCAGCCGGAGAGGCTCAGTCCGAACGCCTTGAAGACCGGAACCTGGTCGAGAGCAACCAGGCTCGGGGCGAAGAACATGGCCATCGCGAGGGGGATACCCAGCAGCATCGCCACCAGCACCGGAAGGAGGATCATCGGGTTGGAGAAGACGATGTCGATGTCGTTCGGATCCATCGTCGACAGATCCACTGCGCTTCCCATGGAGGCGAATACCGCGGCGAACAGCGCTCCCGCGACAATCACGATGGCGAGCGCCAGCAGCAGATAGACGACACCCACCAATGCGAGCGGCCCCGGGCTCTCCGAGACACCCGCAAAAAGATGACTGACAGCGAAGCGGCCCTCCCGGTATTGGCGGTGCGCGCCGATGACGAGCCCGGCACTGAGCATCGGCGTCAGGATCGTAACGGCCAAACTGCCCGCCAGGGGTACGATACTGACCAGGATCAAGATGATGTAGAACAACACCACCGCGCCGATCCACGCGCCCGGTTGTGCCTTGAACAGCTGCCATGCCTCGGTGATCCACAGCCAACCATGTCCGACGGGCCGTGATTGGGGTGCCTGCAGCACGTCTTCCTCGCCCTCGGGGCGAGGCGGTGTCAAATCGGCTCGCGGCGGTGCATAGGGGTTGTCGACCCGGTTTGGCGGGCGCGGCGGGCTCATCCCTCGGTTGGCAAGGTAGCGCTCCACCACCACTCCGCAGGCCTGACAGACGCCGGTGAGCTCCGAGACGGCGTCGGCGCCGCACTTCGGACAGCGTGTCGGATCAGCTTCGGGGCCGCTTTCGGGCTCTCCCCCGAGTCGAGCGTCGCCGGTCTGTCGAGCGTCCCCTTGCCGTCTGTCGTCGGTCGGAGGCGATGCTTCGGTGCCGTTGCGCTGCGGCGCCTGCGACGCGACGACTCTGTCCGGGCGGCTGCCCACGGATGCCGGTGCGGTGTTCGTCGAGGATTCGGCATCGATGGCCACCTTCAGTCCGATCGTGCTCAGGGCATCCCGATAGCGCTGCGCCTCGCCGCTCGTCAAGCTGTGCTTCAACACTCGGCCGGATCCGCCGAGGATCAGATCCCGCGCGGTTTCCTCCTGAAGCTTGAACTTTGCCGCCAATCGCGGCACCACGTCCTGCAACGCATGGCCGGGCATAAGCTCGCCGGCGTAGAGGATCCGATAGCGTCCTTCCATCGTGGTTCTCCTGAATGGCAGTGATACGGGAGCGGCTCGGCCAAACCTTCTCGAACACACCGCGACAGGGACAAAACGCGGTGTGCCCGTTTCGTTCGTCTAGGCGGTCAGGCGTCTCAGCCAGGCCAAGATGCCTGGCTCCGCCGCCCAGACGTCACGCATGGCCTCGCGGTACATCCACGCCTGATCATCGCCGCCGGGCAGTGTTCCGGGCGGGGTGAAGTGCGGGCGTTTGATACGTTTTCGGGTCAGATACTGCGGGATTCTCGGCAAGCGGTTGACGGCGGTCGTCAGCACCAGGCGCGCCCTGTCCTGCCGCCCAAGACGGTAGAGGGCCAGAACCTCGCCGTATGCGAGATCGGCCAGTCCATCGTTCGGAAAACGCCGGGCCAACGCCAGTGCAAGCTCGTCCTGGCCGTCGCGCAGATAATGATTCATCAGCTCCGCGCGCACGCCATGATTGTCCCGAGGGTTGAGGCGCAGCAAGGTCTCGAGCGTCCGCGCCGCACCCTTCGGCTCGTCTTCGTCGATCTGGCAAAGATACTGTCGGAACAGCAGTCGCAACGCAGGGCGATTTGGCGGCGCAGACCAAGGAATGTGTTGGGAGGCATCCTCGGGGAGCACTTGCTCCAGGATGCCGCGTGCGCGCTCCAAGAGGGGGCGCGACAGCAGGTGTGAGATCCACGGCAGCGTGCTCTCTGGATGGAGGTACAGCGCGGTCGCGAGATCGTCCAGCACCTCAAGACTGTCGGCGAGCTCGGGGTTGGCCAGCAGGTGATCCAGCCAGTCCGGGGTGGACCAGAGGTCAATTTCCTCTGCGGGCACGAGTCGGGTCGAGTCCGGCTTGGCCGTCGGAAAGACCGACTTCCACGCCGCTTCGAGCTGGCGCAATGCCGGCGGAGCGCTGAGTCGCGCGGGGCCGGGCGCGTGCCGTGACAGGCCGTTTGCCGCGTCATCGTCGGCGCCGTCCGGCACGGGGGCATCGATGTCGTCGAACAGCGCGAGCTGACCCGGCAGCCAACCGGGCGCGTAGGTGTTCAACGGCTCCAAGCGATAGGCAGGCAGCGGGCGGGCTTCAATCAGGTTGATCCAATCAAGAAGGTCGAGCAAGACCGGGTCGAGGGCGTCCGAGTGGCTGTCCACGAGCGCTTCCTGCGGATCCTCGACGGCCCGGTTGAGGAAGTCCAACACGCCGGGATGGGTAAACCCGACCTGACGGAAACGGAAGAGCCAGAAGCGGGCGCGCTCGCGAGCGATCCAATCCTTGTGCTGAGCCGCAAGCAGCGTGATCTCGAGGATCGCCGTACCCGGATTGTCCGGGTCGCTACGCAATGCGGCCGTGAAGGCTGCACCGGCCTCGGCAAAATCGCCGTCGTCGATCGCCATAGTGCAGCGCCGCTGCCAGGCGGCGGCCCGCAAGGGTCGGCTCCCCTCGGTGCAGATCCGCTCGAGGAACGTCTCCTTTTTGCGCCGATGACCGAGCCGATCGTAAGCATCGCACAGGATGTCGATCGACGGCTCGAACTCGCCGTCGAGGTCTTCGAGCGATCCCGCGAAAAGGGGTTCCAGGAGGGCCGCCGCGCGTTTCGGGCGATCCTCGGTCAGCCAGCGATCGGCGATGCGGGCAAGCAGTGGCTCGGGAACGGCGTGCAGGTCCAGCGCCTCGCGCAGACCCTGCTCGGACAACTCGTCGAGCAGGATCTCCCAGACCAGATCGCTTGAGAGCTCCGGAACCTCGTCGATGGCGCCGCAGCATTCGCCGTAAGGGCTTCCCGAGCCGCAGGAGCACGGTTCCTCCGGAGGGTGAGGCGTCATCAATCGGGTCTGGAAGGCGTAGGTCGGCTGTGGGGTCGCGTTCCAGATCGCGGTTCCGAGGAGATTGGCGAGACGCCGCCGCTCGACCTCGTCGAGCTCAGTCCCGGACAACCCGAGCAGCTCGGGGAGATGACCGCGCGCCCAGTCGAGGAAGCTATCCGGATCCGGTGCAAGCAGGATTTGTCGCACTGAACGCTGAATCACCTCTTCGAAGCGTTCGGTATCGGCCATGTCGTGGTCCAGCATCGCGATCTCCTCCGTCGGATGGAGGCAGTTTGGGGATGCGCCCGCCGGGCCTGAATCGATCGCACGGCGGATCCTGCAACGTTTGATTGTAAACCCTCTCGGCCCGGCTGTGTCGATGACCTGAAACAGGTGAATGCGTAAACGTCGCGGTTCCATTCCCGGTTCCGAAAAATCCGCTCGCGCCGAGTATAGACCGAGCGCACGTGCGTTTTCGCAAAGCAGGGTGCGTCCCGCACGCGTCGCGGCAAGGCGCGACGACGAGGTGTAGCGGTCGGCGAGGATGCGCAACGCCACCCCGGCGTGCGCCGGGCGTGCAATGCGGCGAAAAATCCGCGCGTGCTCGGTATAGTTGCGGCATGTCCGCTCGCGATCACCCCCATGACTGAGCACAAGGTCAGAATCTTCGTCTCCTCGCCGTCCGATCTGGAGCATGAGCGTGCCCTGGTCAAGGACGTGATCGAGGCGTTGGCCCAGGAGTATCTGCCTTACTTCAGCCTCCAGGCCATTCTCTGGGAAGAGGAGGCCCTGACCGCCGCGCAGAGTTTTCAGGCCGGACTTCTGCGTCCTTCCGAATGCGAGATCGTGCTCGTCATGCTCTGGACGCGGCTCGGTACTCCGCTCGCCGATGACCCCTACGAGGGCATGACCGGGACCGAGTGGGAGTTCGTCGATGCCGTCCGAGCGTCGGCCCGGACCGGAACCCCCGAGGTCTTGGTCTACAAGAAGACCGCGCCGCGCATGGTCGACGTCAACAACGCCGAGGCGACCCGCGAGGCGCTCGCCGACCGGCATCGACTCGAAGAGTTCTTCCGCACCCACTTTTTCAACCCGGACGGCAGCTTCAGCCGGGCCTTCAGGCAGTTCGGCAACGACCGCAGTTTCCGCGAGCTGCTCGAAGGGCAACTGCGCAAGCTCCTGAACCGACGTATCAGCGCGGAGCGCCGCCTCGCCTCCGATACAGGCGACTGGCGCGGGAGTCCGTTCCGCGCAGGGGCACCGTTCGAGCTGGTCGACGACCGGGTCTTCACCGGCCGCGAGACCGAGACACGCGAGCTGGTGACGCGCCTCGAGGCGCTGCAAGGCCCCGGGCGCGGCCTGCTCCTGTTGAGCGGTCCGAGCGGTGTGGGCAAGAGCTCACTGATCCGCGCCGGGCTGCTGCCGCGACTGATCCGGCCCTTTCTCTTCCCGGGCATCGCCGGGTGTCGCTGGGGTTTCGTGGATCTGGAGCATCGCGACCCGATCGAGGCCCTGGCCGTCGCCCTCGCTGCGCCGGGTCTGTTGGGTCCGGCGCTGGAAGGCTTCGGGCTGGACGTCCAGCGCCTGACGCGTTTGCTGGTCAGCGAGCCGGAGGTCGCCGCCGATCAGCTCTTGGCCGCGCTCGCACGGTTGGCCGATGATCCGGCGAGCAGAAGCGACGCCGCGAACGGGCGTTTGCAGCTCGCAGTTATCGTCGATCCCCTCGATCGCCTGTTGACCGAGGCAATGCGGGCTGCGCCCCGAAGCCGGGCCTTCGTCGAGGCACTGGCTCTGCTCGCCGCTCGAGACGGCGTCTGGGTCATCTCCTCGCTGCGCAGCGACTACCTGCGCCACCTCGAGGAGATGCCCGAGCTCGCATCGCTCCTGGACGAGCAGAGCTGGTTTCGCCTGGAGCCGCCGCCCGCGGCGCGGATCAGGCAAGTCATCGAGATCCCCGCGCGCGTCGCCGGCATCGAATACGAGGGGATGGCCGGCGGCGGACGCGGCCTGGTCGAGGCGCTGGAGTCGGAGGCGAGCCTGCTCGAGCACTGGCCGGCCGTCCTCGAACCGGCTTTAAACGAGATTTACCTCCAGGCGCGCGACAGCTCCGGCGATGCGGCAACCAAACGGAATCGGCCCCTGACCCTTGCCGATTATCGCCGTGTCGGCGGACTCTCCGGCTCACTGCTGCGCCGTGCGGACGCCCTCTGGGAGGCTTTGGATCCCGAAGTCCGGGACGCGCTCCCGGTGCTCTGCCGCAGCCTCATCGCCCTTGAGGGCGGAGGCGCGTCGGCGCTCGGTGCACGCCGCGGGGACCTGCGCACACTGACCCGTCATCCGGCGGTCGGCAGGCTCGTCGAGGCGCTGATAGAGGCTCGCCTGTTGGTCGCCGAGGGTGTGGCCGATCCCTCGGCACGGCTCGGCTGCACGCAGGAGGCGCCGCGCCTCATGGACGATTTGCGGCGCATCATGATCCAGACCGGCGAGGAATGGCGCGAGCGGTTGCGCAGCAGGCGCGTTACGGCCGGGCGCGATGAGTCGGCGCAGTCGAACGGCGATTTCGAGCTCGCCCCCGATCCCGCCATCATGGCTCCGGCCGTGGAGCGCGGCGAGGATTCCGAAGCGGTGTCGGTCCTGCACTGGGGGGACTACCGTGCGCTCGCGACCTTTATCCATCCGGCACTGTTCGAGCAGTGGTCACCGATACGCAACTGGGCCGCGGACCCGAACAACCGCCGTGATCTGATCCTGCGCTATCAGATCTCCCGCCAGGCGCGTCTGTGGAAACGCACCGACTGCAATCGTGAGTATCTGCTCGGTGAGGCCGGCCATGCCGCAGCGCGGCGCTTCGCGGATGCCTACGGCGAGGAGCTCGAGCCCTTGGAGCTGGAGTTTCTCGAGCACTCGCATCAACACCTGGTGCTGCAGCGACGGCGCAATCGGTGGGCCCGTCTCCTCGGCCTGACCCTGGCTGCACTCCTGGTCCTTGCGACCGGCGCGGCCTTCTGGGCTTGGGACGCCTCGCGCGAGGCCACCCTGAACCTTCAACGCAGCCTGCTCAAGGCGGCCGATCTTGCGGTGCGGCAGGGCAACACGCCCGAGGCCGTGCGACTCGCCCTCAATGCCGGTCCCTATCTGCCCGAAGCGGCGACCGATACCCTGAGTCGCGCCTTCACGACGAACCGCATGGTCGCGATGGTCCAATCCGAAGCGATGGCGGGCGACCAGTCGCTACCTCCGGCGTTTCGAGACGACGGCGAGCGCCTGGTCACCCAATCGCGGGGCGAAGGTGCCCTGCTTTGGGCGCTGCGCGGGCAGAGCTTCCAGCCCGGGGCGCGCCTGTCCGGTCCGGAGCTCCCGATCCATTCTGTGCGCTTCGTCGGCAGCGGCGAGCCGCAGACCATCCTGGGGATCGGCGAGAACGGGGTCTGGCGGCTCCCGGCCGAGCCCGGTCGGCCTCCGGACTGGAGCTGCGGCGCGCGCCCGGACAGCCCGATCGCGCTGGACCGAGATGGCCGCTTTCTCGCACTCTCCCACGGTGCGCCGCAGGATCGGTATGCCGTCTGTCTCCTGGACCTCGGCCATCCCGGGGCACCGCTCTGGGATGCGCCGGTGCACACCAGCGAGGTGCGCAGCATTGCCTTCGCGCCGGACGGCGAGCTGCTCGTCACCGCCTCGCGCGACGGCGCCGCGCGGGTGCTCGAGACCCGCACGGGCGCCGAACGCGTGGTCCTGCCGACCAGCGGCTCGCTCGGCCGGCCGGCCAACGATGCCCGGTTCGACCCCGCCGGTCGGCGGATCGCCGTGGCCTCCGCCGACGAACGGATCCGCGTCTACGACCTCGACGGTAGCGAGCTTGCCGAGCTTGGCGTGATCGAGCGCGACGGCCGGCGGATTCGCATCCACAAGTCCGCGGTGCGCGAGGCGGTGTTCTCGCCGGGCGGGCAGTATCTGATCGCCGGAGACGACGCGGGGCAGGTGGTGCGCTGGGATCTCGAGAGCCGCTACGCCGAGGTTCTCGGGCACCACGATCTGAGCGTCGAGCACGTGCGGGTGTCGCCGGGCATGGACGACGAGGATCGCGAGCCACTGGTTCTCAGCGCCTCCCTCGACAAAACCGCGCGCCTCTGGGGTCTGCTCTCCGGCAAGGAGGTGGCGGTCTTCAGTCATGACGCGGCGGTCACGGATGCGCGCTTCAGCACCGATGGCCGTCGCGTCCTGAGCTACTCGGATCCGGACGGCTCGGCGCGGCTCTGGTCGGTCAAGCCGACCGAGACCCTGGCCTTTCATCTCCCCAGCGCCGATCACGTCTGGCATCTGGCGATGGCCGAAACGCCTGTAGCGCCGATCACGGGATCGCCGGATGCAGAGACCAAGGGGTCGGTCATGCTGGCCACCGCGGCCTTCGACGGAAGGGTCGAGGTCTGGCAGTACGATCGTCGCGACGATGCGCCCCCGCCGGTGCGAATCTGGACCCTGGCGGGGCACCAGGGGCGGGTACGCCGGGTCGCCTTCTCGCCCTCGGCGGACCGGCTGGCGAGTGCGGGTCACGACGGCACCGCCTGGGTTTGGGATCTGAACACCGGCGGCGGCTGCCGCCTCGTGGTCGCCGCCGACGGTGCGCCCTGCCGCCCGGATGGCGGGCGCACCTGTCCGAACGTCCATCAGGCCCTGTTTGCCCCCGACGGGCGGTGGCTCCTCACCACATCGAGCCATCTCGCCAATCCGGTCCGATTCTGGGATCCGAAGACCTGCGCTCCGCTGGACGCTTCACCCGGCTGGGGCGAGGACGGAAGCGGGGTTCAGGCCGCGGCGGTCTCCGATGGCTCGGACGGAGCGACACTGGTCGCGACCGGGGACGATGGCGGCGGTGTCCGGGTCATGCGGATGGACAGCGCCGGCGGCTGGGCGACGGTGTGCGCCGCCCAATGGCACACGGACACGGTCACGGACGCGGCCTTTTCTCCGG
The DNA here is from genome assembly GCF_011390875.1 of Thiocapsa sp. Taxonomy (GTDB): domain Bacteria; phylum Pseudomonadota; class Gammaproteobacteria; order Chromatiales; family Chromatiaceae; genus Thiocapsa. Next base: position 33,163 of record NZ_JAABRP010000028.1, read on the forward strand.
ATGGTCGGTGGCTGGCCACGTCGAGCGAGGACGGCAGCGCCGCCTTGGTGGAGCTGATGGAAGGCGGCTGCACATCCCCCCGCTACCTGGAGCCCCAAGCCGGCATTCTCTACAGCGTCGCGTTCGCGCCCGACAGCCAGGCGCTGGTCACTGCTTCATTGGAGGCGAAGGCACAGGTCTGGGCCCTGGACGGCTCCCTGCTCGCGGAACTCGTCGGGCACAAGGATCGAATCTACGCCGCCAGGTTCAGCCCCGACGGCCGCTGGATTCTGACCGCTTCGCGTGACGGCGCGGTGCGCATTTGGACACGTCCCACGCGTCCGAGCCCGCTTCCGGAGCAGTCCTTTCTGACGCTCGACGGCGACCTCGGCGGCGTTGCCTACGCGGACTTCAGCCCCGACGGACATTCCATCGGCGCCGCCTACTGGGAGAATGCCACCCTGCTCTGGCGCCTCTGGACGGAAGAGACGGTGCCGGACCGCCGCCTCGAGGCGATTTGGGGTCGGGACCGCGCGCGCCTTGCCCTAATCCGCGAGGCCGCGCGCTTCAAGGCGGAGAACCGGCTCGACCGGCGCCAGCGCGACATCTCGGATGCGGCACCTCGGGTCGAGTAATCTCGCCGCCTGCCGCTCGGCATCGACCGTGGTTGCCGTGTCGAGGACGCACCAAGCTCCTCGTCGGCATGCCTTGAGGGGCTAGTGACATCCGCTCCGCGGTGTCGCGCATGCCCTGGCGCTCCGCGCCAAGTGCCGCGACGGCCGAAACGACGAACGAGTCACGCTTGCCGGCCAATCGGTGTCGGGCTAGCCTCCGGGGCGCTCACGCATCAGTCCGCTCAAGCGAACGAGGATTCACCATGCGCCGTACCCCCGTCCTCTCCTGTCTGCTCGGCGCCTTGCTCGCCACCTGCGCGACCCAAGCCGCCGCCTTCAAATGCATGCCGCTCTACGGTAATTGGTGCGGGATCGGGTATCCGGTCGCGGGGTTCCCGCCACCGGTCGATGCCTTCGATGCCGCCTGCATGCGCCATGACCTCTGCACTGCCGGTCCTGCACCGGAGCAAGTTTGCGACATCGCGTTCGTCGGCGAGCTGCACGCCGTCGCAGCTCAAGTTGGTTATCTCCCGCGGCCGCTGCAATGGGCCGAATACGTCATCCGCGTAAAGGCCGGCGGCCCCGTCGGCGGCATGCCGATGCCCTCGCCGTTCGACGCCTTCGGTCTGATGTCGAGCGTCGCCGCGCCCTGTTGGTAGGTCAGGAACGATTCAAAAACAACCGAAACACGTAGGATGGGTAGAGCGAAGCGAAACCCATCCAGTCCAAGCCAATGGCATCGGACCGAAACCCCGCAGCGCGGTGGGCAGATTCGGCGAGAGTCGGAGTCTGCACGGTTCAGTGCGTGGTCGTTGACGCCGCGTGAGTCGCGCGATGCGCGACGATCAGCTCTTTGGCCGCGTCGAACTCGGCGTCGGTCATCTGGCTGCCGATGATGTTGCGCAACTGATCGGCGTCCGTGTCCCCTTGCGCGATGGCCAACGACAACCAAAAATGCGCGCGGGCGAGATCGATCTCGACCCCGCGCCCCTCGGCATAGACAAGGCCCAGCGCATACTGGGCATCCATCTCTCCGCGCTCGGCGGCTTCGCGAATGCGCGCGACCTTCGACGGGTCGTTGCGCAGCAGAATTAGATCCTTGAGGTAGTTGTTGTCGGCCATTCTGTCGACTCGGATTCGTGGTTCAGGATCCGCGTGAGTATAGAGTAGCCTTTTCGCCCTAGGTTCATGCCCCGAGACCGACCGGCTCGGGTCTTGATGCCTTCAGGCTCTGCAGCGGTTCGTTGCGTCGGATTTGGCCGAGGCTCGATCCGAGCTGATACCATTGGGCCGCGGACACCGACGTTCCGAACGCCATCCATCCAGTCTCGACGACACCGACGGTGAGTCTCCATGCCCTTGATCAAACCTTTCGCGGCGCTCCGGCCGGCCCGCGCGCATGCCGCGGACGTGGCCGCCCCGCCCTACGACGTGATGAACGCCGCCGAGGCACGTCGGTTGGTCGAAGGGCGTCCGTGGAGTTTTCTGCACATCTCGCGCCCCGAGGTCGATCTGCCCGAGGGCATCGATCCCTACAGCCCGCCGGTCTATGCCAAGGCATGCGAGAATCTCGAACGGATGCTGGGCGAGGGCGTGTTGGTGCGCGACCCGGCGCCGGGTTACTACCTCTATCGCCTGACGATGGGCACGCATCGCCAGACCGGCCTGGTCGCCGCCGCCTCGATCGACGCCTACGACACGGATCGGATCAAGCGCCATGAGCTCACGCGCCCCGTCAAGGAGGACGACCGGGTGCGACAGATCGACGCACTGAACGCGCAGACCGGGCCTGTGTTGCTCGCCTGCCGCGCTCGACCCGACATCGATGCCCTGCTCGCCGGTTTCGTTGCGGGCCCGGCCGAGACGGACATCACC
>NZ_JAABRP010000029.1 GCF_011390875.1 Thiocapsa sp.
ACATCACCGCACCCGACGGGATTCGACACGAACTTTGGCCGATCATGGCCGAGCGCCCGATCGCCGAGCTGACCGCCGCCTTCGAGGGCCTGGGCGCACTCTATATCGCCGACGGCCACCACCGCTGCGCCGCGGCCTCGCGCGTCGCCGCCATGCGCCGCGCCGCGAACCCGGGGCATACCGGCGCGGAGTCCTACAACTTCATGCTGTCGGTGATCTTCCCGCACGATCAG
>NZ_JAABRP010000030.1 GCF_011390875.1 Thiocapsa sp.
GAGACCGACCTCGTCGCCGAGCGCCGCGCCGAGCAAGGGCAGGAGACGCGACTCGACCCAGACCTCGCCGGACGGCGGACCCGTCTCGACCTCGCGATCCGGCGCGTCGAAGGCATCGCGGACGCTCAATCGTCCGCGTAAGGGATAAGCGGTATCGACGGCCTTCACCTGGACAAGCTGCGGCCCGTCCTCGCCGACCACCACACTGCGAAACTCGACGATCCCGGCGGTGGTCAGACCCAAGCGATCCGCCTGCTCCCGGTAGTCGGCCGGCAGCGGGGTCGCCGACTCCAGGGCGATGTCCGCCGCGATCAGCTCACCGCCCTGACGGGCCATGGCGCTTTCGACACGGTCGGTAAAGAAACCCACCGCCGTGATGGCGGCGACGGTGAGGATCAGGGCCGAGGCGAGCAGATAGAGCTCGCCGCTGCGCCAATCCTGACCGAGCAGTCGCAGGGTGATTCGCCAGGTCTTCAAGAGCCTTGCTCCAGATGGCCGGCGGTCATGTGCAGCCGCCGATCGCAGCGTTCGGCGAGACGCGGGTCATGGGTGACCAGCACCAGTGCCGCACCGGCGTCGCTGCGCAGATCCAGAAGGAGATCGATGATGTGCTCGCCGGTGACCTGGTCGAGGTTCCCGGTCGGCTCGTCGGCGAACAGCACCTCGGGACGCGGGGCATAGGCCCTAGCGATCGCGACACGCTGTTGCTCCCCGCCCGAGAGCTGGCGCGGATAGTGTCGCGCACGCGGGGTCAGACCGACCCGGTCCAGGGCCTCGTCGGCGCGGCGCGCGGCGTCGCGCGTCCCGGTCAGCTCGAGCGGAAGCAGCACGTTCTCGCGCGCGGTGAGTGTCGGCAGGAGCTGGAAGTTCTGGAAGACGAAGCCGACGCGCCCGCTGCGCAGGGCCGCACGTCCGTCCTCGTCGAGATCGTCGACGCGCTGTCCGCACAGCCACACCTCACCCGAGGTGGCACTGTCGAGACCGGCCAAGAGCCCCAATAATGTGGACTTGCCGGAGCCGGATGCACCGAGGATGGCCACCGCCTCGCCGGCCTGGATCTCCAGGTCGAGGCGCTCCAAGATGGTCAAGCCTCCGGCCGGCCCCGTAACATGCTTCCCCACTGCGACCGCTTTCGACACGGCCCGAGGTCTTTGCCCTGACATGATCCGTCTACTCCTGCTGACCTGTATGTTGTTGCCCGCCCTGACGCTCGGAAAAACCGCGACTGACACACCGCCGGCCATCCCACCGGTCATATTGGTGCTCGGCGACAGCCTGAGTGCGAGCTATGGTTTGGATCGCGAGAGCGGCTGGGTGTCGCTCCTCGAAGAGCGTCTGCGCGAACGCGGACTCGAATACCGTGTCGTCAACGCAAGCATCTCGGGCGATACGACGGCCGGGGGGCTGACGCGACTTGGAGCGCTGCTCCAGGATCACGAACCGTCGTTGGTTCTGATCGAGCTTGGTGCAAACGATGGCTTGCGCGGGCTGGGATTCGACGTCATCCGCAACAACCTCTCCAAAATGATCCAGCGAGGTCATCACGCCGGCAGTCGCATCCTGTTGACCGGCTTACGCCTCCCGCCCAACTACGGTGCGGCTTACACCGACGGCTTTCAAGCCGTGTTCCGGGAGGTCGCCGAGGCCGAATCCGTCCCCTTGGTGCCGGATCTGCTCGCCGGAGTCGCCGAGAATTGGGATCTGATGCAGGCCGACGGTCTGCACCCGACCGCCGAGGCGCAGCCGCGCATCCTGGACAACGTCTGGCCGGTCTTGGAGCCGCTGCTGGAGTCGAGCCGATAGGTCGCGGCGGCGCGCCCGATCCGAAGCCCACTCCCGAGACGTGTCCACTTGTTCCGGTCTCACTTCCGGATCGGTATACAATCCAAAGTATCCTGATGTCCCTTCCAAACCGCGTCCAAAGCGAGATGCTGATTTTCGAGAGAGCTCGTCGTTTCGCGCATCCACAGCCCTTGGCAGGGGCGCGGTTTAAAATGATATATTTTTTAATCGATTAAACCGCGCCTGCTTCAACGGTCGCCAAGTCGGCCGAGGCCGATCCCATCCAAAAACATCGCATACCGCGCTGGGCGCGGTTTATAGGGTCACCGGAGTCATTCATGCATCGCATTACCATCGTCGGTTCCGGATTCGCCGGCCTCACGGCCGTTCAAAGCATTCGACGGAGCGTACCCGACGCTGAGATCACGCTCGTCAGTCCCAAGCCCGAATTCATCTACTATCCGGGCCTGATCTGGGTGCCCTGCGGCATCCGCAGCGGCGAGGATCTGCGCATCGATCTGCACCCCTTCTTCAAGCGGATGCGCGTGCGCCATCTCGCCGGAGAGGCGACCGGCCTGAGCGCGGACGGGCGCACGCTCGAAACCACCGCCGGCCCAGTCGAGAACGACGGCCTCGTCATCGGCAGCGGCGGGCGCTTCATCAAGAAGCTTCCCGGCATCGAGCACGCCATTACGCCTTGCGAGGGCATCGCCGCCGCCGAGGCGATCCGCGATCGGGTCAAAGCGATGGACGGCGGCAGCATCGCCATGGGTTTCGCCGGCAACCCCAACGAGCCGAGCTCGATGCGCGGCGGACCCATCTTCGAATTCATCTTCGGGATGGACAGCCAACTGCGCAAGGAAGGGCGTCGCGACCGCTTCCGCCTGCATTTCTTCACCCCGGCGGAACGACCCGGCAACCGGCTCGGCCCGAAGGCGGTCGACGGGATCCTCGCCGAGATGAAACGCCGCGGCATCGAGACCCATCTGGGCCACAAGCTCAAGTCGTTCTCGGAATCGCAGGTGACGACCGAGGGAGGGGAATTCGACGCCGACCTCATCCTCTTCATGCCCGGCATGACGGGCAATGGTTGGTTCGACAATACCGACCTACCGCGTTCGCCGGGCGGACTGCTTCAGGCCGATGCCCACTGCCGGGTCCCTGGATACGAGCGGGTCTATGTCGCAGGCGACTCGGGTAGTTTTCCCGGTCCGGACTGGATGCCGAAGCAGGCCCACATGGCGGATCTGCAAGCGCGCGCGGCCGTGAAGAATCTGCTCGGAGAGCTGCAGGGCCGCGCGCCGAGCGAGACCTTCAAGGTCGAGCTGGTGTGCATCGTGGATGCGAACGACACGGGCATGCTGGTCGCGCGCACCGAAAAGAACAACTGGGTACTGCCTTCGACACGGCTCTTCCACTGGATGAAGCTCGGTTTCGAATGGTGGTATCTGCGCCCCTACCGCTAGGCAGGACACGCCATGAGCAAACGACCCAGCATTCTTCTGTCGAACACGGACGCCGAGCGGTTGGAGCGGCTTCTGGACTCCATCGACGAGGCCGACTTTCCCGGTAAAGCAGACCTGGAGGCCGAACTCTCTCGGGCGGTTGTGGTGGACGCGAAGGATATCCCGCCCAAGGTCGTCACCATGCGATCGACCGTGAAGTTCCGCATCGAGTCATCCTCGGAGGAGCGTTGTTTGACGCTCGTCTACCCGAGCGATGTCGATGACAGCGGTCGGACCATCTCGATCCTCGCCCCTGTCGGCAGCGCCCTGCTGGGCCTGTCCGAGGGCGACGAGATCGACTGGCCGAAACCGGGCGGAGGCACGCTGCGGGTGCGCATCGAGGAGGTGACCTACCAACCCGAGCGCTCGGGCGAGTACCACCGTTGAACCTAGCTGAAACCCTCGAAGAGACGTAAACCACAAAGAACGTCAAGGTCCTCCCGACCCGAGTTCTGCCGGGCGACGCGTCCGACGGACGCGTTTCGTCAAGTTTTCCGCGGCCGATCCCATCCAAAAACATCGCATACGGAGCTAGGCGCGGTTTAGGCCGATCGGCCCGTCGGAGGAAGTCGGGTCCGGGAAAACACATCTAACTTCATTGATCTATCGCATCAAAAACACCGACTATTATCGAAGTCTTTCCGGGGTTAACGTCCAGACCTGATCCCGATCGCCCAAGCCCCCGTCCGGGACCCTGGAGGCACGATGTCCGCGTTTTCCAATCTATTGATCCCGGCCGTGCTCTTCTTCGCACTCGGCTTTATCGCGCGTCTGATCAAATCGGATCTGCGCTTTCCGCCGGATCTGGCGAAGATCCTGTCCATCTACCTGCTGGTCTCGATCGGCCTGCACGGCGGCGTGGAGTTGGCGAGGGCGGATCTCGGCGAGGCCCTGGCCGCGGTGGTCTGGGCGCTGCTGCTCGGACTCCTGCTGCCGATCATCGGCTTCGGGCTGTTGCTCGCAACGCGGCGAGTCGGTCCGCTCGATGCCGCCGCGATCGCCGCGCATTACGGCTCGGTCAGTGCCGGCACCTTCCTCACCGCGATCGCCTTCCTCGGTAGCCAGGGGATCGAGTACGAGCGCTATCCCTTGATCATGCTTGCGGTGATGGAGTCTCCGGCCATTGTCGTCGGTCTTCTGCTGGCGAGTTGGAGTCGCGGACGCTCCGCCAAGGCCGACCCGAACCGCATACCCGCGCGCGCCGAGCGGGGTGAAGGGCATCTGGGTGACATCCTGCGCGAGGCCTTCACGAACGGCAGCGTGGTACTCCTGATCGGGTCGATGCTGATCGGTGCGATCGCCAACCCGAAGGCGATGGAATCGCTGCACCCCTTCACCACCGACATCTTCATGGGCATGCTCTGCCTCTTCCTGCTGGAGATGGGACTCGAGGCGGGGCGGCGCTTCGGCGATTTCCGGCGCGTCGGCTTGGCACTCGGCGCCTTCGGGCTGGTGATGCCGCTGATCGGCGGCGTCATCGGCGTGCTGGTCGGACACCTGATGCTCGGTTTCGGTGTCGGCGGCACGACGCTGGTCGGGGTACTGGGCGCAAGCGCCTCCTACATCGCCGTCCCGCCCGCGATGCGCCTAGCGGTGCCGGAGGCCAATCCGTCGTTCTATCTGACCTTGTCGCTCGGCGTGACCTTCCCGTTCAACGTCGTCTTCGGCATCCCGATCTATCATCAACTGGCCCTTCTGTTGGCCGGCGGGGCCTGAGCGACGCACGGCGCGCGGGCACCCGCGCGTCTCGTCTGCCTGTCATATCGCAAGCCGCAGGAGCCTACGCAGATGCACCGTCTTGTCCCTGAAAAACTCGTCACCGTCATCACCACCGACGTGCTCGAGCATCGCCTGGTCGCCGCGGTGCGTCGCCGCGGTGCAAGTGGCTATACGCTGCTGCGTGCCCGCGGCGCCGGTTCCGACGGGTTGCAGTCGGGCAATCTGGAGGTCGACACGAACCTGCTTCTGAAGGTCATTCTGCCGCCGGATCGCATGTCCGGCCTGCTCGATGACCTGGATGCCCTGATCGGCCAAGGCCACCACCTCACCGTGTTCGTGTCCGATGTCGCGGTGCTCGGCCACGAGAAGTTCGAGCGGCCGATGGAGACCTGAGAGAACCGATGAAACGGGCTGCATAAGGGGCTGTCGATCCGAGGCCAAGGGGTATTCGCGGCGACCTTCGTGCCGATCTTGTGACCTGATCAACCGCGTGTCATGATCCGCGCCCACGCAGAGAGCCACCGCGGAGGGCGATCGATATGGTATTGACGTTACTGACGTTGGCGGTTGGCTTGGTCCTTCTAACGGCGGGCGCGGAATCACTGGTACGCGGCGCCTCCAACATCGCCTCACGCCTCGGTATCCCATCGCTGATCGTCGGCCTCACCATCGTCGCCTTCGGGACCAGCGCGCCCGAGATGGCGGTCAGCGTGGCGGCCGCCTGGTCTGACCAGGCGGACATTGCTCTCGGCAACGTGGTCGGCAGCAATATCTTCAACGTCCTCTTTATCCTGGGTCTCTCGGCGCTGGTCGTACCGCTCGCCATCGGCAGTCAACTCATCCGGGTCGACGTGCCGCTGATGATCGGCGCATCCATCCTGGTGCTCTTGCTTGCCTTGGACGGTCACATCGGCCGGCTCGACGGGGCGATCCTCTTCTCCGGAATCATCCTCTACACCGGCTTCCAGATCCGTCAGGGTCTGCGCGAGCGCACCGCCCCCGCCGACGGGGCGAGCGCGGGTGATCCGGACCAGCCGGGCAATCACTGGTGGATCGATCCACTTTGGGTGCTGGGCGGCTTGGTAATCCTGGTGATCGGCTCGCGCCTCTTGGTCACGAGCGCGGTGAGCATTGCTCAGGCGTTGGGCGTGAGCGAGCTCGTCATCGGCCTAACCATCGTCGCCGCAGGCACCTCGCTGCCTGAGTTGGCTACATCTGTCGTTGCCAGCATCCGCGGAGAGCGCGATATCGCGGTCGGCAACGTCGTCGGGAGCAACGTCTTCAACCTGCTTGCGGTACTGGGGCTCGCCAGCCTCGTTTCGCCCTCGGGGATCGCCGTCGCCGAACAGGCGCTCCGGTTTGACCTCCCGGTGATGGTGGCGGTGGCAATTGCCTGTTTGCCGATCTTCGTGACCGGACGCGAGATCGCCCGCTGGGAAGGCGGGCTCTTCTTCGCCTATTACCTGGCCTATACGGCCTACGTGGTGATGGCGGCCATGCACCACGCCGCGCTTGATCTCTACGGCACGGCGATGCTCTGGTTCGTCCTGCCGCTCACCGGAATCACGCTCGCGGTCCTGTTCGCCAGGGATCACGTCAACGGCCGACGCAAGGCCAACGGCGGTTAGGAGTCCGGCATCGGCGTCGATGGCCTTGGTTCGGAAGAGCGTGGATGTCCAGGTCATTCGGGCTGCTCCGCTGTGCCGGCTGCTCGCTCTTCCGGCATCGATCGGGCGAGATAGGCATCGAATGCCGGGGTTGCGACGCCGCGGAACGCATCGCCGTCGCGGACAATCAAATAGGCCGCAATCCCCTGCGAGTCGGCAAGCGCCGGCGCACGCTGCTCGCCGAGCACCATGAAGGCGGTGGCAAGTCCGTCGACGACGATCGCGCGCTCGCCCACAACCGTCGCCGAGCCCAGATTGCGCTCGACCGGAGCACCCGTCGCGGGATCGATCTCGTGCGAATAGCGTTTGCCGTCCTTCACGAAGAAGTTGCGGTAGTCACCCGAGGTCGAGATGGCCCGGTCGGAGACCGGGACGATCCGGTGCACGGCGCGCCGATCCGCCAGCGGCTCCTCGATTGCGATCGCCCAGGGTTGTGCCTTGGCGTTGAGCCCCTTCGCGCGGATGGTGCCGGCCACCGCAACCATGTAATCAGCCACGCCCCGCGCATCGAGATCCGCCGCGACCCGGTCGGCACCATAGCCTTCCCCGAGCGCGGAGAGATCGATGTAGACATCACCCCGAGTCTTGCGGATGGCCGGCGGGGACGCGCGCAGCTCCAGCTTGCGCCACCCGACGCGTTCGCGCGCGGCCTGAATCTGCTCGGAGGTGGGAAGCTCCTCCGGTCGTGCGTCCGGCCCGAAGCCCCAGAGGTTGACCAAGGGGCCGACCGTGATATCGAAGGCACCGTCGCTCAACTCAGCGATGCGCAGGCCTTCCGCGACCACCGCATGAAGCTCGGGCGAGACGGGGATCCAATCCGTGCCGGGATTCGCGTTGAGCCGGGACAGCTCGGAGGTCGGCTCGTAGGTCGAGATCTCGGCGATCACCCGATCGAGGACCGACTCCACCGCGAGCTTGAGCGCATCTGCGGTCATCCCGACCGGAGGGCGGGCGACCTTGACCGAGTAGTAGGTACCCATCGTCGGTCCTTCGATCTCGATCGAAGGGACGGCACGCTCGCCGCAGCCGGACAACAGCAACGCGCCTAAGGTCATCAGCACGGGAAAGGGACCCATATCAGATCACCTCATGAAGGAAGAATTGCTCGTGACGACGGGCGCGACCCTGAACACCTCGGCCCCGGACCGATGGCAGCAGGAGGGTAACACCCGCTCCGAAACACGCGCCGACGCGCGATACGGATCACACGCCGCTTGCGAACGCTGCGACGGAGACCAATTGCTCGAGCAGACCCGCCGGTTCCTGCTGAGGCTGCTTGGCGGAGATGCTCGGCGGGATTGCGGCCTTCGGTCTGGTGGGGCTCTTCGCCCCATCCTGATCGCCATCCTGCTGGCCGTATGGCGCGAATGGATCGCCGAGCCGACGCCCGGGGACTGAGCTTCGGCCGGCCGGCGTACGCGCCGCCGCCGCACCCGACCCGTCTGGGCCGTCATCCGAGCATCGGGACGGCCGACCCAGCGTTGCTTGCACGTCGAGGGCATCACGCCGCGCATCTCCGGCGCGATCAGCACGCGGCATGACTCAAGGCAGGGTGTTGCCGGCCTCGGCACCTTCTTTCGGAACCGGCAGGAGGTCCGCGCGACTCACCCCGAGCATGATCACCGTGGCGGTGGCGATGAAAACGGTGGAGTAGGTTCCGACAAACACCCCGATGATCAGCGCAAGCGAGAAGCCGCTGAGAGCCTCGCCGCCGAAGATGTACAGTGAGATGAGAACAAGCAGGGTCGTGCCGGAGGTAATAATGGTCCGCGACATGGTCTGGTTGATCGCCATGTTGGTGATCTCGATCACCGTTCCCTTGCGGATCTTGCGGAAACTCTCTCGAACGCGATCGAAAATAACGATGGTGTCGTTCAGCGAGTACCCGATGACGGCGAGAACCGCCGCCAAAACCGTGAGATCAAACGGGAGCTGAAAGAGCGAAAAGACCCCGACGACGAAGAAGGCATCGTGCATGGTGGCCGCGATGGCACCGATAGCGAAGCGCCACTCGAAGCGCAAGGCCACGTAGATCAAGATGCCGATCAGCGCGAAGAGCACCGCCAGGCCACCTTGCTCACGAAGCTCCTCCCCGACTTGCGGGCCGACGAACTCGACGCGTCGGAGCTCGACCTGTCCTCCGACAGCCTCGCTGAGCGCCTTGAAGACCTCCTCGCTGAGTTGCGCGCTCGCCTCTTCGCCTTCCTGCGGTGCGAGCCGGATCATGACGTCGGTGAGGGCACCGAAATGCTGAATGGTTGCCCCGGTAAAACCTTTGGCCTCGAGTGCGGCGCGTACATCGCTCAGCTCGGCCGGGTTCTGGTAACCCACCTCGAGCACGGTACCGCCGGTGAAGTCCAGACCAAGGTTGAATCCGCGTATGAGCATCGACAGAAGAAAGATCACCATCAACGCACCGGACACGATGACCCACGGTCGGCGCATGCCCATGAAGTCGATATTCAGCTCGTTGATGACACTCAGGTCTCTCATCGGAATCGCCCTTGATTTCGGACGTTCGTGTTATCGAACGCCCTGGATTGTGATCGTCTTTGGTTAAATCGCGTTCGGCTCGGCAGCCATCGACACGCCTCGGAGCAGAACGCGATTAAAACCATTAAGGTGTTTTCGCTTGAACCGCGTCGACGCCGCGACCTCGTGCGGACTCGACAGCGCACCCCGCACCGAGGCAGCGAGCCGGCCGAGGACGTGGTTCAAATGGCCAACTTCTTCACGCGCCGTCCGCCGTAGATCAGATTGATCATTGCACGCGAGCCGTAGAGGGCGGTGAACATCGAGGTCAAGATGCCGATGACCAGCGTCACGGCGAATCCCTTGATCGGCCCCGTCCCGAAACTGAACAACACGATGGCGGCAATGAGGGTCGTCACGTTCGCGTCGACGATACTCGAGAGTGCCTTGTCATACCCCGCATGGATACTTGCCTGCGGAGTACTTCCGTTACGGATCTCCTCGCGTATTCGTTCGTAGATGAGCACGTTGGCATCGACCGCCATACCGACGGTCAAGACAATTCCGGCGATTCCGGGCAAGGTCAGGGTCGCCTGCAACATGGACAGGATCGCGACGATCATGATCACGTTGGCGACCAGGACGACATTCGCCACCAAGCCGAAGACGCGGTAATAGAGCACCATGAAGAGCAGGACCAGCGCCAAACCCACCATGACCGACATGAAGCCTTGGTCGATGTTGTCCTGACCGAGACTAGGACCGATGGTTCGCTCCTCGACGATCTGGATCGGGGCGGCCAAGGCACCCGAGCGCAGCAGGAGCGCGAGGTTGTGCGCCTCGTCGCTGCTGTCCAACCCGGTGGTCTGAAAGCGCCGCCCGAAGGGCTCGCGAATGGTCGCGACACTGATCACCTCTTCGACCTTGCGGGTTCGCTTGACCGCCTCGCCGTCGACAACCTCGGTGGTGGTCACGTTCTCGATGAAGACCACGGCCATCGGCTTGCCGACGTTTTCGGTCGTCATGGTCCGCATCCGCCGTGCGCCCTGGCCGTCGAGGTTTACGAAGACCGCGGGACTTCCACTCTGGCTGTCGAAGCCGGCGGAGGCGTCGGTGATCTGGTCGCCCGTGACGATCACGCGACGGTTCAGCAGGATCGGCTTCCCGTCACGTTCGCGGTAGAGCCGGCTGCCGACGGGAACACGGCCATCGAGGGCATCGGCGACGCTGTGTTCGGTGTCGACGAGGCGATATTCGAGGGTCGCGGTTGCACCCAGCAGCTCTTTCAGGCGCCCCGGATCCTGCGCGCCGGGCAACTGGACCACGATGCGGCGATCGCCCTGTCGGGCAATACTGGGCTCGGCCACACCGAGCGCATTCACGCGATTACGCAGCGTCGTGATGTTCTGCTGCAAGGCGAAGGTGCGGACCTCTTCCTGTTGGGCCGGGGGTAGGCTCGCCGCGATGACGAAATCGCCGCCTTCGTCGAGGGGCTGTATGTCGAGATCCCGGAACTCGCTGCTCAGCGCTCGTTGAGCATCGTCGCGCATCGCTGCATCGTTGAACTTGATCAGGATGCGCGAGCCATCGCGTGCAACGGTCAAGTAGCGGATCTTGCGGTCCCGCAGCTCGGTGCGGATGTCGCCGACATAGCGCTCGAGCGCCTGGTCGAGGGCCGCCTCCATGTCCACATCGATCACGACATGGATGCCGCCGCGCAGATCGAGCCCCATCGACATGGGATTGAGGCCGAGAAACCGCACCCAGCCCGGCAGGTCTGCCGACAAGGTCAGGGCGGTGCGGTAACGCTCCGAGAGGGTCCGCTCGATTGCATCCTGCCCCGCCAACTGATCGGCCGAGGAGGCGAAACGCACCAACAGCTTGCCGCCTTCGCGCGTCTCGATGTCCTTCACGGGAACACCGGCGGTTTCGAGTGCCGCTCGCACCTCGGCAAGACTGGCCTCGGTCACCTCGGAGCCACGCGCGGCGGTGATCTCGATCGACGGGTCCTGAGAGAAGAGGTTCGGAACCGCAAGGAGCAAGGCGCCGAGAACGACGCCCAGGATCAGCAGATTCTTCCACAAGGGGTATTGATTCATTGCAATTCCAGTCGCAACAGCGGGCGCGATCGGGGATGGGCCGGACACCGGCCGGCGCCAATGAGGGCGCCCGCGCCCTGAGCCGGAGGAATCCGGTCAAGACGCCGCGGCGCCGGAGGCACCGCGGCCGAGGTGCGGGCGAAGGGCTTACAGATCTTTCAGCGTTCCTTTCGGCATCACGGACTCAACCGAGCTGCGCCGGATCTTCACCGCGACACCGTCGGCGATGTCGAGGAGTGCAAAGTTGTCCCCGATCTCGGCGATGCGCCCGGCGATCCCGCCGATCGTGACGACCTCGTCACCCTTCGCCAAGGACTCCACCATCTTGCGATGCTCCTTCTGACGCTTGGACTGCGGACGGATCAGGAGAAAATAGAAGACGACCGCAAACAACACCAACGGAAGCAGGGCCAGAAAAGGATCACCTGCGGTGGCGGCGGCCTCGCCTTGGGCGACGGCATCGGAAATCAGAAAGCTCATCATTTATTGCCTATGGTCTGTGGATCGCCCGGTCGCGATCCGGCGGTTTGGACGAGGACGGGGCCGAAAAGGGCCGCTCAACCTCTGGAAAACTCGGCGCCGAATTATGGCATAGCGCGGAGCAAGTTGCAGCGTCGGGCAAGACGCGTCCATCGCGACGGGCCTAAACCACGCACCCGCTGAATGTCGTGGCTGCAGCAAACGTCGAACTCACTCGAACATTCCCATCTCGCTCTGGACGCGGTTTAGTTTCGAGATCGGCCCGACGTCGGCGCGCACCTTCACCTTAGGGGACGCGCCTTCGATCAAGCTGGGCCGGGTGTTGCGCGCAGCGCTTGGAACTCCCCGACGAAGGCCGCGAAGCGGCCTGCTGCGATGGCCTCGCGCAGACCGCGCATCAGTGTTTGGTAGTAGTGGAGATTGTGAATCGTCTGCAGACGCGCGCCGAGGATCTCCTTGCACTTGTCCAGGTGGTGCAGATAGGCGCGGCTGTAATGGCGGCAACAGTAGCAATCGCAGAGCGGATCCACCGGACCCTCGTCGGTGCGATTCGCAGCGTTGCGGATCCGGACCTTGCCTTGGTGGGTAAAGAGGTCGCCGTTGCGCGCGTTGCGGGTCGGCATGACGCAGTCGAACATGTCGATGCCGCGCCCGACGGCGGCAACGATATCCTCGGGCGTGCCCACGCCCATCAGGTAGCGCGGACGATCCGTCGGCAGCTTGTCGGCGAGAAAATCGAGGATGCGCAGACGCTCGGCCTCGGTTTCGCCGACCGACAACCCGCCGACCGCATAGCCGTCGAAGCCGATGGTCATCAGCCCGTCCATGGATTCGGCGCGCGGCCCTTCGTGCATACCGCCTTGGACGATGCCGAAAAGGGCCGAGGGATTGTCTCCGTGGGCCTCGCGCGAGCGTGCCGCCCAGCGCAGCGAGAGCGCCATCGAGGCCCGCGCCTGCGCCTCGTCGGCGGGATAGGGCGTGCACTCGTCGAAGATCATGACGATATCGGAGCCGAGCGAGCGCTGGACCTGCATGGAGATCTCGGGGCTCAGGAACACAGGACTGCCGTCGACCGGCGAGCGAAAGTGCACGCCCTCCTCGGTGATCTTGCGCAGCTCGCCTAGGCTGAAGACCTGGAATCCGCCCGAATCCGTGAGGATGGGGCGCTCCCAGTGCATGAAGGCGTGCAGATCGCCGCAGCGGCGGATGATCTCGGTGCCGGGACGAAGCATCAGATGGAAGGTGTTGCCTAAGACGATCTCGGCGCCGAGATCGGTCAGCTCCTCCGGGGTCATTGCCTTGACAGTCCCGTAGGTCCCCACCGGCATGAATGCGGGGGTCTCCACCGTCCCGCGCGTGAAGCGCAAACGGCCGCGCCGGGCCAATCCGTCGTTGGCCAGGAGTTCGAAATCCATGCGTGCTTACCTCGGGTCGCGCCGTGGCTCGGCGTCGAGCCATTCCAGGAGTTGATGAAGCGTGGTCACCGTCAGAGCCGGAGGCGCCAGCTCGTCCGGCCAGGTCCGCCCGTATCGATTCACCCAGACCGCGGTCATCCCGACCGCCCGTGCCCCTTCGACATCCATCCAGGGATCGTCGCCGAGGTGCAGGCACTCGCCGGGCGCACAGCCTGCATGCTCGAGTGCGCTGACAAACAGCGCCGGATGAGGCTTGGCGGCGCCCGCATCGGCGGCCGTAATGCTGCGCTCGAACAGCCCGCGCAAGGGTGTCGCCTCGGGGTTGGCGGTGCCGTTGGTGAGCGACACCAGGCGGTAACGCGCGGACAGCGCCCGCAGGACGGGGGACACGTCATCGAACGGCTCGACACGATTGCGATGCTCGTCGAACAGCGCCAAGGCCTCCTCGGCCAATCCTACCGCATAATCGAACGACTCCAGCAGCATGGCCAACGAGCGGCGGCGGATCTGGCCCAGGTCATGCGCGATCTCGGGCATGGCGTCCATCAGCTCGCGACGGTGACGGCGCATGCTTGCCAGATCGTGGGCCTCGGCCAGACGCGGCGCATGCTGGCGCAGCCAGGCATGGAAGGCGTCCTCGGCGGCCTGAATCACGGGTACGCAAGGCCAGACCGTATCGTCCAGATCCAGGGTGATAAGTCGAATAGACGGAGCGGGCATGAGGCTATCCTGCGCCGGTCGTGTCGATTCGTCGACCGCGATCACTCGACCAGCAATGCCGCATGACGCGCCCGCAGCTTGGCGAGCTTGGGCGAGATGACGACCTGACAGTAGCCCTGGCTAGGATTGCGGCGGTAATAGTCCTGATGATATGCCTCGGCCGGATAGAAGGGCGGGACGGGCTCGACCTGCGTCACGATCGGGGCCGACCAGATGCCTTCCGCGGTCAGCCGCGCGATCACCCGTTCCGCGATCTCGCGTTGCACATCCGAATGATAAAAGATCACCGATCGGTACTGGCTGCCGACATCGGCACCCTGCCGGTTCAGCGTCGTCGGGTCGTGGATCGTGAAGAAGACCTCGAGGAGTGTTTCGAAGTCGATCCGGGTATCGTCGAAGCCGATCTCGACCACCTCTGCATGGCCGGTCGTGCCCGTGCAGACTTGATGATAAGTCGGCTGCGCGCCGGGGCCTCCGGCATATCCGGAGACTACGGACTGCACCCCTTCGACGCCTTGAAAGGCCGCCTCCAAGCACCAAAAGCACCCGCCGCCGAGTGTCGCTGTTTCAATCGCCATCGCTCTTCGCTCCCGTTGTGCTCCGTAACCGCGCCGTGGCTCACCGAGGCCACGTGCCAGTCACCCGTTTGACCCTCGTCTCCGCCCGAGAGTTGGGGGCGAAGCCGGTCCCGCAACAGCGTTCTCCGGAGATCCACCTGTCGGATCGGATTCGAGACCTTCAAGAGGGGCTTGACAGGAGAAACAGTAAATAAGAAACTGGTGATGTACTGAAGCTTCGCGCTTCGGTGCACTCCTCCATCCTCCTTTGGTGGTAACTTCAGAGCGCGACGCCCGTCGCGCTTTTTTTTTGCCCGTTGATCGGTCATGTGGTCCTCCCCCTGCTCGGTTTCCCGAGCCGACGCAGCAGGGCGGCGAGGGCCCCCATGAAAGTCGTCCGCCGACCTGGACGCGGTGCGTCTGCTGAAAGGCTGCGCGCCGGCCGAGATGAAACAAAAAGGTTTCCCGGGCACGTGGGATTCCAGATCACAGCAGGGGGACGGGGCACGTCTGTGTCGCAGCCAGGGTTGAAAGCAGCAAGGATCGAATTCAGCAGGCGCATCCTACGCCGCTTTCAGCACCGTACCCATGCGCACTAGGTCGTCAGGAGGGGCCGCGGGGATCCGTCGACGGAAGATGACCGAGCACCACCGTCTCCGCAGCCGTGCGATCAGCCCGTCACCAACCCCGCTCACGAGCGCTCGGAGTGCGGCGCAGATCCATCCGAGAGTCCGCTGCCGAGCTTGAGCGCATTGCGGATCCCCTCGGTCACATCCGCGCGATGCGCCGAGTCGCTACCGAGCTGGTTGGCCAGCCCGTCTTCGATCATGGCGTCGATAGCCTGCTCGGCACGCAGCCAGTCGGCACACGCGCCTCCGGGAGCGAAACCCCGATGCTCGGCAAGAAAATAGGCCGCGATCTCGACCATCTTGCGGCGCTCGTCCGTCGTCGGCGCGCCGGGCGCCTGTAATTTCGTCGGGTGCATCGACCGAGACCCCTGATGTCGCCCGATCCGGGCTGTTGGTGGTGCCCCGATTATGCCATCGAGGCGGGTGCGGGTAGATCTCCCGATTTCACTGAAATCCACGGTCGAGCGGCAGCGAGCGGCGCGGTACCATGCGCACCTCGGGACGACGTGTGCTTGCATGCCGTCCGATCTGACTAAATTGGCCGTTACGAGGATGCTTCCATGGGCTCAGCAACGCCTTCCTTCTTCCGGAGGGCCCTCATCGCCTTCACCAGTTTCAAACGTATCCTGAAGGATCCGGGTTTCGCCCGCGCCGTCGGGGCGCTCGCCAAAGGCGACACCGAGCACGCCTTGGCGCGGCCCGCTGCGCCCGCCGCGGTGCCTCCGGCGAGCGCGGCGCCGGACTCGGCCTTGCTCCTGCTCGGTTTGCTGCAGAAAGAAGGTCGCCTGGTGGACTTTCTGAAGGAAGACATCAAGGGTGCATCCGATCAGGAGATCGGCGCCGCCGCACGCATCGTTCATCAGGGCTGTCGAGACGTCCTGAACGCACATCTGAAGATCGCGCCGGTGCGCGAAGAGGCCGAGGGCAGCCGCGTCACCCTGGCGCCCGGTTTCGACGC
The DNA here is from genome assembly GCF_011390875.1 of Thiocapsa sp. Lineage (GTDB taxonomy): Bacteria > Pseudomonadota > Gammaproteobacteria > Chromatiales > Chromatiaceae > Thiocapsa. The sequence continues at coordinate 16,004 of NZ_JAABRP010000030.1, forward strand.
CTCGGCGAATCGACCGACCGGCAACGTCGTCGGAGATCCACCGTTCCAGGGCACGCTCGTGCATCGCGGCTGGCGGGTCACGGAGATGGATCTCCCCAAGACCACCGGCGGACATGATCTGCGCATCCTCGCCGCAGCGGAGGTGGAGCTGTGAGTCACTATCGCTACGCCGTCGGCATCGATCTGGGCACCACCCATTGTGCACTCTCGTTCGTCGATTCGGACAAGAGCGAGGGCGAGATCATCGTCCAGGGCCTCGTTTCCATCCCGCAGCTCATCGGCCCCGGCTCCGTCGAGGCGCGCCCCCTGCTGCCGTCCTGTCTCTATCTGCCGCATCCCGACGAGCTCAAGGCCGCGGACCTGGGCCTGCCCTGGCAAACCGACGTCACCCGCATCTGCGGCGAGATGGCCCGCAACCAGGGCACCACGACGCCGATTCGTCTGGTCTCGAGCGCCAAGAGCTGGCTCTGTCATCCGGACGTCGACCGCAAGTCGGCGATCCTGCCGGCCGGCGCACCGGACGAGATCCCGCGCATCTCGCCGTTCGATGCCACCGTGCATTACCTCGCCCATCTGCGCGATGCCTGGAACGGGCAGTTTCCCTACGATCAGCTAAACCGTCAGGAGGTCACGGTCACGGTGCCGGCCTCCTTCGACCCGGCCGCGCGCGAGCTGACGGCCGAGGCGGCCCGAGCCATCGGCATCGAGCACCTGGTCCTGCTCGAAGAGCCGCAGGCCGCGCTCTACTCCTGGGTGAACGACACCAAGGGTGCTTGGCGGCATGAGGTGCAGGTCGGCGACATCATCCTGGTGGTGGATGTCGGCGGCGGGACCACCGATCTGTCGCTGATCGCGGTCACCGAGCAGGACGGGGCGCTCGAGCTGACGCGCGTCGCCGTCGGCGAGCACATCCTGCTCGGCGGCGACAACATGGACCTGACCCTCGCCCATCTGTTGAAACAGAAGCTGGCGACGAGCGGTGTGGAGCTGGATCGCTGGCAGCTGCAGGCGCTGACGCACGGCTGCCGTATCGCCAAAGAGTCGCTGCTGGCCGATGCCGATCTGGAGAGCATCCCGGTCGTGGTTCCGAGCCGCGGCTCGCGTCTGATCGGCGGCAGCATCCGTACCGAGCTCACCCGCGAGGAGGTTCGCTCGACCCTGATCGAGGGCTTCTTCCCGGCGGTCGCCGCCGACAGTCGCCCGGCCGTCCGCGCGCGCGGCGCCATCACCAAGGTCGGCCTGCCCTACGCGCAGGATCCGGCCGTGACCCGTCATCTGGCCGCCTTCCTCGGCCGCCAAACCGGGGCGACCGAGGATCTGCAGGGCTTCGTGGCCCAGACACCGGGCGCAAGCTTCCTGCATCCGACCGCCGTGCTCTTCAACGGCGGCGTCTTCAAGGCGCAGGTTCTCCAGGAGCGCGTGCTCGAGGTGCTCAACCAGTGGCTGATCGCGGAGGATGCGCCCGTGGCCCGACTCCTGGATGCACGCGATCTTGACCTGGCCGTCGCCCGCGGGGCCGCCTTCTATGCCCACGTCCGACGTCACGGCGGGGTGCGCATCCGCGGCGGCACAAGCCACTCCTACTACGTCGGTGTTGAGAGCGCCATGCCGGCCATTCCCGGCATGGAACCCGAGATCCAGGCGCTTTGCCTGGTGCCTTTCGGGCTCGAAGAGGGCTCGGATCCGGTCGCGCCGCCGCAGGAGTTCGGTCTCGTGGTGGGCGAGCCGGTGCGTTTCCGCTTCTTCGGCTCAAGCGTCCGGCGCGAGGACGAGGTCGGCGAGCTGCTGGAGGAGTGGCGCGAAGAGGAGCTCGAGGAGCTCGCCGAGATCCAGACCGTCCTGCCCGCAAAGGATCATAAGAAAGGAGAGGTCGTCGCGGTCCGCCTTCAGGCCACGGTGACCGAGGTCGGCACCTTGGAGCTGACGGCGATCCCGGTCGACACACCGGACGAGCATTGGAACGTCGCCTTCAACACGCGCGGTGGAAGCTGACCCGGAGCCTCCGTGCCGCGGAAATGTATGGCACACCGTGCCGGCTCCAACGGCTGTCAAGTCTGCCGGGGCCGATCCCATCCGAAAACATCGCATACCGCGCCGGGTGCGGTTTAGGCCGGTGACGTCATTGACAGGATGCCATACGGTGACCACAATCAAGTAGCCTTATTATATTGGTGACTACAAAGTGTCCGTGTCGGTTCGAGAGCTCAAATCTAGGCTTGCGCATTACCTTGCCGAGGCTCGCACAGGCCAACCCATTGAAATCACGTCGCACCGCCGGGTGATTGCGCGGCTCACAGCCGTTCCGAACGGTGACGAGCAAGGCATCGGCCGACTACTGGTCTCCGGGGCGGCGCAGTGGAGCGGCGGCAAACCAGCGGGCGCCGATATTCGTCTCTCACCTGATGGCCCCTTGCTCTCGGAGCTGGTCCAAGAAGATCGGGGATGATTTTGTTTTGCGACACATCCGCCGTGGTCAAGCTCTACGTTGCCGAGCCGGACAGCTCCCGGGCGAAGGGCCTCGTCGCAGAGGCCGACGCAGTCGTAGTGTGCCGGATAGCCTGGGCCGAATTTCATGCAGCGGTGGCACGGCGCGCCCGCGCAGCCCCGGCTGATCAGACTGCGTTGGAGCTCGCCAAAGCGGACCTAGCCAGAGACTGGCCTCATTATGTCGTGATGGAGGTTACGCAAGACCTTGTGGTGCGTGCAGGGGAGTTTACCGATGCCTTCGCCTTGCGCGGCTGCGATGCAGTGCAATTGGCGGCAGCCCACATCGCCATGGTGCAGTCGGATTTGCCGCTCTGTTTTTCCTGCTTCGACCGGCGTTTGAATCAGGCCGCAAAACTCCTCGGCCTGACCTTGCCCTGAGTCTCGGCAGGCACGCCGCTCGCCTTCGCGCCGACTCCGTCAGCTCTGCTGCGGCGATGGCGCCTGCACGGCAACCGGACCTGCCGGCGCCGACCACAGCAGCAGATGCAGCTCCTCGAGCCCGTCGCGATGCGACAAGAGCACCCGCTTTTCAGCCGCGCTCAGACTGTCGGGACCCTCGTCCTGGAGCTGGAAGATCAAACCCTCGAGATAATGCCTGCGCCGTCGGTTGGGGATCTCTTCGGGCAAGAGCGAGGCGTGCAGCGCATAGGCGCAGGGATCGATGACGGCGCGATACCAGAGATCACCGACGATCTCATCCGAGCCCTGCCCACCGGAAGCAGTGTCAGCCGAGCACAGGGCGCTTCCGGTGTTCTTCATCTGCTCCGTCAGCAGCTCGAGCACGCGCGGCGGTTTGTGCTCCTCGGGTGTCAGGAAGAGTCCGAGCGCCCTCGCCCGCTCTCCGGGCCAAACCCGACTGGTCGCCATCGAGACCGGGATGGCAAGCAGAAGCCCGGCCAAAACAGGCGTGAACCACCAGAAGAAGGCCGGAACGTAATAGTAGGTCAGCAGCCCTGCCCCGACCGCCAACAGGGTCTGGCCACCATGGGCGCCGACCGCCTCCGTCAACCCGGTCCCATGATCGCCCCGCTGCTGGGGTGGCCAACCGACGACCTTGCGCAGCAGGATCGAGGCGACGAACTTGCTCTGAAAGAGCATGAGCACGGGGGCATAGAGGACCGACAACAGACTCTCGAGCAAAACGCTAAGCGTGGCGCGCAGCAATCCGCCGTAGGCCGCGCCCAAGCGCGGGCGAACGGCGAGCAGCACCAGGGCGAACAGCTTCGGTAGAAAGAGCATGGCCAGGGTTACCCAGAGGACCGTGGCCATCTCGACCACGTAGGACACGGGCCAGATCGGAAGGAGATAGTCGCCGAAGAAATACACCGGCACATCCAGGCTGTTCAAATACGCCTGAACGCCGGTGAGCAGCAGAAACAGGAGCCACAGCGGCGAGGCCATGTATGACATCACGCCCATCGCCAGGTGGACCCGATTCAAGGGCCTGAAGCCGCCCGCGAAGACGAGCCGGGCGTGTTGGAGGTTGCCTTGGCACCAGCGACGGTCGCGCTTGGCATAGTCGATCAGGGTCGGGGGGATCTCTTCGTAGCTCCCGCCCAGATCGTCGGCAAGCCAGACCTTCCAACCGGCGCGCCGCAGGAGCGCGGCCTCCACGAAATCATGACTGAGGATCTCGCCGCCGAACGGCTCATGCCCCGGCAGCTCGGGCAAACCGCAATGGGCCGCGAATGCCTCGACCCGGATGATGGCGTTGTGTCCCCAGTAGTTGCTCGTATCGCCTTGCCAGTAGCTCAACCCGGCGACGAAGATACGCCCGTAGAGGCTGCTGGCGAACTGAAGGACACGCGCAAACAGCGAGACCCGATTGACCGGGACCGGCGGGACCTGGATCAGTGCTACGTCCGGATTACGCTCCATGCGCGCGACCATCTCCACGAGTGTCGCGCCGGACATGAGACTGTCGGCGTCGAGCACGATCATATAGCGATAGCGCCCGCCCCATTGGCGACAAAAATCGGCCAGATTGCCGCTCTTGCGGCTCTTGTTTTCGACCCGGTTGCGATAAAAGACGCGCTCGGGCAGACCCGCCTCGACCGCCCACTTGCGCCATTGCAGCTCTTCTTCGACCCAGATGTCCGGGTCGCGCGTGTCGCTGAGCACGAAGATCTCGAAACCTTCGGCCTGTCCGGTCTCCTGCAGCGACCGATCGATCGCGCGCAGACCCGCGAAGACCCGCTCGGGGTCCTCGTTGTAGACAGGCATGACCAGGGCTGTCTTGAAACCCGTTCCGGGCGTCGGCGCAGCCGCGCGTGCACTCGGAGGTGGCTCATCCTCCCGCACCAGCAGGCGGATAAAGCCGATGGCGGCGGTCCAGAAGGAGGCACTGATCCAGAGGATCAAGATCGCATAAAGCAGCAGGAGCGCGAACTCCAGCGGGGTGACACCGCCCTCTTGGAAGACGCCACTGAGCAGGCTCATGGCCCCGAACGTGGTCAGCAGCACCAGGGAGAAGAAGATGATCCGACGATAAACGGGGTCGGCGCGCCCGCTCAAAGAGACGCGCTTCATAAGGTTTGCCCGAGAGTCGCACGCCGATCGAGAGTTCCCGGGGGCGATCCGGGGGGCGATCCGGGGCGCAGCCGGCGCGCGAGCCGTCGAAACAGACGATAACAACAAGGATCAATGCGTTGCGTCGTCATGGCCAGAGGCGCCGGATCCGGGACGGGCGCTAGACTGCTGGCACGGATGCGCTCGCTGATCGGCCGACCGCCGGACTGACCACTGGGTTGGGGCGTGCGTCCCGACCAGACCCCGACCCAACCTGGAACTGCGCCGCCCAGGACAACCGCACGGGCCACGCCCCGCATCGGTCCGGGGACGTCCGAACCAAGCTCGGTCGCCAACCACTCGTCGAGCAGCTTGGATGCCTCCTCGATGCCGGTCTCGACTGCGTCGGGCACCAGGTTTGTCGCCACCTGATGCTCGAAGCGCCCGCGGATCCTCGCCATGAGAAGTTCCGAATCGCGCGGGTCGCGTACTCCGAGCGCGCGCAGGTATCGGGCGACGCGTGGCGCCGCCTGCTCCCAGTCGGCAGGCGACGCGGCGACCGGCTCGCCGCCGTGGAGCGGGCCATGCACGAGGTCGGCGAACCGTGCGCTCACTGCGGAATCCATTCGAAGCTCCAGGTCTCCGACAGCACGTCGTTCCCGTCATAGAGGAACCCGCGCAGCTCCGCCGTTCGATCGCGCTCGGGTGTCAGCTCGAAAAACAGGCGCCACCCGCCTGTTTCCGGATTGTGCTGTGCGATCGGGGGAGACAGCTCGCCCGAAGTGGTGGTTACGGTCGCCATGACCGGGGCCTCGGCCGGCAGCTTCGAGAGGTGCTCGCCGACAAAATCAACGACGAACTTGCGCCGATCGGAATCCAGGACGTCCGTGCCGGCGGCGCCGATGCGAGTCGCCAGGGTGCGTCCGCCCGTCAGTCGCGCCTCGGGATCGGCGGAATATCTCAGGCGGTAGGCAAATTCCATCTCGTCGCCCGCCTCGACGCCGCGCTCCGGCGTCCAGAAGGCAACGATATTGTCGTAGCGCTCCGAGTTGCTCGGGATCTCGACGACCTCGACCACGCCCTTGCCCCAGTCACCGATGGGCTCGACCTGCGCGCTCGGACGGTTGTGGTAGTGGGCCTCGAGATCCTGATAGTGGGCGAAGTCGCGGTCGCGTTGCAGCAGACCGAACATCCGCGGATTCTCGACCTGGAAGGTACTGATGCGCAGACCGAGCGGATTGATCAGGGGACGCCAAATGCGCTCGCCGGTTCCGGTCTCGATGACGAGTCCGTCCGAGTCGTGCACCTCGGGGCGGAAGTCATCCATGAACCGCTCGGTGAGCTCGCCGTGCATGAACATGCTGGTCAAGGGCGCAATGCCGACCTTCTCGACCGAGTCTCGGAAGTAGAGATGATTCTTGACGTCCATGGTCGTCTCGAGCCCGGGCTTGATCACGAACCGAAAGGCGCCCGCCACGCTCGGGCTGTCCATGAGGGCATAGAGCGTGATCTCGACGGCGTCCTCGGCAGGTTTTTCGATCCAGAACTCGCGAAACAGCGGGAACTCCTCGCGGGTCGAAAGGCCGGTATCGATCGCCAGGCCGCGCGTGGTGATCCCGTAATTCAGATTCTGGGCCACCGCGCGGAAATAGCTGGCACCGAGGAACACCGCGACCTCGTCGAAGAGATCGTCGCGATTGATCGGGTAGAGCAGACGCAGACCCGCGAATCCCAGGTCGTGCGGGATCTGCTCGGGGACCGCGTTCTTGCCGTAGTCAAACAGCTCGGTCGAGAACTCGACCGGCGTGACCTCCTCCCCGTCGATGAGATTGATGGTCACGCGGTCTTGGAACATGAATCCCCGATGAAAGAACTGGACCTGAAACGGCAGGCCGTCGCCGCGCCAGAGGGAGTGATCCGGTCGAAAACGGATATCGCGGAACCCGTCGTAGTCGAGCGATGCGAAGGCTTCGGGAAGCTCGGGCGCATCCCTTTGGTAGGGTGCCTGCGCCAGCTCGGCGGCACGGCGCACGACGTTGGCAAAGGTGAAGGCACCGGGCACGCCGGCATCCTCCGGGGCCGCGGCGGGCTGGGAGACGGCCTCTCCCGCCAGCGTCATCGCACAAGCGACGAGCAGGCCGACGGAGATGCGTTTGAGATCGCAAGTTAGGTTCATAGTCGGAAGCGCCAGGTTGTCCAGTGAGAGATGCCGGTCGGAGCGTTGTTTAGGGTTGCAAATGGCGGAATCGTCGATGCCGGGCGCAGCGCCCGTGCGGTCCGGACAAGCGCCGTCGAGTGGCTCGGTTCTCGGCCGCGACCGTGCATCGGGATCGTCGAGGATGGATTCGGATCGCTCGCCGCGGACTCGCCGTCGACGCACGGCCGCCGCGGCGCCGACCGATCGGCCGACCCGCGGTGAGCACCGCGAAGATGAGGATGACCCTGGCGTGCGACGCGGTATCGATCCGAAGCGACTCCGGCTCCTTCTCCACCGCCATCAAGCAGGTCAATATACACACATATCTTATGTGAGCCTCAGGTCCGCGTGAAGCCCCCTCGGAAAGAGGCCGCGACGGGTACTCGACGCTCCGATCATGCACCGAAATCGCCGCCATCGGCGGTTGGCCGTCCCAACTCGATCTCGATGCGATAGAGCCCTGCGTGGGTCGGCAGGGTAATCCGCGCGGTTCCCGCCGAAAGCAGCGCATCCTGTCCGTTCAGGCGAGCAACGACGACCTCGGCGCCTGCGTGCGGATTCTCGACCCGGATGTCACAACGCGTCGCCCCGTCGGGGAGGCGGTAGAGGATCCGAAATCCGGGCCAATCGCTCGGGATACAGGGCCGGATGATCAGCGTGCGCCCCGCCTCGACCCGCAGCCCGAGCACCGACTCGAGCGCCGCCCGATAGAGCCAACCGGCTGAACCTGTATACCAGCTCCAGCCGCCGCGCCCGACATGCGGTGCTGCGCCGTAGATGTCGGCCGCCACCACATAGGGCTCGAGCCCGTAGCCAGCCAACCGCTCGGGTGTACTGGTGTGCCAGACCGGAGTGAGACGTTCAAGCAACGGGGCCGCACGCTCGGTGTGACCGAGCTCGGCAAGAGCCATCACGGCCCAACAGGCCGCGTGGGTGTACTGGCCGCCGTTCTCGCGCACGCCCGCCACATAGCCCTTGATGTAGCCCGGATCCTGCAGCGTGTCGACGAAGGGCGGCGTGAGCAGACGGATGAGACCCCGGTCCTCGTCGACCAGCTCGGAGTGCAGGGCGGCCATCGCCTGCTCGGCTCGGGTGCGATCGACCGCACCCGAGAGCACGGACCAGGCCTGCGCAAGCGCATCGATCCGACATTCGCTGTTGGTATGCGAGCCGAGCGGAATGCCGTCGTCGTCGTAGGCGCGGCGATACCAGGCCCCGTCCCACCCGGCGTCTTCGAGCGCAGGAACCAGCACGTCGCGATAGGCTTCGTAGGCGGCGACGCGCGCGGCGTCTCCGCGCCGTTCGCAGATGGGCAGGACATCCTCGAGGATGCGATACAGGAAGAAGCCCATCCAGACGCTCTCCCCGCGCCCGAGACGCCCGACGCGATTCATCCCGTCGTTCCAATCACCCGTGCCCATCAGCGGCAGACCGTGTGAGCCGCGCGTGAGCGAGCGGTCGATCGCCCGACAGCAATGCGCGTAGAGATCGGCCGACTCGCCGCTGTCTTCGGGCCGAAGGTAGACCTCGTCCTCGCCCGGCGCGAGCAGCGGCGCCGTCAGAAAAGGGACGGACTCGTCCAGAATCCCCGTGTCGCCCGTCGTGCGGATGTAATCGGCCGTCACGAAGGGCAGCCAGAGCAAATCGTCCGAGAAGCGGGTGCGCAGCCCCCACTCCAGAGGCGCGGGATGCCACCAGTGCAGCACGTCGCCCTCGCTGAACTGATGGGCGGCATGCAGCAGGATCTGAGCGCGGGTCAGATCCGGGCGCAGGCCGACCAAGGCGGAGGCATCCTGCAACTGATCGCGATAGCCGAAGGCTCCGCCGGACTGATACAGGGCCGAGCGTGCCCATTGGCGGCAGGCCAGGTTCTGGTAGGTCAGCCAGCCGTTGAGCATGAGATCGATCGCCGGGCTCGGCGTCTCGACCCGGAGCGCATCGGTCAGATCGGTCCAGAATCCCGTCACCTCGGCCAGGGCGTCGACGACCGCATTCGCACGGCGATAGCGTGCGAGCAGGGCGTCCAGCTCCGCTTCGTCGAGACACTCCCCGAGCAGGAAGACGCATTCCGCCGTTTCGCCGGGGTCAAGATGGATCCTCGATTGCTGCGCGAAACAGGGGTCCAATCCGGAGCCGACGGCAAGGCAACTGGCGGCACCGCGGAGATCGGCGCCGCAGAGGACGGCCGCCGGCGAGACAAGATCGCGGTGACGGCCGATGAATGCGGCGCGATCGCAGCTGAACCCGACCGGCTCGACCCGACCGCTCGTGACCAGGGTCGCGGCGAAGATGATCGCACCGGCGAAGTCGCCCGCGGCCGGATTGACTGCACGCAGAATGTCGCGCTCGGGATCGAACGCGGTCTCGATCGCCCCCGGCGCGCTCGGCTGACTGCCCAGCACTAGATGCTGATACGAGAAGGTCGAGAGTGTGCGCGGGTGCGTCCCGCGATGGGTCAGCCGCAGGCGCAGGATGCGAACCGGGTTGCGACGCGGCACGAAGAGCGTGACCTCTTGTACCAGATCCTTGTAATCGCTACGAAACTCGGAATAGCCGAAACCGTGGCGGACCTCGTAGGCGACCGGCGCCGGGCGCGGGCCCGGCAGGGGCGACCAGACTTCACAGTCCCGCGCAACCGTTTCCGAATCAGCCTCGGTCTCGTCGCGCAGATAGAGTGCCTCGCCGTGCGGATCGCCGACCGGGTCGTTGAACCAAGGGGTGAGCCGATTGGCCTGGCTGTTGCGACACCAGGTGTAGCCCGCGCCCGTCTCGCTGACCAGGAACCCGGCGCGCTCGTTCGCGACCACGTTGATCCAGGGCTGAGGCGGGCGGTGCAGCGCGTTCCCGCCCCAAGGCAGGCGGATCACATAGACACGGCCATCCGGCGAGAATCCTCCGTGGCCGTTAAAGCATTGCAGGACCTCTCCGCCCCGGTCGATCGCATCCGTGTCGGCGCTCGGCGGCAGCGTCGTCGTTGCCGACTCGGGAGGCTGCAGCGCCCGCCGTGCCGGGGACGGGACGTCACGCCTGTCTCGAAAGGGTCGGATCAGATCCAAGGCCGCCTCGCGGCCCTCCGCTGCCCCGGTCAGGAAGAGGATCTCGTCTTCTCCTTCGGGCGGCAGCTCGACGACGACGCGTAGGGCGAGGATCGGATCCAGAACACTGCCGAGCGCACCGGACAGGGGATCCGTGCCGATCAAGGCCGCCGGGGCGTGCGGGCTGCCCCCGCGCCCGAGGAAGCGCCGACGGTCGGTCTCCCATTCCAACGGATCCGCACCCGCAACGGCGTGGACCAGCCAGGGCCAACGCTCCTCGGCGGCGCGCGGCCGGCGTCGGGCCAAGAGGGCGCCGGATGCGGTGTCGCGTTCGGTCTGGACGAACAGCTTGCTGAAGGCCGGGTGTGCAGCGTCCGCGTTCGGGTCGTTCAAGACGACCTCCAGATAGCTGGTCACCTCGATGCGCCGCGCACGCACGGATCGATTCTGAAGGCTCAGACGACGACACTCCAGATCGCACGCGGCCTCGACGCCGAGGGTGAGACGGGTGAACAACTCCTCGGTCTCGCGTTCGAGCTCGACGCGTGCCTCCGGACCCTCGCCGATCGCGCGACAGCGGTAGAGCGGCGCCGGGACGCGGGTCGGCTGATAGCCCGCGGACCAAAAACGTCCGGTCTCGAGATCGCGCAGATACAGAACCGAGCCCAGGTCGTCGATCACGGGATCCGCCCGCCCGCGGGTCAGGCCGATCCAGTGCCATGAGGAGACACCGCTGCCGACCTCCGAAAACGACACCGCATAGCGTCCGTTCGAGAGCCGATACTCGACGGGAGGCGCAACCTGCGGTCGGTTGTAGCGATCGGTATCCATCGTTGAGGTTCCTGACAGGCGCAATCTAAGCCTATGAAAAAATATTAAATTTTAAACCGCGTCCCACCGAGATCGAGGACATCTCCAAAGCCAAACGCAAAACGCAAATGTCGCATGTCGCTCTGGACGCGGTTAAAAGACAAATTCGGTCGGCGCAGACGCGGATCAGCTCACGACGACGCGCGCCGGCAAGGCCCGGATCACCAACTCGGCCGCCGTGACCTCGTCTGTCGGCGCGCCGTTCACGGTGACCGAGCGCGACGCGAGATCGAGCGGGGGAGCGAAGCGGATCCCGCCCTCCGGCATCCGGTCGAGTCCCGCGAGATTCAGCTCGAGGGTCTCCCCCACCCCGTGCCCGAGATGCAGGTCCAGCCGGCCATACCAGGTCGGCAGCCCGGTCACGCTCACCGGGCCTTCATCCAACCAGTCGAGTGGAATCCCGGCACAGATCACGAGCGACCCGTCCGCCTCGCGCTCGTAGGCGAACAAGTCGCGAAAGACCAGGACATACTCGGCGCTGATCCAGGCATGCGGCAGGTCGCCCTGATGACCGGGCGCGCGCGGATCACGCCAGATGATCTCGGGCCACTGATGCCAGGCCGGCGGGCGCAGATCGGCCAGGAGTACACGCAGAACCTCATGGGCCTCGCGGCGGCGCCCGAGTCGGATGAGGGCCCCGACCGCGCGGACCTCGTAGGGGCTGTAGTTGGTCCAGTCCACGCCTTGCTCATGCATGGCGCGAAAGCGATTCAGAAGCTCCTCGAAGGTTCGCCGCAAGGCTGCCTCGGGGAGGTGGTCACCTTCGTCGATCAGGGTCAAGGCCACCGCGATGGCGGTCGGGTCGGGGTCGGCCCATTCCACCGAGCCGGGGATGAAGTCGATCCCGCGCTCGGACATGGTCAGCTCGATCGAGGCGTAGAGGGTGCTGCGAAAATCCTCGCACAGCGCAGTCAGACGCACATGCTCGTCATCCTCGCCGAGGATCTCGGCAAGCCAGGCGGCATCCTTGAGCCCGCGCACCGCCCAGAGATCGTCCCAGTAGGCGTGCACCGGCTGGGCGAGATACCCCTCGTGGCTTACCGACTCGGGCAGAAGACCGAAACAGGCACGGCGCTCGGGCGTGCGCTCCGCATCGGTCAACCGACCCGCGCGCAGCTGCTCCAGATAGGCGACGGCGCGACGCACCGCAGGCCAGAGATCCGCCGCGAGCTGCCGATCGCCGGTGAAGCGCACCGGCTCGGCGACGGCGAAGATGAATTCGCCGAGACTGTCGTGCTCGGGCAGCCAATCCGGGCCGGTGTGGTCAACGCAGCAGGGCACCTCGCCGGCCTCGGTCTGAAACCCTGCATACCAGCGAATAAAGTCCGCCGATTCGCTCCGGCAGCCCATGCGCAGCAGCGCGGCGGACATGACCGCACCGTCGCGGATCCAGGACCGGGTGTAGCGACGCGGCCCGGGTTGAAAGGCGGGTCCGTCGCGGTTGATCAGGATGTGGGCCAGCGCCGTCTTGGCGGTGGCCGCGAGGATGCGGGCCGAAGGCGGAAGCGTGAAGGCAACGGCGCCGAGCCGCCGCGACCAGTCGCGCACTGCCTCGGCGAATCCGGCGTTCGCATCGAGCCCGTGCCCGAGACGCAGCGCCTCCGCGTCCGGCCCCGCGCCGTCCCGGGCGAAGGGGATCGCGATCACGACCTCCTCGACCCCGCCGGGCGGAAGCACCCGATCGAACCGCAGCGCGCCCGAGGCAAAGCCGAGCGGGTCGTCCGCCGCTTGGTCCGGCGGGAGCCGACCGAGGGCGAGCCGATCGGTGATCGCTCCCTGATCGAAGGTCACCGCGCCGAATCCGCTCGGCGCGCTCAGCGGGACCAGAATCTCGTCGTTCACCCAAACCCGGCCAACGCGATAGGCAAGCCGATCGATCGAACTCACGCCGCCGATGTCGGCATAGCCCTGCCACGGCGGCGAGACCTGGAAAGGGCGCACCGCGACGAAGAGTGTGGCCGCGACCGGGGTGTCGCGCCGATTCTCCAGACGATACCGAGCAAAGAGCACCCGCTGTCCGAGAGCGCCGGCCGCAAAGACAGTGGTCGCGAGGACCAAACCGGCCCCTGCCCCGGTCACCGAGGGGATCGGCAGCTCGCTCTGCTCCGGACCGCCCTGCTGCAAAGCCGGTATCGGCGCCAGCTCGGCCCAGCCGAGCAGACCCTCGTCGACGAAGAGGAAGGGCTCGAGCGTCCAGCCCGCACCTCTGCCCGCGGCGGGGCCGACCTCGATCAAGCCGTCCTCGTTGAGCAGGGCCGGAATCCCCCCGTCGGGAATATCCACCGCCGTCCAGTAGGTTTGCTCGCGATAGAGCCACCGCGGATAGCGCCCGCGCGGCGCGCGCTCGGCCACATGATGGAAGAGCTCGTTCGGAGTGCGCGAAAAGGCATCGGGCTGAAGCTCGATGGATCCGAGTGCCGGATAGACGCCGTCGGGCATCGGATCGAGCGCAAGCCGCAGATAGCGCGAGGATCCGTTCGGCAAACCGACGAAGCTGCAGGCGCCGCCGGCACGTGCAGCGGTGTAGAGCAGGCGCCAATCCTCCCCGTCGTTCGATGCCTGCACGCGGAAGGCGCGCTCGCATTGCGGGTCGCTCGCCGGGCGGGGCGCGGGGTCGTTCCAGTGCAGGATCAATCCGCCGTACTCGCTTTCGCGGCGAAAATCCAGGGTGAGCAATGCCTCCCCGCAGCCGCAGCCGGCACGCCAGTCGGTCGCGGATCCGGCCTCGAGGACAGCCGCAGCCGGATGTCCCGGCAGGGCGGCCGATGCCTCGAGCTCGGGCGGCCAGGGGGGCGTGCGGTCCTCCAGACGAAGGTCGGCGATGCACAGATGGCCTCGCCCACCCGAGCCGGCGACGATCGCGATCTCGATCGCACCGATCGCGCGTGCCACACCGCCGCCGGCCGGTCCCCAGGCGAAGTCGATCAGTCGGCTCGGGATCTCGAGGAGGTGCCAGTCGCCGTCGGATTCGAGCATCTGCCGCTGGTAGCGCCAGACGTTGGTCCCGCCCGGATCGACCAGCTTCAGCTCGAATTGATTGGGCGGCATCGCACCGCGGACGGCGAGCCGAAGACAGTAGGCCGGCGGCAGCACGAGCGTTGCCGGGCGCCGGGCCACGACGAAGCCGCCACCGCCCTTGAAGTCGAAGTCAAGCCGCAGTGCCGATCCGTCGGGACCGGTGTCGGACAGCAGCCGAAGCTGCGCCCGTCCCGACGCGTATGCCTGCCAACGCGAGGGGTCGACGAAGTCATCCAATATCTCGATCGTCATGGGCTGTGGATCCCGCAGCTGGCCGTTGATCGGCGTCGATTTGAGGGTGCGCAGGACCGAGTCGATGACTCCCGCGCAACCGGTCACGCAACCGGTCAGGGCGTAAGGCTATACTCGCGCCCGGCCAGCGTCATCCGCGACGTTGGGCCAGGGTAGCCGGACGGCTCGTCGTGCGCTCCGCCGGCACTCGCTTCCTCGATCTCGAAGGCCCGGCTCCACCATGATTGCACTGCGCACAACCATCAGCCGCACGACCTGGAATCGCTTCCTCGAAATGCTCGCCATGCTGGCGCGCTCGGAGGTCGGCGGCAAGGCCAAGCTGCTGTTCGCCTTGTTGATCCTGCTTCTGTTCGGCATCAACGGCTTGAATGTGGTCAACAGCTATGTCGGCCGGGATTTCATGACGGCGATCGAGAACAAGGACATGGGCGGCTTCACCCACTTCGCCCTCCTCTACGTCGGCGTGTTCGCGCTCTCGACCATGGTCGCGGTCTATTTTCGCTACAGCGAGGAGCGCCTGGGTCTGGTCTGGCGCAACTGGCTCACCGCGAGGGCGGTGGATCGTTACCTGGACAACCGGACCTACTTTCGCCTGCACGATACCGGGGATCTCGCTAACCCGGATCAACGCATCAGCGAGGATATCCGCTACCTCACCGCCACGACGCTCTCCTTCGTGCTCCTCTTGCTCAACGCGAGCTTTACGGTGATCGCCTTCTCGGGTGTCATGTGGAGCATCAGCCCGCTCTTGTTCGTCGTCGCCGTCTCCTATGCTGCGCTGGGCTCATTCATGACGGTGCTTCTAGGCAAGCCTCTGATCCGTCTGAATTACGATCAGCTCGACAAAGAGGCCAACTTTCGCTCTCGCCTGATCCATGTCCGCGAAAACGCCGACTCCATCGCCCTCCTGCGACGCGAGGCCAGACTGAAGTACCAGCTGCTCGAGCGCCTCACCGATCTGACGGCGAACTTTCAACGCATCATCCTGGTGAACCGCAACCTCGGATTCTTCACCACCGGCTATAACTACATGATCCAGATCATCCCGGCCTTGGTCGTCGCCCCCTTGTTCATCAAGGGGGAGGCCCAATTCGGGGTCATCGCCCAGTCCGCGATCGCCTTCGCCCACCTGCTCGGCGCCTTCTCGCTGATCGTCACCCAGTTTCAGTCGATCTCGGCCTACACGGCCGTGATCGCCCGTCTGGCGGGGCTGCGCGAGGCGATGGGCGACGACGAAACCCCGCGGGCCTCGAACATCGAGATCCGCAACGACGGCGACCGCGTGGCATTCGACGCGCTGACGCTGCGCTCGCCGCGCAGCGGGCGCGATCTGGTCAAGGCGTTGTCCGTCTCGGTCCCGCGCGGGAGACGCCTTTTGATCATCGCGCCGAACGAGTCGGCCAAAACGGCCCTGTTCCGCGCGACCGCCGGGCTTTGGGACGCCGGCGAAGGGCGAATCCTGCGCCCCAACGATCGCGCGCTCATGTTTCTCCCCGAGCGGCCCTATCTGCCGCCCGGGACGCTGCGGCAGCTGGTCACGCCGACCGACGCCAACGGCTCCTTCACCGACGAGCGTATCCTCGCGAACTTGCAGGCACTCAAGCTCGAACCCGCGCTCGCTCGGGCTGGCGGGCTTGACCTGGAGCGCAACTGGAACGAGCTGCTCTCCCTCGGCGAGCAGCAGCTACTCGCGTTCGCGCGGGTGATCCTCGCCGAGCCCGCCTTCGTTATGCTCGACCACCCGACCCGGGCCCTGAGCGAATGCCAGATCGACGAGCTGCTCGGGATGCTGCGCGACCGCGGGGTGACCTACATCACGCTCGGCGACGAAGACGACGATCCCGCCGCCTACGACGAGGTGCTGCTGGTCGCCGAGGATGGGACCTGGAGTGCACAGACATGAGTGAACAGACACGCGAGCTGCCGACCGAGTCGCCACCAAGCGGCTTCCTGTGGGGCGCGGCGACCTCTGCCTACCAGATCGAGGGCTCTCCGCTCGCCGACGGGGCGGGGCCGAGCATCTGGCATCGCTTCGCCCACACGCCCGGTCGTACCTTGAACGGCGACACCGGGGATCTCGCCTGCGACCACTATCGGCGCTGGCGCGAGGATGTCGCCTTGATGGCGTCGCTCGGTCTCAACGCCTATCGCTTCAGCGTAGCCTGGGCGCGCGTCCTCCCCGAGGGCACCGGGCGGGTGAATCAGTCGGGCCTGGATTTCTACCGACACCTGGTCGATGCGTTGCTGGAGCGGGGGATCGAGCCCATGCTCACCCTCTACCATTGGGATCTCCCCGAGGCGCTCGACGCGCGCGGGGGTTGGGCGAGCGACGCGAGTCCGAACTGGTTCGCGGACTATGCACAGATCCTGTATCGCGCCCTCGGGGACCGGGTCCGCCTCTGGATCACCCTGAACGAACCCTGGGTCATCACGGCAGGTGGCTATCTCTACGGCGACCTGGCACCCGGGCATCGCAGCCTGCACGAAGCGCCGATCGTCGCGCACAACCTGCTGCGCGCCCATGCTGCGGCCTCGGCAGGCGGCCGTGCCGAGGGGATCGAGCGCATCGGGCTCGCCGTGAACCTCGAGCCGCAGTATCCGGCGAGCCCATCGGCGGACGACATTGCCGCGACCGCACGCCGCGACGCCTTCATCAATCGCTGGTTTCTCGACCCGGCCTTCTTCGGCCGCTACCCCGCGGAGATGGACACCATCTTCGGAACGGCTTGGCCCGAGTACCGGGCAAGCGAGCTGGACGCCCTGCGCGCTCCGCCTGACTTCATCGGCGTGAACTATTACTCGCGCTCGGTCGTGTGTGCGGATCCGACCGAGCAGCCGGTCGGTGCCCGCCGCGAACGCCAAGACACGCGCCCGCACACGGCGATGGATTGGGAGGTCTACCCGCAGGGGCTGACCGATATCCTTACCTGGGTCCAGGGACGATACGGCAACCCGCCGATCTACATCACGGAGAACGGGTCTGCCTTCGACGACCCGCCGCCGGTCGCGGGGCGTCTCCACGACCGGCGGCGCGTCGCCTATCTGCGCAGCCATTTACGCGCGACCTCCCGTGCGCTGCGCCGAGGCGTCGATCTGCGCGGCTATTTCGCCTGGTCGCTGCTGGATAATTTCGAGTGGAGCTACGGCTACGCGAAGCGCTTCGGCTTGGTCCGCGTCGACCCCGTCGATCGGCAACGCCTGATCAAGGACAGCGGTCGCTTTTATCGCGCCGCGATTCACCGTTACGGCAGCGGCCCGCCGCACGACGACCCGGCCGAGGGAGACTGACTCGCTTCGGATTGACTCGCTCCGGGCTGGGTGGGCCGAGTCGCGCGCGACCTGCGAGCGAGACCCTTGCGTCGGTGCCCGCGATCACCCGTCCAAGGACGCCGGGGCGCGACGCCCGGGGTACACTAGGCATCGATCGCTGAGTCGTACCCGGAACGAACACCGCTGCAGGAAGAAATCAGGCATGGCGAAAAAGCCGACTGGATCCAAGCCAACCGGATCGAAAAAAAGTGATGCCGCACGCCGCGGCGCAACCAAGCACACCGCCGAGTCCGCAACGACGAGCCGTCCCCCACTGCCTGCAGGCGAGGCAGGGGGCACCGCGGTAAGATCGGGCTCGTCGGTGCCGGATCAGGGCGTATCGCCCCCGGCAGGCACGCCCGAGAGCAAGGCACCCGAGACCGAGACGTTCGCTCCCGCGAGCTCGCCACAGATTCCTCCGAAAAGCGCCTCTGCCCCTCAGCCTCCAACCAATTCCGTGCCGACGCCGGCTGCAACACGTCCGCCGGGCGAACCGGCTGCAGGCGGCAAGGTGCCCCCCGAACCCAAAGCCAAGACCGAGGCTAAGCCCGAGTCTAAGGAAGCGACTTCGCCGACCCGCAATTCGACGCCCGCGGAATCTCCGGCACCCCCCCCGACGCGACCCCGTCCGACGCGCGACCCGGAGCCGGCGTCCAAGCACCCGACGGAGCCGGAGCCATTCCCTGAGCCGGCGCACGAGAAACCATCGGCAACACCACCCCGACCGGTGGTCGAGCCGGAGCCGGAGTACCAGCATCCACCAGAGCCCGAGCCGATCCCGGCACCGGCTCCCTCGCCGCCTCCGCCCGCGCCCGCGCGCCCGAGCCTATTCATCGTCCATATCACGCCCGAGCTGGCCTCGGTCGCCAAGGTCGGCGGACTGGCCGACGTGGTCTTCGGTCTGAGCCGCGAGCTGGCGATCCGCGGCAATCATGTCGAGATCATCCTGCCGATGTACGCGACCCTGCGGCATGACCAGATCTTCGAGATGCATGAGGTCTACAAGGACCTCTGGGTCCCCTGGTACGACGGCGCCATCCACTGCACGGTCTTCTTCGGCTTCGTGCACGGGCGCAAGTGCTTCTTCATCGAGCCGCACTCGCCGGACAACTTCTTCAACCGCGGCAGCATCTACGGCTTCAAGGACGACGTCCTGCGCTATGCCTTCTTCTCGCGTGCCGCGATGGAGTTTCTCTGGAAGGCAGGCAAGCATCCGGACGTCATCCATGTGCACGACTGGCAGACCGCCTTGGTCCCGGTCTTCCTCTACGAGTTCTATCAGCCGCTCGGGATGACCCATCCGCGGGTCTGTCTGACCATCCACAACTTCGCCCATCAAGGAGTCACGGGCGTGGAGATCCTGCACGCAACCGGCCTGCATCGACCGGAACGCTTCTTCAACCAGGACCGCATGGCCGACAACACCTACCCCAAGGCACTGAATCTACTCAAGGCCGGGATCGTCTATTCCAATTTCATCACCACGGTCTCGCCGCGCTATGCCTTCGAGACCAAAGACCAAGGTCAAGGCTTCGCGCTCGAGCCGACGCTGCACATCCACCAGGCCAAGTACGGCGGCGTGGTCAACGGCATCGACTACGACATCTGGAACCCCGAAATCGACCATCAAATCCCGGTGCGCTACAGCGTCGAGAACATCGACGGGAAGTACGACAACAAGCGCGCCTTGCGTCATCGCCTGATGCTCGCCGACAACG
The DNA here is from genome assembly GCF_011390875.1 of Thiocapsa sp. Lineage (GTDB taxonomy): Bacteria > Pseudomonadota > Gammaproteobacteria > Chromatiales > Chromatiaceae > Thiocapsa. The sequence continues at coordinate 35,398 of NZ_JAABRP010000030.1, forward strand.
AGAAGCCGATCGTCGCGTTCATCGGCCGACTCGACCCGCAAAAGGGACTGGACCTGGTGCGTCACGCCATCTTTTACACACTGGAGCGCGGCGCCCAGTTCGTGCTGCTCGGATCCAGTCCGGATGAGCGCATCAACGGCGATTTCTGGGGCCTCAAACGGATGCTCAACGACAGCCCCGACTGTCACCTGGAGATCGGTTTCGACGAAGATCTCTCGCACCTCATCTATGCCGGAGCAGACCTGATGCTGGTGCCGAGTCGTTTTGAACCCTGCGGACTGACCCAGCTGATCGCGCTGCGCTACGGCACGGTGCCCGTGGTCAGGGAGGTCGGCGGGCTCGCCGACACCGTCTTCGACAAAGACTATTCGCACCGCCCGCTGCACGAACGTAACGGTTATGTCTTCCGCGATTTCGACAACCCCGGCCTGGAGTC
>NZ_JAABRP010000219.1 GCF_011390875.1 Thiocapsa sp.
CTCGTACTGACGATAGACCGCGATCATCTTCTCGATGAAGAAATCGCCGCTGCCGTCCAGGTGATTCGGCCGCAGACCCTCGTCTTTCTGCTTGTTGATGAAGCCCTGTACCTGACGTGGCGGCCAACGGGCCTCGTCGAGGCCCATTGCCTTGAGGATCCGCTTGATCAGACGGAATTGATCATCCGAATCCAGGATCTGGAAATGCTGCGGGAGCTGCGCGTCCTGCCAGTGCGCGCGCAGGAAGCGATGAGCAAGCCCGTGAAACGTGCCGACCCACATCCCGCCGATGGGCACGCCGAGCATGGTCTCGATCCGAGCGCGCATCTCGCGGGCCGCTTTGTTGGTGAAGGTGACCGCCAGCACGGCG
>NZ_JAABRP010000220.1 GCF_011390875.1 Thiocapsa sp.
ACCAAGACGCGGGTCTTGCCCGATCCGGCGCCGGCGAGCACGAGAAGGTTTCCGGACTCGGCGGCGACGGCCGCACGCTGAGCGTCGTTGAGGGGATCGAGAAGGGCGGAGACATCCATCGCCTGGATTCTACTAAACCAGCTCCGGCATGACATGTGTTGTTGTCGGCTGGCTCCACGCGGGGAGGGGACAAGACCTGGCGTAGGTCTGCCGATGAATAATCCATCGATTCAATCTGTTGGATGATCATCGGGGTGCTGGAAGCGGGATCGCTCGGTTTTCCGGCCGGATCATTATTCAAAATAGTTTAAATAAAAAGACAGTAATCTTAATAAGCTCTGTGGATAACTCGATCGTGGCTAAAATCGGTTCCAGCTCAATCACTTGAGCCGATTCGTGGCTGTTCCCCGATACCTGTCCAACCTGTGGGTAAGCGGTGTGCAAAAAGAAGCCGTTAAAATGACCACAGCTTATCCACAGACTTGTGGACCCTGCCGTGAACAGACTTATACAGTCGTCCGATTCCTTGTCGCGCCCCCGACGAGCGGTCGGTGCTCGGCCTACCATGCAGCCTGTCGCCCGCACCGAAGCGCCGGACTCGGGCGGCTCTGTCCTTCGCAACCTCGTCATGAGCGAAACCCGTAGTAGAATGGTCGCCCGAACCACCGAGACCCTTTCTCCTCGACTGCCCAGGTCCTGCTTCATGACGCCACTCATCAATGACACCTTCCTCCGTGCAGTGATGCGCGAACCCGTTGAATACACGCCGGTTTGGATGATGCGCCAAGCAGGCCGTTATCTGCCCGAGTACCGTGCGACGCGCGCGAAGGCCGGCAGCTTCATGGATCTGTGCAAGAACCCGGAGCTTGCCTGCGAAGTCACGCTGCAGCCGTTGGAGCGTTTTCCGTTGGATGCCGCCATCCTCTTCTCGGACATCCTGACGGTGCCGGATGCGATGGGGCTGGGTCTGTATTTCGCGGAAGGGGAGGGGCCGCATTTCGAGCGGCCGGTGCGCACGCAGGCCGATGTCGATCGGATCGCCGTTCCGGATCCGGAGGACGAGCTGCGCTACGTGATGGATGCCGTGTCGACGATTCGACGCGAGCTCGCCGGACGCGTGCCTTTGATCGGCTTCTCGGGCAGCCCCTGGACGCTCGCGACCTATATGGTCGAGGGCGGGGGCGCGAAGAACTTCTCGCATGTGAAGGGGATGATGTTCGACCGTCCCGATCTGCTCCACGCCTTGTTGGCTAAGACAGCGGATGCCGTGGTCGCATACCTCAACGCCCAGATCGCTCGCGGCGCGCAGGCAACCATGATCTTCGATACCTGGGGCGGTGCACTGGCGCCGGCCAACTATCGGGAATTCTCCCTGGCCTACATGCAGCGCGTGGTCGAGGGTCTGAACCGCGAGGCGGAGGGACGCGCCGTGCCGGTGATCCTCTTCACCAAGAACGGCGGTCAGTGGCTGAATCACATGGCCGACACCGGCTGCGATGGTCTCGGCGTGGACTGGACGACGGATCTTGCCGACGCGCGCATCCTGACCGGCGACCGCGTCTCGCTGCAGGGCAATCTCGATCCCTGTGCGCTCTATGCCTCACCCGAACGGATCCGCGAAGAGGTCGCGCGTGTCCTCGCCAGTTACGGCAAGGGTCCGGGCCATGTCTTCAATCTCGGGCATGGGATCACCCCGGACGTGAATCCGGAGCACGCGGGGGCGATGGTCGCGGCGGTACACGAGCTCAGTCGCGCCTACCACGGCTAAACCGCGTCCGCTGGAATAAAGGAAGTCTTTGGGACTGGGCTTGCGGTTGCGTGAGCCCATGATCTCGGTAGAGACGCGGTTTAGGATTTTTTTCGAAAGGGTTGCCCTGGCTCGGCTCTAAGTCGCCGCCCGGATGCCGGGCCTTGATGATAGACCGGCACGTAGGGACGAGCGAGAGCGAAGTCCGCCGAGCCTCGCGCCGGCGCTGCCGCTTTTATTGGCTTGCGTGGACCTGCTGTCGCCAGAAGCGATGCAGGCCACGCTCGACGCGCTTTAGTAGCCGTATCTGCGCGTCGTGGTCGTTGTGGTTTTCGTCGGTTGCACAGGCGTTGCGATCACCGTGTCGACGGTGGTCGTTCTTCCCTCCGTTGGAGAGACAATTACGGTATCGGCGCCAGTCCGCCCGGTTTGTCCGGTGACCCCTTGAGCCCCGGCTGGTCCTTGAGGACCGGTGCAGGCACCCAGTCCAAGCGCCATTATCGTGATGACAGCGGCGCGGATGACGTTAGATTTCATGATGTGGTCTCCCGGGAAACAGAAAGAATCGACGGTGGCGCCCCTGATCGGAGTCGCTCAACGGGAGACAACCACCGCAGGGTCTGTCAGAAGTGGGCTCGGTCGTTGATCTTCCGGCCGGGCTCTGTGGCCGGGAGCGGCGCGATGCTTCACTGTGATGCTGCCGACTCTAGCCTGGTCGGTCGGCTCTGTCGGTGCGTTGGCAAACATAGTGCTCGCGCACCTTGGAAAATGCGGCGTCATGTCGCAAACGCCGGTAAGGACGCGATTCAGTCTGGACCGCCTCGGCCAGCGCGAGCGCCTCCGATTCAGCCTGCGCTGGTGGACTGCGCCTGCGCTTGTCCACCCTACGGGGTTTTCCGACCAGAAAGCTTTCCGCTTTCAATCCTTTTCTCGCTTTTAACCTCTGAATCGCGTCCCGCTGAAACGCTTCAGGTTATGCCGAGGATGAAACCGACCTCAAACCAAGCAGACGCTCTCGAGGACGCGATTCAATTTAGACCGCCTCGGCTAGCGCCACCGCCTCCGATGCAGTCGCCACCGCCGCAGCCGCGTCGCCGTGCCCGCGTGTATCCTCGTACCCCATCAGCAGCTCCCGCGACAAGCCCTGCTCGTCGATTCGGGCACCCAAGTAGGCCGCAATCGAGCGCATGTCGGTCTCGCCGCTGCCGAGACAACTCGTCCCACCCGGCGAAGGGGTCATATTGAAGATGAGACCGGCGTTGTTGGTGATCTTGGCCTCGCCCATGCGCAGCTTGCCGGAGGTCTTGTCGATCAACTGGGGCCGTAGCCCGCCGAAGCGTTCGGCATAGGTGATGTCGGCTGCCTTGATCGAGGGGACGATCTTGCGGATCTCGCGAACGAAGAGATGGCGATTCAGGCCCGGCACCTCGTAGAGGAGGTTGCGCAGGATGTAGTGGCGGATATCGCGCTCTTTGAGCATGGCCCAGAAGGCCGCGGCAACCTGGCGATCGAACCGCAGGACCTTGAAGAACTCGGGAATGCTGTCGCGGTTGTAGCGCTCGAGCATCGGGAGCATGAAGGCGGTCGGCCCGAAACGGGTCTTGCCGCGTTCCTTGATGTCGTGATCGCCGTGAACCGCAGCGAACGGAAGGCTCGGATTCTGGACCGTGTAGACCTTGCCGTTCAGCGCCTCGGGGGCGAAATAGAAGGAACCGGCGACCGGCATACAGGAGTAGTCCAACCCCAGCCCCATCTCCTGCGCCATTAGGAGCGAGTGTCCGCCCGCGCAGACCACGAGGGCCCGCGCCTTCAACAGGCCCCGGTTGGTCTCTAAGACGTAATCCTGGCCGTCGCGGCGGACCTTATCGACCTTGGTCGAGAACAGCTGGGTGATCTGCTTGGAGGTTTGCCGATCCAGTCGTACGCAATCGGCCGAGAAGGACTGCGCCAAGGCCTGAAAGTCAACTGCACAGTAGTCATCCGGTGTGCCCGTGGCGACGATCTCCTCCTTGCGCCAGGTCCCGTCCACGAGGGCGACGTTGGGCTCGATGTCGGCGATGTCCTTGCGCTCGAGCAGTTCCATGCGCGGGTAGAGCCCCTTGAAGCGCTCGTAGCGATCACGGATGTAGCGAGATTCGGTCTCGCCGACGCCCAGCACCATCTTCGGCATCCGATGGATGATGCGGTCGCGATCGCGGGGAGCGAGCTTCGTTGCGTAGTTGATCACCATGTAGGCGGTGCGCTTGATGGCCCGCGCCTTCTCCAAGGTGTAGTTGGTCTCGATGTCGCCGCAGTGGATGGTTTGGCTGTTGTTGTGCGCGTGCGAGTTGACCGTGGCGATGCTGTCGTATTTTTCGACCAGGCAGAGGCGTTTCAGATCGGTGAATTTCGCCAGCTGATAAAGGAGTGCGGTACCGGTGACGCCGGCACCGACGATCAAGACGTCGTAATGAGTAGAAGCGGTCATGGTCTTGTGTTCCTGACAAGCGGCGGTGAAGCCGAGCGCCGGGGCAGATCGTTCCGACCTTTACGGAACGGTTTTTTGTGCGGCGCAACAATTAGGTCACACTAGCCGATGTCGCGACAGGAAAGAACGCCGCCAGGTGGATTTATAGTATTGAGTAAAACAATCGGGTTTTTGGAAGGGTCTTTCGGACGATGGTTCACGGCGTCATGGTCTTGAGCCTGGAGGGTTGGCGGATACGCATCGCTGCCGCGGCCAAATCGGATCTATTTCGTGTACATACATTTTGAGTCACGCGAGACTTGAGCTACAGTGTCGGCATCGAGAAATAGACGGAGCGTGCTCGATGTTGCACAGGTCCAGTCTTCGATTGGGGCTCTCGCTGCTTCTTCTCGGCATGCTCCGCGGCCATGCCGATGCAACGATCGAGGGGGTGTTCGCTGCGGGGGATGTGTCGGCGATCACGCTCGCCCCGGGGAGTGTCTCGACGACGACGCAGGCCGTGCCCGGCCTGGCACTGGGGGAGGTATATCGTCCCGGCGTCGATCTCGACCGTTACCTGGTCAGCGAGAAGCTCGACGGCGTGCGCGGCTACTGGAACGGCCGCCGTTTCATCACGCGCGGCGGCATGCCGATCAGGGCGCCCACCTGGTTTACGGCCGATTTTCCCGCGGTTGCACTCGACGGGGAGCTTTGGATGGGGCGCGGCACCTTTGCCTTCCTGTCGGGCACGGTACGACGATCCGAGCCGGATAACGACGCCTGGCGTCGTGTCCGCTATATGGTGTTCGACCTGCCGGACCACCCGGGCGATTTCGAGACACGCCTGAGCGTATTGAGAGGTCTCCTCGCGACCTCGCCGAGCCCCTTTCTCGACCTGGTCGAGCAAACCCGCGTTGCGGATCATGACGCCTTGATGGCCGGGTTGGACCGAGTGGTCGCTGCGGGCGGGGAGGGCTTGATGCTGCATCGACGGGATTCGCTCTACCGCGTCGGACGTTCCGCCGATCTCCTCAAGGTCAAACCCTACCTGGAAGCCGACGCCCGGGTGATCGCCCATGTCCCCGGCCGAGGGCGACACGAAGGCCGGATGGGCTCGCTTGTGGTCGAGGAGGCGGACGGCACCCGATTTCGGCTCGGCACAGGCTTCAGCGATGTCGAGCGCGATGACCCGCCGCCCGTGGGCAGCGTCGTCAACTTCAAATATCACGGGCGCACGACCAACGGCCTGCCCCGCTTCGCGAGCTTCCTGCGGAGGGTGGAAACCCCTTAAACCGCGTCCAGGGCGAGATGCTTATTTTCGAGTGCGTTCGACGTTCGGTGCATCCACAGCTCTTAAACCGCGCCCAGCGCGGTATGCGATGTTTTTGGATGGGATCGGCGCCGGCAGACTTGACGTCCGTTGGTGTCGGCGCGGTTTAAGAGATTAAAAAAGGTAAAATTCTAAACCGCGTCTCCGCAAAAGTCGGAAAAATCCCTAAGCCCAACACAAAATGAAAACTACGCATGTCGCTCTGGACGCGGTTTAAACCAATCGACCCTGGGCGATGGCGGGCACGAGCCAGTAATGGATACCGCTGCCCCCGAAATCCTCACCCAAGCCTGCGAGTACCGCTTCGGCAGTCTCCTCGGGGAGCAACAGCATGAACATCACCCGGCGACTGCGCCCGGCGACCTGCTCGGCGGTGGTCATGGAACGCTCGGAGGAGCCGTGCCCGGAGACCGCGCTGCTGGTGAAGCCCGGGATGTCCTCGCGCTCCAGCAGCCACTCGACGAGTGCGTCTTCCGCCTGTAGAGGGACAATCAGATGGAGCAGATGATGTGGCATGTGTCGGTCTCCGATCGTGGCGTGAAATCGCGTCGATGCGCCTGATGCCGCTCAGCGCCCGTCCGCGCTCTTACCGACCCGGTGCGCCACCTCGATCGCAGCCGTCTCTTTCGGCACCTCGGGGAGCAAGGTGCTGAAGCTGGCTTTCTGCGGATTGGCGCGCGTCGGTGAATAATGGACCATGTAGGTGTCTTTGCGCGCGAGCACCGAGCCGGCGTCGTCGAGCAGCCGGATCTCGACATGGCCGAGCATTCGCCCGGCATGCGGCTCGCGTTTTGCGACCCAGCCCTTTATCTCGAGTCCTTCGGGCGAGACCTCGTAGGTGACCTCGGTCGGGATCACCGATGTCGTCTCGTCGATGAGCAGCCTCAGATCGGCCGCATGGGTCGGGATGACCGCTGCGGTCATCAAGAAGACTGCGGCGAGTGCATTGAAGATTGATTTCAGCATGATTGGTGTCCTCCGTAAGATCCTGAGTCCCTGTTGTCCGGGGTTGCCCCTATTCGAGCCGATTGCATCGCACCCGAATGTTTAGACCCGTTCCGCTCCGAAACGTCGGTAGAGAATCGGCAACAGGATGAGCGTGAGCAGGGTGGCCGAGACCAATCCGCCGATGACCACGATCGCAAGCGGGCGTTGGATCTCGGATCCGGGTCCGGTCGCGAAGAGCAGCGGCACCAGCCCGAAGGCCGCGATGCTTGCGGTCATGAGCACCGGGCGCAGGCGCCGCCTTGCCCCCTCGACGACCACCTCCTGCATGGGTCGACCGAGGGCGCGCAGTTGGTTGAAATAGGTGACCATCACCACGCCGTTCAGCACGGCGATGCCGAGCAGGGCGATGAAGCCGACCGAGGCGGGCACCGAGAGATATTCGCCGGTGAGGGCCAGCGCGAAGACGCCGCCGATCATGGCGAAGGGCACGTTCGACAGGACCAGGGCGGCCTGTTTCACCGAGCCGAAGGTCGAGAAGAGCACCAGGAAGATCAGCACCAGCGCCACCGGTACCAC
>NZ_JAABRP010000221.1 GCF_011390875.1 Thiocapsa sp.
CACGAAGGCACGGGCGTTGGAAATAGCCAGACCGCAGAGGTTGGAGATCGCCAAGCCGAGATTCAGATATTGATCCCGATAGGCCGGGAACGGGATCTCGCGCACCAGTATCAGTCCTAAGACGCTATCCTGATAGTCGATCCGGAGAAAAAAGCCACTCCCGGACGGCATGATTAGATAGCCCTCGTGCAGCGCATCGAGCGCCTGCTGGAGATCGAGGCGGTCCTGAGGCCGCTCATCCGCGGCGAAAATCTCCTTGACCCTTCCCCCCTCCACCTGCGCGTACACCAGGTTTGTGCACCCGAAGAGCATCGCGAAGAGCTCCTGGATCTCGGCGATCGTGGCGTCCTCGTCGGTGATGTGCGACAAGCGAACCAATAGGTCGAAGGCCATGGCGTAGTCGGCGACCTTGCGGTTGGCCTGAGCCAGGACCTCCTTGGTGTTCGTCTCCGCGGCGAGATTGCGCCACTTGGCGATGGCACCGGAGAGAAAGAGCCTCAGATAATCCAGACCGACATAACGGCTGCGGCACGGCAGACCCAGATACCGAGCCATTGCCTCGAGCTCCCCGACGGCATGCGGGTCGTTGCCCGTATCCAGGAGCAGAAGCTCGCGCGTGCATTCTCGGAAAAACTGCCCCGCCGTTTCGCGATCGAAGCCCATCTCGCGCAAGTGCTCGCGCCACCGCTTGATCCAGCCGGCCGTGACGAGATAGGCACCGGCTTGTCTCTCGGGCTCCAAGACATCGCGTCCAGCCAGGAGGTGAACACAGTGGTCGAGCTTCACCAAGTGCACGCGAGGATCCAGCGGCGCCGCGCGCGTCTGGGCATCGCACCCGAGGAGCACCAAAGCGCTGTCGTAGCCTTCGGGCGGCGGGGTCTCGCGTGCCTCCGCCAGGTTGCATCGTCCGGGACGCAGGGTGCAGACGGCGGGATAAGCCTGGACGCGCACACCGTCCTCGCCGAGGCCCGCGAGGGCGGTCTCGACATCGTTTCGAAAATGGCTGCAGACCCTCAGACACAGTGTTTCCGCCACGGTCAGCTCCGGGGGCCCTTCAAGGGCGTGGAGCTCGCGCCGTCGCGAGAGACATCGAGCGGGTAGGTTCCCCAGCGCTGGACCGCCTCGGCGATCGCCAGCAGTGTACTTTCCGTAACCTGATAGGGGATCTCGCCGTGATTGTCCGACAGGATGAATCCGCCGCCGTGACCGGCCGCGGCGATCGCCGCCTTGACCTGCTCCTCGGCCTGCTCCGGTGTCCAACGACGCATCTCGATTCCGTTGAGGTTGCCGAGCAACGGCATATTGCCGGCCGCACGTTGCTTGAGTGCGGCGAGGTCGTCGAGCATGCTGACCCCGATGACCGCCGCACCGGTACGGGGAAGCTCCTCCAGGATCGGCATGCAGCGGCCGGAGGCGAAATGCATCGCCACAGGCCCCTTGATGCCTGCCAGTGTGCGCATCGCCACCTGGAGTCCGGTCCTGCGAAAATGCTCGGGCGAGACGATCGTCGAGGACGAGACCGGGTCGAAATAACAGATGGCCGTGGCACCCGAGGCCAGCTGGGCGTTCGCCCATTCGATACAGAATGCCTCGTTCACACGCATCAGGCGCTCGAAGAGTGCAGGCTGCTCGAACATGAGGTTGAAGTAGGCTTCGAACCCCATCTGCATCACCGGCACCGAGAAGGGAGACATGACCACGCCAATAATGGGGGTTTCGTCGCGCCCTGCCGCCTTGAGACCGCTGGTGGTCTCCAGAACCTTGATCAGACACGGACAATCGGCGACCCGCGGCGGCTCGAGCGTGCGGATCTGCTCCGGTGTTCGAATGAAGGGCCGGCCGGCATTGGGCGGACCGTCCTCGGTAAAGTGCACATCCCCGCCCCATGCCTCGGTCTCGATCGAGGCGTAGAAGAAGGTGTAGAAGCAATCGTTGCGATACTTGCGACGCAATCGCAGCTGACCTTCGATCACGTACTCCGGCCGCGAGAAATAGGTCTCGATAGAGAGCCCGAGCTCGTGCGCGCCGTGCATGGTGAGCAATAGAAACAGCGGGACCCGATCCGGCTCGCGATGGTCGAGCGTGGTCAGCACGCGTTCGAGCGAGGTCATAGGACGGGCGCTCATGGGCGATGCTCCTTCGGCAGTTGATCAAGAAGCTTACGCACCACGGTGACGCCCTCGGCCGCGGTACCGGCCATCGCGTCGGCACCGACCTCCCGCCACAGCTCGGTGTCGAAACGAAAGGGCGCACCGCCCACCAGGATGAACGGATGACAGCCCGCTCGATCCAGCGCATCTCGAACCCTTTTGATACGCAGCGCGGAGGGGAGCATCAAAACCGAGATCAGCAGCACGACGATACCGTCGCGAACGACCCGACTGACCAGGGCATCGCCGTCGACCGTCCCGTAGTCCTTCAGCTCGTAGCCGCTGGCGCGCAGGACGGAATACACCATGCGTTTTCCAAGCAGGTGATAGTCGTCGAGCACCGCGATCGCCATCGGAGGCTGGTCCACCGGACCCGGATCGGGCGGAGGCAGGATGGCGTTGACCATTTCCTCACACATCCGACCGCTCATATAGACCTGCGACAGAGAAACCTCGCCGCGCTCCCACAGGTCCCCGATACGCTCGAGGGACGGCACGACCAAGCGCTCGACGACATCCAACCGTGCATCGGCTGAGGTCTGGTCGCCGAGCGCCCGCTTCGCCGCGACGCGGTCCATCGCCAGCAATGTATTGAGGAAGTTCTCGACGGGATCATCGCGTGTCATGGATTTTTCTTGACCATCGGATCGTCACGAGAGGGTATCGCCCGATGACTCTCCCAGCACAGAAGACCGATCCGGTTAATAGTGAATCGCCCGAAATAGGCGGGCTAATACTACCGGAAATCGATCTTCATCCCCCACCGATAACCTGTCCCGGGCCTTCGGACGCTTGGATCGCCCGCGCTTGCGGGGCGTTTAACGCGATTATCATTGCGCCTTGTCAGGGAAAAGGCGCCCGATCTGAACTAGTCTGCTGAGCGGTAAACGGGCGGGCGGCAGCGGTAGCGCATGTCCGGACCACGACCGGGCGCAGACCCGGCCCCAGCTCACCTTCCGGAGCCACATCATGCGAGCCTCGATCGGCGCCGTCGCCGGATTTCTTTTGATCGCACTCTTCAGCGTAAGCTCCGGCGCCCGGGATACCTGGCCGACACCGCCGGCAACCGCCGTTGCGCCTCCCCAGGTCTCCGGCCCGCTGCAAGGCGGCACCGCCGATCACACCAAGTTCGACCAGCTCAAGGGGCCGTTCAGCTCCGGGCCGGAGGTCACCGTCGCCTGTCTCGGCTGCCATACCGAGGCCGGCGATCACTTCATGCGCAACATCCACTGGACCTGGTCATACACGAACGAGGCGACCGGACAGCAACTCGGCAAGCGCTATCTGATCAACAATTTCTGCACCAATTCCCGCGGCAACGAAGGCATGTGCGCCCAGTGTCATGCCGGCTACGGCTGGAAGGACGAGAACTTCGACTTCACCGACGAGACCAATATCGACTGCCTGGTCTGCCACGAAACCACGGGGACCTATTACAAGACGCCGAACAGCGCCGGCAATGCGGCCTGCTCGGTCATGTTCGAGGGCAAACCGCCGATCGATCTGGCCGCGGTCGCACAGAGCGTCACGCTCCCGCAACGCGCCAACTGCGGAGCCTGCCACTTCAACGGCGGCGGCGGCGACAACGTCAAGCACGGCGACCTCTCCTCGGCCCTGAAGAGCCCGCCGAGGACACTCGACGTCCACATGGGTGTCGACGGTCTGAATTTCGCCTGCACGGCCTGCCACATCACCAACCGGCATGTCTGGGCCGGCAGCCGCTACCAGGTCGTCTCCAGGGATACCGAGGGCACGGGCAAGCCGGGCCAGCGCACCGACGTCGCCACCTGCGAATCGTGTCACGGTCTCTCGCCGCATCCGGTGGATTCCCTCGCGGGCTTCAAGCTCAACGATCACGTCCAGAGCATCGCCTGCCAGACCTGTCACATCCCCGAGATCGCGCGCGGCGGTGTCGCAACCGTCGTTGATTGGGATTGGCGCACCGCCGGCAAGACCAAGGACGGCGAGGGCTATCACGAGGAAGGCTACATCCAGGGCAACGGCGACCACCGTTACACCTACAAGTCGATCAAGGGCAATTTCACCTTCGACGAAAACTTTCCGCCCAGCTATGGCTGGTTCGATGGCCAGATGCTCTACACCACCATCGACACCACATTCGACCCGCAGGCCGAGTCTATCGAGATCAACGGCTTCACCGGCTCGCGCGAGGATCCGAAATCCCGGATCTGGCCATTCAAACGCATGCACACCTGGCAGCCCTACGACAAAGGCAACGGCACACTGGTCTACACCCATCTGTGGGGCGAGGACGATGCCGCCTATTGGGGCAATTACGACATGGGTAAGTCGATCGCCAAAGGCATGGCCGACTTCGGACTGCCCTATTCAGGCGAGTTCGGCTTCATCCAGACCATCTCCTGGTGGCCCATCACCCATATGGTCGCACCCAAGGAGCAGGCGCTGGGTTGCGGTGACTGCCATACCCCGACCGGCAGCCGGTTGGCCTCGGTCGAGGGTGTCTACATGCCGGGCCGAGACCATAACCGCTGGCTGGACATCATCGGGACGCTTCTGGTCGCCGGCACCTTGGGCGGCATCCTCATCCACGGCCTGGTTCGCTTCTTCTCGCCGTCCCATGGCTCCAAGGGAGAGCAGCACTGATGGCCACACGCCGCGTCAAGATCTTCAGCCTGTTCGAGCGCTTCTGGCACTGGTCCCAGATGCTGCTCATCGTCACCCTCTTGATCACGGGTTTCGGACTGCACGGCTTCCATGATGTCTTCACCTTCGAAGAGGCCGTCACCCTGCATACCTCGGCCGCCTTCGCGCTGCTCCTGCTCTGGATCTTCAGCATCTTCTGGCTCTTTACAACGCGCACCTGGCGCCACTTCATCCCGTCTGCATCCGGGATGTGGGGTGTGCTGCGTTTCTACAGCTACGGCATTTTCAAGGGCGAGCGCCACCCCTACCGCAAAGCGTATTGGCGCAAGCACAACCCCTTGCAGGCGCTGGCCTACCTCATGCTGAAGATCGTACTGTTTCCGGCAATCTGGATCACCGGGCTCGCCTATCTCTTCTATTTCGCGTGGCGCGACGTGCCCCACGCCACGCAATGGCTCAACGGCGTTGCGGTAGTGCACACGGCAGCGGCCTTCATGATCCTCGCGTTCGTGCTCATCCATGTCTACATGCTGACCATCGGGCACTCCTTCCGCGAGCACCTGATGCCGATGATCAACGGCTTCGACGAGGTGGATCTCACGCCGGAAGAAGAGGCCTATCTGAGCAAGGATCAGCCGGGAGACATCCGCTGATCCGAAATCCGGCGCTCGCCGGGGCGTAGGTGCGAATGTATTCGCACTTATGCTGCGGAGCGTGCGAATCGATTCGCGCCTATACGCCTGATTGTGATGATGAATTCGCACCTACGCGCCCGGATCCGGCCCGATCGGTCGGCAGCTGAACCCGGACCGCTAGCCCTCCTTTGCTCGCGCGCTCGAAGTCGAGTACCCCTCCGTAGGCATCGACAACATCCCGAGCGATCGCGAGTCCCAAGCCGTTGCCATCTCTGCGCTCGTCGAGACGCAAGCCGCGTTCGCCCAGCCTCGGAATCTGCTCGGAGGGGACACCAGGGCCATCGTCCTCGATGGCGATCTCGACGCGATCGCCGACGCTCACCCGGATTGCCACCTCGGTCCGCGCCCATTTGGCGGCGTTTTCCAGCAGGTTTCCCAGCAGCTCCAGTAAGTCGTCGCCGATGACCGCGGCTCGGGCCTGCGCAGGCGCGACCATCTGCCAAACGAGCCGCGCCCCTTCCGGGGTGCGTTGCAGCGTGCGCAACAATCGGTGAATGGTCTCGACCACGTCGGCATGGGACGGCTGTAGACCGGTTCCGGAGCGCAGCCGGGCACGCACCAACTCGCGCTCGACCCGTCGCCGCATGGACATCGCCAAGTGCTCCAGATCGTCGGCCAGGGGCGCGTTGCCCTGCTCACGCAAGCGCTGCGCATCGGCCACCAGCGCACCCAGCGGTGTTTTGAGTCCGTGAGCGAGGTCCGCGGTCCAGGCCCGCGCGCGCTCGATCGCCTGCTCGCGGGCCTCGAGGAGTCCGTTGACCTCGCCGACCAGCGGCATGACCTCATCCGGGTAGGCCTCGGCGAGGCGCCGCGTCCTGCCGGTGCGAATCTCGCCGAGGCCGCGTCGCACCGCATCGAGCGGCGCAAGACCGGTTTGGATCTGCACGAAGGTCGCCAGCGCCAGAACAATCCCAATGAGGCCAAGATAGGGCAGCATGTCGGCCGCGAAGGCATCCCGCGCCGCGATCAGCTCTGCTCGATCGACCCCGACCATGAGACGCAAGGGCATGAGCCCGCCGGCCGCCTGCAGGCGAATCCGACGCTCGCGCACCAATAAAATCTGCGCGTCCGGACCCATGACCTCATGGGCGTGCACGGTGCCCGGATGCAGGTCGTCGTCGGTCAGATCGACCAGATGATCCCAGAGCGAACGCGAGCGCAGGAGCCCCGGCCGCGCCGGGCCGTCGATCTGCCAATAGAGCCCGCTCAAGGGCTGAGCGAAACGCGGGTCGGCCGGCTCGCGCGCGAGCTGAACCTCCCCCTCCGGCGTGATCGTCATCGCCGCGGCAAGCTGATTGAGCTGCGCGCGCAGCTCCTCGCCGATACGCCGCTCGACATGGCGCTCGAAGAGGGTCAGGAGACCGAGTCCGGCAACCGCCAAGGCCAGCGTGATGGAGAGTGCGGCTCCGATCCAGAGACGGGCGCGCAACGAGCGGCGGGTCATCGGAGAAGGGCCTCCAGCTTCCCGCCTCCAGCCTCCAGCCCCCAGCTTCCCGCCACCCGCTTTTTGCTTTCCGCCTCAAACTGCAGACCCATTGCGGCCGAGTCGGTATGCTCTGGACCACAAGTGAAATGGAGTGACTCCGCAATGCCGAAGAGTGGAAGTCCACGACCGATGGCTGGAAGCAGGAGGCTGGCGGCAGGCGGGAGGCGGATGGAAGCCGGCGGCCGGCGGCTCAACGGACTCAACGCGCCTCCTCCTCGACCAAATACCCGAACCCACGCCGCGTCTGAATCAAATCGACCCCGAGCTTGCGGCGCACACGCCCTACCAGGACCTCGACGGCGTTGGACTCGCGCTCGAAGTCCTGAGCATAGAGCTGCTCGGTGAGCTCGAGCTGGGAGACGACACGCCCGGCATGCTGCATCAGATAACTGACGAGACGGTATTCCTGCGGGGAGAGAT
>NZ_JAABRP010000222.1 GCF_011390875.1 Thiocapsa sp.
AACGCCCCACTCCCGGCTCCGACGCAGCGCAGCGAAACCCATCCTCCCCGCTCCAACGCCCCACTCCCGGCTCCGACGCAGCGCAGCGAAACCCATCCTCCCCGCTCCAACCTCCCGCTCCCGGCATCGACGCAGCGTCAGCGAAACCCATCCAGTCCGCGCCGAGGGCATCGGGCCGAAACCCGACAACGCGGCGGTTTGGAGGATGGGTTTCGCTCCGCTCTACCCATCCTACACGTGATTCAAGGCGTTCACCTTGGCGCTGAATGGTCACTTAAACCGCGTCTCACCGAGATCGAGGACATCTCCAAAGCCAAATGCAGAAGGAGAATGACACATGTCGCTCTTGACGCGGTTTAGAAGCGGGGCAGCCGCCAAGCCGCCCAGTCGATCGCCTCGAGCGCCTCCGCGAACGTCCGCAACCCGCGCGCAACCCCGATGTAGTGACCCGCGATCCCGAGGATATAGGAAGCGCCCGGCGGCGGATCGCCGCCCCGTCGCAGGGCGTCGACACGCGCGACCTCGGACAAGGCGAAGTCGCGATTGGCATCAAGCGCGGCGAGACTGACCCGGCTACCCGGCTGGTCGAGCTTGCACAGGAGTTCGCGCAGCGTGGCCTGGAATGCCTCCCGCCAGTGCCGGCCGAAATCCGTGCGTGGGCAGTTGTTTTCTCGGTCGGCACCGCACTCCTCACGCCACCGTGCACGCGCGCGTTGCAGCGCACCCAAGCGGATCAGCAACGTCTCGACGGCATCCAACAACGCGTCGATCCGCTCCCGGTCGTTGGCTGGCGTGTGCGCCGCATAGGCCATCGGGACGATCTCGGCCAGCGACTGAAGTTCGGCGCGCAGACGCTGCTCGTAGCGCACGAGCGTCCCGGCAAAGTCGGGGCGATTGCGATCGGCGAGATCACCGAGTGCGCGGTCGAGCGTCCCGAGCAGGTTCTTCAAGGTCCGACGCAGATGCTCTTGAGGCGACCCGCCCCCGAAGATGGCGAGCAGGGTGATGCCGACGATGAAGCCGGTCAGGATACTGAGGGAAAGTCCAAGATAGCCGGTGGCGCTGTAGGTTTGACTCGGCTCAAGCTGGACCATCAGGATCGCCATCAGAGCGGCGCCCAAGAAGAAGAGATTGCGCGGCGGCGGCAGAGCGTGGAAGAAGTAGAGGATCGGGTAGTAGAAGATGAAGAGCACGAGCGACAGCGCGAGAAAGCCGTCCAACTGCGGCATCACCGCGAAATAGACGGGCGCCGTCAGCAGGGCTCCCGCCACCCCGCCGATCGCGAGCCGGCGTGCCCGCCGGTGAACGGGAACATTCGCCAAGGTCTCGACGCCGATGACCACGATGACCATGGTCAACCCGATGACGCCGAACGGCGGCCATTGCAACTCGACCCACAGCAAGGCCATCAACCAGAAGCCGGCGGCCGCGACCAAGGCGTTGGGCAGGGCGCGGGCGGTCCGCTCGCCGAGGGGCTGGCGCACTTCTGCGGCCAGCGCGGTGACCGGCAGCGCGCGCCCGGCGGCCAGCGCGACGGACGCATCGGCAAGTCCGTCGACACGGGTGATCAGCACTTTTAGGGCAAAGACGGTCGCGTGCAGCAGGGCACTCTCGGCGACCGCTGCCGGCTCCCGACCGGGGTCCGCGCTCAGACGCCCGAGGCACTTCCGAGCGGCGGTTAAGGCGTCTGCAGGAGTCCGCCCGGCGAAGGCGCCGGGATCCTGCTCGATCCCCTCGACGGCGGCCGCGAGATCGCGAAGCGCACTGCCCAGAGCCGTCCGGTGCGGGGCACTCAGAAAGGCCCGCTCGCCCTCGGCGGCCAAGCGCAGGTTCTCGCCGAAAGCCATGAGCGAGCCGAGCACGGCGGCGAGCCCGTCGATCTGCGCCTCGTAGGTGCGCTGCAGACGCCGGAAACCGCCGCTATCGAGTGCAGCGGCCGCGAGGATCTCGCGCAGCTGCACGGGTGCACCGCGCAAGGTCTTCGGCGGCTGCGGCAGGTGTCCGTCCGCACCCGCCGACACCGCCTCGCCGAGCCGGCGCATCTGCTCGGCGAGCGCCGCGAGCGCGTCGCGATAGGTGCGGTCGTAGATGGCGCCTCCGGTGCGCGGCCAGAGGAGTCCGTTGATCACCAGCACGACCAGGATGCCGATCACCGCCTCGGTGCTGCGCGAGACCGCCTTGGCGAAGGCCAAGCTCGGCTCCATCGACGCATCCCCTGCAATAATCGCGGCGGTGATGGCGAGCATGAACCAGGCGTAACCGTAGCGGCTGTTGCGGATCATGTAGACCGACACCCCCACCACCACGGAAAGCGCGCCGATCAAGGCCCAGCGGTCCTGGATCAGGTACGCCAAGAGCACGAGCACCAGCAGTGCCCCGGCCAAGGTGCCGAGCACGCGCATGAGCCCCTTGCGCAGGGATGCGCCGAGGTACGGCGTCTGCAGGAACAAGACGGCGACCGGCGCCAAAAAGGGATCCGGCAGTTGCTGCCAGAGCACCATGCCCCAGGCGACGATGACGCCGAGCGTGGTCTTCAGCGCATTGAGCGCGGCGGCGGGGTGCCAGGTGCTCGCGATCGGGGGCATGGTGCTCGGGTTCCGCCTTGGACAGGCGAACGCGGCTCGACGTGTCAGTCGGAGTTGAGAACGGCGTCGGGCGCATCCCCGATCGCGGCGGTCGGATTGACGGCGACGCTCGCGGTCAAGCCCGTGCGCAGCACGATGCCCTCCGGAGGCGGGTCGAGACGAATCCGGACCGGAATCCGCTGGGCAAGACGGATCCATTCGAACATCGGTTCCACCTGCGCCAGATCGCCCGGGCCGGGCGTCGCGTTACGGCGCTCGATCCCGAACGCGATACCCTCGACACGACCCGCCAGCGGTCGGTCCGGATAGCCCATCAGGGTCACTGCAGCCGGGTCGCCGATGCGGATGTCGGGCAGATCGGTCTCCTTGAAATAGGCTTCGACGCGGAAGGAGTCCGCGGCCACCAGCGCCACCTGCGGCACGCTTGCGTCCGCATAGGAGCCCTCCCCGAGCTGAAGGTTCGTGACATAGCCGTCCACAGGCGCCGTCACCCGCGTGTCGTCGAGGTGCATCCGCGCAGTCGTCACGGTGATCTCGGCCGCGAGAACCGCGGCATCGGTGACCGCCGCACGCGCCTGCTCGGTGCCATCGTCCTGCACGGCGAGAACGCCGCCCGACGGTGACTCCGCGACCTGCCGGGCCTCCGCCGCCTCGGCACGACGCAAGGCGAGGTCGGCCTCGGCCTGTTCCAACGCCTGTCGATACGGCAGCCGATCAAGCTCGAACAGCAGGTCACCCGTGGCGACCCGCTGGTTGTCGACGACATGAAGGCTGGTCACCTGACCGCCGACCCGGGGCGCCACATGCACCACATCGGCCAGAACCTGCCCGTCGCGGGTCCAGGGGTGCGCCTTGCCCTGCTGCCAGGCCCAATAGGCGGCACTGCCGGCGATGCCGACCATCGACAGAGTCACCAGCACGCGCACGCTGTCCAGGATCCATTGCTCGGCGCTCGCGTTGCTCATGTGCCTTTGCCCGGATGGATGATGTCGGTGAATCAGCCGAAAAACGACGGTATGAAGGTCGTGCCCACCAAAACGGTGCAGGCGACGACCAGGGCGATGAAGAACAGCGGCGGATGCCACACAAACCGACTCAGCCCGGTGCGGTTGGCGATCTCGGCCAAAGTGATCGCGAAAACCAGGCCGAGCAGTGCCGAGAGCAGCCAAGGCGGATAATAGACACCGTTCAGACTCAGCTCGACGGGAGCGGCGCTCATGAGAAACGCGACCGGTCATCCTGCGGGGCTCGCCGGCCGGTCTCGGGGCTACCCTCGGCGGCGCCGGATCCGCGACCCGTGACGAACCCGAGCCCGGCCCGCGACACCTCAGCGCACCCAGCCCTGCGGCGGCGGGTAGCCGGCCGGCGGCGCCACGGAGCGTTCGTAGAGGGTCGGCGGATAGGCTTGATAGGGGCCGGGGGCGTACCACGACGGCGCGCCGGGTGCCGGCCGAGTCACCTCGGGCGGCGGCTGATAGTGCGGATAGACCGGGGCGTAACCCTGTGCGGGTATCGGCATGAAGCCCGGGGGAACCGGTGGGTAGAGCGGCGCCGAACGCGGCTGCTCGAGCGTCTCGGCGGGAACGGTCGCCTGAAGGTCTTCGGAAGAGGCCGACGGCTCGGCTTCGGCTGCAACCACCCCATCCGCCACGGTCGATGCGGACAGTGCCTCGATCGGATCCGCCGAAACAGCGGCCTGCCCATCGAACTGGTCCGTCTTCATCTCGGGCGAGAGCTCCGGCGGAGGCTCGGGCGACGCATCCGGCGCCGCGGCCACATCGGTCGACCCCGCGTCGGTCGACCCCGTATCGGATGCAGACACTTCGGCGATGCCGCCCTCGGCGGGCGATTCGGCCGGTGCCGACTCGCCCGCCGGGGCGTCGGTCGCAGCGAGCGTGGTCTCAGCCGCGGGCGCGGCAACAACAGGTTCGGCGAGGGTCACCCGTCCGATCGGGGCAACCCGGTCCGCAAGCTCCGGATCCGGGGCAACGGCCTGATCCGGCGATCGCGCGAAATAGAAGTCCACGAGGTACACATAGAGCGACCCCGTCAGTGTCGCAACCAGAACCGAGACGACCAGGAGCCGCTCGTAATTTACCCGCCTCAGTCTTTGGAGCAGTCCTTCAAGCCGCCCAACGATCGCTTGCATCGACAACGTCCTCAATCGCGATTCTTGATGCCCCGCCACCGTCGAGGGGTACGGGTACCGACCAGGCGCGGAGGATAACCGAAAGCCCCGCCTGGTTGGCGATCCATCCTGCCCTTTGCGCCATGTGAGGGTATGATTACCGGCTTCCCAGACGTTGAGCCCTGGTCATTCGCCCCATGAGCCATGCCCCCCGATCCGGCGCCGCCATCTTCTTCGATGTCCTGACAGACCTCGGGGTCGAGTATCTGTTCGGCCATACCGGCGGGGCCGTGATTCCACTGCATGTCGAGCTGAATCGGCGAATGCGCCGCCGCGATCCGGCACCCAAGTTCATTCTCTGTCGTCAAGAGGGTGGTGCGGGTCACGCCGCGGAAGGCTATGCACGGACGAGCGGACGCGTCGGCGTGGCGATCGCCACCTCCGGGCCGGGAGCGACCAATCTGGCCACACCCATCGCGGACGCCTACAAGGACTCGATCCCCACGCTCTTCATCACCGGCCAGGTGCCGAGTGCGGCGATCGGCACCGATGCCTTCCAGGAGGTCGATACCGTCGGTTTTACGCGGCCGATCTCCAAGCACAACTATCTGGTCAAGGACGTGCGCGACCTGGAGTGGGTGCTGCGCGAGGCCTATGCGCTGGCGACGCGCGGACGCCCCGGCCCGGTCGTCGTCGACATCTGCAAGGATGTGCAACTCGCCGAGGCGAGCGGGCAGAACCCGCCCCGGATCCGTCATCGCGAGCCGATCGCCTTCGACCCGGTGAAGGCCGACGCCATCCTTGCAGCACTTGCGGCCGCCGAACGCCCGGTCGTAAAGGCCGGTGGCGGGATCATCCACGCCAACGCGGCATCGGCACTGCGGGCCTTCGCCGAGCGCTTCGCCGTCCCGGTCGCCACCACCTTCAACGCGCTCGGCGCCCTGCCCTTCGAGCTGTCGCACAACCTCGGCATGCCGGGCATGCACGGCACCATCCCGGCCAACTATGCCCTGCGCGACGCGGACCTGATCCTCTCGCTCGGCGGGCGGTTCGACGACCGGGTCGCGGTGAAGGGTTTCGCGGCCGGCAAGCGCATCGCACATGTCGACATCGACCCGTCCGAGATCGACAAGACCATCGCGACCGATCTGCACCTGGTCGCGGAGCTCGGCGCTTTCTTCGAGCATGCCTTGAGCACCGGACAGGCCGCCGACCATCGCGACTGGCTGACCCAAATTGCGCAATGGCGCGAGCAGATGCCCAAACCCTACGGGCATTCCGAGTACATCAAGCCGCAGGCCGTCGTGGAGATCATCTCCGAGCTGACGGCGGGTGATGCGACCCTGGTTACGGGTGTCGGCCAGCATCAGATGTGGTCGGCGCAGTATTATCGCTTCCGCCGGCCGCGTCAGTGGGTCAGTTCCGGCGGGCTCGGGACCATGGGCTTCGGTTTGCCCGCCGCCATCGGGGCCTGGTTCGCCGATCCGATCCACCCGCTCGTTCTGATCGACGGCGACGGCAGCTTTCAGATGAACATCCAAGAGCTCGGCACCCTGGTCGCCAACCGGATCCCGCTCAAGATCTTCGTCCTGAACAACAGCTTTCTCGGGATGGTCCGCCAGTGGGAAGACATGATGGACGAGGGCCATCATTACGAGACCTGTCTCGCCCGCGACGCGAGCTGCGACCCGGATTGCATGGATCTGGACCAAACCTGTCGGCGTCAGATCCCGAACCTGACCGGCCTTAAATATGTTTACCCGCGCCTCAAGACCCAGCGCATCAAGCATTCGAAGGATCTGCGCGAGGGCGTCGCCCAAGCGCTGGCCGAACCCGGCCCGGTCCTGGTCGATGTCTGGGTCGACAAGGCCGAGAACGTCATCCCCATGGTGCGTCCCGGTCATCGCCTCGACCAGATGATCGAGTCCTGAGCCGGCGCGGCCAAGCCCATCCACCAAACACCGCATACCGCATCGGGCGCGGTTTAAAATCCATTCGCATCAGTCAACAAGGAGACCGCGATGCCTACCCCACACTGGCGCTCCGTACCGCGCACGGCCGCAACAGACACCATCTACGGACTCGCTCTGAGCCCCGACGGCCAGCGCCTGGCCACCGCGAGCTGGGACAGCCTGGTCAAGATCTGGGACGTCGCCGCAGGGCGCGTCGAGCATGAGATGCAGGGTCACGACGGGCGCGTCTACACCGTGCGCTTCCACCCCGCCGGACACTGGGTCGCCTCGGGCGGCACGG
>NZ_JAABRP010000223.1 GCF_011390875.1 Thiocapsa sp.
ACCACCGTGCGACTCTGGGACGTCGCCACCGGCGCGGCACTCTGGAGCCAAAGCGGTCACAGCAGCCTGGTCTACAGCGTCGACTTCCAGCCCGGCGGGGAGCTGCTCGCCTCCGGGAGCGAAGACGGCACCATCTGCATCTGGACATCCGCCGACGGCACCCTGGTGCGCACTATCGAAGGACATCCACAGTACGTGCAAGGCGTGGTCTTCTCGATCGACGGCACGCGACTGGTTTCTGGCAGCCGCGATTGCACGATGGCGGTCTGGGATGTCGACTCGGGCGAGGAGCTGCTGCGTCTCGACGTCATCAACAACGGCATCAACAGCACCCAGTTCAGCCCGGACGGCAGCCGCCTCCTGCTCAGCAACGTCGACG
>NZ_JAABRP010000224.1 GCF_011390875.1 Thiocapsa sp.
CAAGCAAATTCAGCCCGTAGTCGCAGAACTCCTGCAGCTGTTCCTGATCCAGGAGCGTCGCTCCACTTTCCAAGGCCCCGGCGATCGGGAAAAAGTCCGCCAAGGCCCGCGCCAGATCGATCGGGCCGGACGGGTCCTCCATGATCGCCTGAGCCTCCTCGCTCCTTGCGAGCACCGCCTGGGTGACGTCCAACGCGAGGTCGGAGATGACATCGTTCTCGATCACGAGGGGTTTCATCGACAAGAGGGATCACCTGTTGGCTAGAATGGACCAAAACGCAGTGTCTGCAGCCCGTTGGAGTGCGACATGAATTCTTGGGAGTCCGAGTTCGGGATCACTCGGCGCTCCTTCAACC
>NZ_JAABRP010000225.1 GCF_011390875.1 Thiocapsa sp.
AGCGCTCGGGGACGATCAGATCGGCCAGTGGTTTTCCGATCGCCTCTTCGCGGCGATGGGGAAAAGGGGCCAGGCTCACTTTCTACTATGCTTGCGCCCCATGCCCCGCCGCACACGCATCCATATTGACGGCTTGCCGCTGCACATCGTGCAGCGCGGGCACAACCGCGCGGCGTGCTTCTTCGACGACCAAGATCGGCGTGCCTACCTCGGTTGGCTGCACGAGGCACTGGTGCGCGAGCGCTGTCGGATGCACGCCTACGTGCTGATGACCAACCATGTCCATCTGCTGCTGACGCCGCACCCGCTCTACCTCGGACTCGGCGATGACGAGGAGGCGCGCCGTGCCGCCTATCGGGAGCTGTTCGGCGGAGCGCTCGACGACCAACTGCTCGGCGCTCTGCGGCTGGCGCTCAACCAAGACCAGCCCGTCGGCAATGATCGCTTCTATCGGGAGATCGAAGCGATGACCGGCCAGCGCCGGGAATTGCGCAAGCGGGGCAGGCCGCGGAAGCAGGACGAGCCGCTATCGGCCGACGTTGCAGGGCAGGGCGAGTTGCCGTTGTGAATAAACTGACCCTGCTACCCGACGGACCTGGCTCCTTATTCTCTTTTCCTCTTTATTCTTTTCTGGCCCGGCGACGGAAGTGGCGTTGGATGATGTATGCCGGAAAAATGAAGTCTCGCGGGTTCAGACCCAGGAGGCATCGTCCTTCGGCAAGCGTCCAAAATCATCGATGACCAGTGCTTGGCAGGGCGGAACGTCGGACCAAAGCCAGAGGACAAGGTTGCGTTCAGCCCGCGTTGTGCCGGGTGCGAAGCTGGGTACGAGGGCACCATGGCAGCCGGCGGCGATCAATGTCTCGGCGAGCGACCAGGTCGGCGGGATTCGGCCACGCGAGGCCAGGTCCTCCCAAGCACAGGCCAGCGTCGCGTCATCGACTCCGCAGGCGGCGAGTACGGCCGGAGCGGTTAGGTCGATGATCCGCTCGCAGCGCACGCGATAGCCGACCAGGGTCATGGGTTGCGCCTTGAACGGCAGTCCCTGCTGGGCCTCCATCCACGTGGTCTTGGGATCGAGCGAGGTATAGAGAGCCGTGGTTCCTCGCGGGTTGAAGCGACCGCCATGGCGTGCCGCTCCGTCTCCGGAGGTCGGCGCGAAGGCCCAGCGCGGATTGTGGGCGCGATAGACCACACCGACGAAGGAACGCGTCGGCGGCGCCTCCGTCACGCGTAGCCGCCTTCGGCGACTCGCGACAAGTAATCCTTGACGGCCTGCGCGCGGCCATCCTTGACCAGATCCTCGGCGGTTCTGTCGCCGAACGACGGGAGCGGCTGAGAACGAAACCAGGCGAACGCGCGTCCGGTTGAGCCGGTCCAGCTCGTGACCCGATTGATGATCTCCACGGTGTCGCGCAGCCGCGTCTGGGTCTGACGTGCCTCGCGCCGATCACGCTTGGATACCGCGTCACGGGATAATCCGGTCGCCTTGGCCAGCTCGGTCTTGGTGATATGCAGCACGTCGGCCAGTCGATCCGTCGCAATCAGCCCTTGCTCCGTGATGACCTCGGAGAGCAGTTCGGCGGGAACAGACATAAAGCGCCTCATTTAATGAACCTTTCTATGGTCATATTATGAGGCGGATTGTCCGAGACGCAAGGAAAGGCCCAGTGCGGCCTTGCCCGGCCGCACTACCCCCGGTTCCGGGGACGGTTCCGAGCCATAGAAGACGTCTCGCCGCTTGAGGATCGCGCTTCCGGATTCAAGCCAGCAGGTCCCTCAGCAACTCGCCCAGCGCTGCCACGTCCACCGGCTTGCGAACCAAGGAACGAACACCGGCGGCTTCGACCTCTTCGGCATCGAGGGCATCGGCGTTGCCGGTATAGAGGATGATCGGCAGATCGGGGTTGATCGGACGTACCCGTCGAACCAACTCCAGCCCCGTCATCCGCGGCATGGCCTGGTCGGTGATGAGTAGATCGAAGGGTTCCGACGCGGTGGACAGGGCGGCGAGGGCTTCCTCTGCATTCATCGCAAAGACGACGTCGAGGCCGCGATCCTCCAAGAAGTCGAGCATCAGGCCGCCGGCGAGGTCGTCGTCGTCGACGAGGAGGACGCGGCCCTGCAGTCTGACCGGCGCGGTTGTCGGGTCCGGGTTTATCGATCGCGTATCCGGCACCCGGGTGTCGTCCGTCGAGATCGGCGGAAAGAGCACCCGGAAGCGGGTCCCCTCGCCGGGTGTGCTCTCCAAGCACAGATGACCGCCGTATTCGTGTACTACGCCGTGCACGACGGCGAGCCCCATGCCGCTGCCCTGGCCGCTCGGCTTGGTCGTGAAGAAGGGCTCGAACAGCCGATCAAGGTGCATGGGGTCGATCCCGCATCCCGTGTCCTTCACCTGCAGGACCAGAAAGTCGCCCCGGACCTTTTGGCGGCAGGAGGAGCAGACGGTGCCGCCGAGATGCTCGCGGCCGAGGCCGATCTCCAGACGTCCGCTGCCCGACATGGCGTCGCGCGCGTTGATGCAGAGATTGACGAGGATCTGCTCGACCTGGATCGGGTCCAGATTCACCTGGGGCAGGCCGAGCGGCAGATGGGTTTCAATCTCGACCTCGGCGGCGAGGGTTGCGCCCAGGAGGCGCAGCGTCTCGCTTACCAAGGGAGCCAGGTCGAGCGGGCGCGGGTCGCCGCGCCGGCCGCGGCTGAAGGTGAGGAGCTGTTGGATGAGGTCCCGGGCGCGCTGGCTCGCCCGCTGGGCGCGGTCGAGATACCGGTCGAGCTTGGCGTCGCCCCGGTCGCGCGTCAGCTCCTGGGCCAGGGTCACATAGCCCATGGCGCCGGTCAGGATGTTGTTGAAGTCGTGGGCGATGCCGCCGGCGAGGTGGCCGATCGCTTCCATCTTCTGGGCCTGGCGCAGCTGTGCCTCGAGTCGGGCGTGTTCCTCCTCGGCGAGCTTGCGCTCGGTGATGTCGCGCAGATAGCCGACGAAGAAATCGCCTTCCGGTCCTTGCGCCCGGTCGATGGCAAGCTCGACGGGCAGCTCGCTGCCGTCGGCGCGACAGGCGATGACCTCTACGCGCCGCCCCAGCATGGGGCCATGGCCGTCCTGGCGATAGCGCTCCATCCCCGCGCGGTGGGCGTCGCGAAAGCGCTCGGGGACGATCAGATCGGCCAGCGGTCTTCCGATCGCCTCTGCGCGGCGATAGCCGAAGGTCTGCTCCGCGGCCGGATTGAAGGCGATGACCTTGCCGGCACCGTCCATGCCGATGACAGCGTCGAGCGCGGCCTCGACCGTGGCCCTCAAGGTCTCTTCGATGCGCTTGCGTTCGGTGATCTCGCGGGTGATGGCGACCAGTCGATCGATGCCGCCGAGTGTGGCGCGTTTGAGGGTCACCTCGTCCCAATGCAGGCTGCCGTCCTTGTTGCGACGGTGCCATTCGAAGCGCTGCGGCTCGCCGGCGCTTGCCAACCCGATCCAGCGGGCGGCACCGGTGTGATCGTAGGGCGGGATGCCGGACGAGAGCTGCGCGGGATTGAGCCGGAGCATCTCCTCGTGCGAATAGCCGTAGATGCGGCAGGCCGCCGGGTTGGCATCGCAGATCGCCCCGGTGGCAAGGTCGTGAACGAAGATGGCGTCCTCCGCGGCCTCGAAGATGGCGCGATAGCTCGCCTCCGAGCGCTGTCGATCGAGCTCGGCCGCGGCCCGGACCGAGTAGATCTGCAGGACTGCCTCGATCAGCCCGGGGTCGGTCAAGGGTTTCCGATGCAGGAGTGCGACCAGACCGATGGGGCGCTTGGCCGAGTCCAGGAGGGGATAGCCCGCGTAGGCGACGGCGCCGAGGTCGCTCAGCATGGTGTCGCCCGGGAAATGCCGCGAGAGATCCGCCCCGACGAACTGGAAGCCCTCGTCCAGCACCCGTCGGCAGGGTGTGCCGGCCAGCCCGTATTCCAGGTTGGGCATGGGCTGTCCCCGATCGCTGACCGCACGGGTGCCGACATGGGTGTCGCAGCCGGCCGGCAGCTCGCTGATGAAGGCCATGTCGACCCCGAGGGTCTTGGTCAGCGAATCGACGATGGTCTGGAAGAGTGTCTCGCCACTGGCTGCGCAGACCCCGAGGGCGACATGCCGGAGGGCCTGCTCGATCCGCTCGCGGGTGTGTCGGTCCGTGAGGTCCGACGCGGGCGGTGGCTCGGGTGCTGGCTCGGACTCTGGCTCGGACTCTGGCCCGCACTCTGGCCCGCACTCTGGCGCGGAACCTGACCCGGACAGACGGAGCGAATAGGCGAGTGTCGATTGCCCGTCGTGCTCCTCGCGCGAGTGGTCGGATGCCTGATCGATATCGTGTGCCCGCATGGTTGAGCGACTCCGGTTCCGGATGGGATCGGATCTCTTGCGCGGAGTCTAGCACCGGACAAACGGGATCAACGGCAGCTTCACAAAGGGGCGACAAAGGATACAAAACTGAAACACACCGCCTAAACCGCGCCCGATGCGGTATGCGTCGTTTGTTGGATTGGCTTGGCCGTGCCAGCTCCGACACCTGTCGGAGCCGGCGCGGTTTAAAGTAATGAAAAACCTTAATCGTTGTCGACACCCGGTTCAGGCGGGTTTGGCGGGGACGAACATATACCCGTGACCCCGGACCGTGCGGATGAGCGCCGGATGCTCGGGGTCGAGCTCGATCTTGCGCCGCAGGCGGGCGATGCGGATGTCGATGCTGCGGTCGTAGGGGTTCCAATCGCGATTCTGAGTGATGGAGAGGATCTGGTCGCGGGTCAGCGGACGGTTCGGACGCTCGACGAACATCTTGAGCAGCTCGAACTCCATCGAGGTCAAGGGCAGCTCGGCGCCGTCCAGATCGAAGAGCTGTCGGGTATCGAGATCGAGCCGGCAGCGTCCCAAGGCGATGCGTCGCGTCTCGCCCTCGGCGGGGAGCGTCGCATCGGCGGACCGGTGTGCGGTTCGCCGATACCGACGACAGATCCCTTTCAGCCTGGCCTTCAGCTCGCGTAGATCGAACGGTTTGGCAAGATAGTCGTCCGCGCCGACCTCGAGACCCACGATCCGGTCCAGGGTCTCTCCCGCGCCCGAGACCATGATGATGCCGATGTCCAGGCGTTCCCGGATGAAGCGGGCGAGGGTGAGCCCGTCCTCGCCCGGCAGCCCCACGTCCAGGAGGACGACCTCGGGCGCGTGCGTCTCGAGCAATCCGCGGGCGGTGCCCGCATCCGGCGCGCACAGGACCCGGTAGCCCTGTCCCGAGAGATAGTCCTCGATCAGGTCGCGCACCTCCGGGTCATCGTCGACCACGAGCACGACCGGGGATTCAAGCGCTGTGTCGTTCATCGGGTTGCCCCGCGGGTTGTCGGCGATCGGCGGTCGGTCGTCTGCCCGCGGGCAGGACGACTCCGCGCTCATCAAGGACTCCAAGTCCGCTTGCGTGAGGAAAGTATAGCAGTCAACCAATCGGCTCCGGTCGGAGTGGCGGCGTGGACGAAGGGCGAGTCGGCAGACGCCGAGGGCTCGCGCGTTCGCCGTTCGGACCCTGCCGGGGTGCCGGTTCGCGACCCAGGTGAATCGGGGCCGGCGAGCGCGCCGCGCCCTGCTGACGGAAGACCAGTGCCAGGCCGCCGAGTACGGCGGCCGAGGATCCGATGAGCCTCGCGGTGACGGCCTCCGCGAAGAGGAACGCCCCGCCGGTCGCGGCCAGCACCGAGATCGAAAGCTGAACGGTCGCGGCGGTCGTCGCGGTCAGTCCGGGCAAGGCGTGATACCAGATCACATAGCCGAGTGCCGAGGCGACCGCGCCGGAGACGAGCGCCAACCCGACACCGGTGACCGAGAGGTGCACGTCACCCAAGAAGGGAAGACCGGCCAGCGCGGCGAGCGGCAAGGCCAGAACGAAGCTCGTGGCCGTCGCACGTAGGGGATCGGTGTTGCCGCGCCCGCGCAGTGAGTAGACCCCCCAGGCGATGCCGGCGGTCGTCATCGAGAGCGCACTGCCGAGCGGGGGCGCCGATGCCCCGGGTGCGACCAGCAGGACGAGCCCGGTCGCCGCAAGCCCGAGTCCGATCCAGCCCGCGGGCCGAAGCCGCTCGCCCGAGCGCAGGCCGGCGATCAGCATCGTCATTTGGATCGAGCCCGCCAGGATCAGTGCACCAGTCCCGGCCCCGAGTGCGAGGTAGGCGAAGGAGAAGCAGATCATGTAGACCGACATGGCGACGGGCGCGATCCAGTCGGGCCGAGCGGTCGTCGTTACACGTCTCGCCAGGACCACCAAGGGCAGAAGAACGAGCGCGCCCGAGCCGAGCCGAATCAGCGTGAAGCTCGCCGCGTCGATCATGCCCTCGCCTAGGGCCATGCGGCAGAGCAGCGCGTTGGTGGCGAAGGCGATCATCGCCAGGGCCGTCAGGACAATGGTCTTGGGGGTCGGTGAGGTCGGGTGCATGAGTCGATCTCCGGGGGCAGATACGGATCGATGGCGCGGACAAGCACGCCGCGTCGGGTCCGACCGAGGTCGTAACCGCCGACGCCGCGGTGCGTGTCTTCAGTGGATGGAGCGGCTCGAACCGCCGAAAGGGATCGGGCGAGCGTCGTGGAGGAGTCGTGCATCGGCCCGACACTCCGGGCAGTAGA
>NZ_JAABRP010000226.1 GCF_011390875.1 Thiocapsa sp.
GGCGGGTCGTCGTCTTGCTTTCGGGCTGTTGTGTTTCTGTATCGCTTTGAAACAGGCAGGTGTCGGTGTATCGGCCGTGCAGGGCTGGAGAGGCATGACGGAGCGTCGGCGGTTGTTGTGCGTCCTATCGTCAGCACAACCTGCCGGCCGAGCTATGAGGGTCCCCTTTACTTTTTTGTCACTGACGACGGGGAGCGAGGCGTCGTGGAATCACCTTCGCCGTCACGCAATTTCGTCGATCGGCGCCGCCTCCGTCCCCCGATCCAGTCCGCTCCAAGGCGCGATGTCCTTTTGATAGCGACGCAT
>NZ_JAABRP010000227.1 GCF_011390875.1 Thiocapsa sp.
CGTCCACCGCGACGATCACATCGGCGGCCGCCGGATCCCCGCTCCTGTCGATAATTGCGGCGCGCAGTCCGGCCCGCGCGGCAGGCGAGCCCTCTTGGACCTGAAGGATCACCACCCCCGCAACGCCGATGCGTTCGGCAAGGCGCCGGCTCAGATCGCCATCCGTGATGACCCCCAGCGCCGGACGCACATAGCGACCGTAGGCGATGAGGCGCGGCACGACACGGTTGATGGTATCCACCGGCACGGCAAAGCCGATCCCGGCAAAATTCCCGGACGGGCTGAAGATCGCCGTATTCATGCCGATGACCCGCCCGGCACTGTCGATCAAAGGCCCACCCGAG
>NZ_JAABRP010000228.1 GCF_011390875.1 Thiocapsa sp.
CGCATCGGTCTGAATCAGATGCTCGATCTTGCGCCCCTCATCCGAGGGAATCGTTCGATCGAGCGCCGAGATCACGCCTCCGGTGAGGGAATAGTCCAAGCCGAACGGGTTGCCGATCGCAAAGACCTTCTGCCCCACTTTGAGGTCTTGACTCGAGCCGATCGCCACCGGCGGTGGCCCGCCGGCCCCGCTGTCGATCCGCAGCACGGCAATATCGTGCTCGGGACTGACGCCGACCAACGCCGCCTCGTAGACGCGCTGACTGGAGAGCCGGACATAGGCCGCCTGCACGTCGGCAACCACATGATAATTCGTCACGACGTGGCCATGACGGTCCCACATGAATCCGGAACCCGTGCCGCGAGGAACCTCCAGGAGATTGCGCGACATCAGATCCATGACCCGCCCGGAGGTCGTGATATAGACGACCGACGGACTGACCGACTCGAAGATCGCGATGGTCGTCTGCTCGTCGGCGGCCAACTCTCCGCGCGCCATGATCGCGCGCGGCTCGGCTTGGTAGCGAATGAACACACCCTCGATCCACGGCCGGCTCGCGAGTGCGAGCAGAAAGAAGATCACGAACCAGAACAGAAAGCGACTGAGGGCGAAGGCGTGCATGGGTGCGCCGTAGCGTTGGAGGGACTTGGATTGTATACCGAGCGCGCGAGCCTCAAGCGAGCGCGTCGCCCGGATCGTCGGGCGGGATCGGCCAGGCCGTGAGAATGGCCTGGACCAGGGTCGCAAGCGGAATCGCAAAAAATACGCCCCAGAAGCCCCAGAGCCCGCCGAATACCAGAATCGCCACGATGATCGCGACCGGATGCAGATTCACCACCTCGGAGAACAGCAGGGGCACCAAGACATTCCCGTCGAGAGCCTGGATGATGAAGTACGCCACCGCGAGCCAGATAAAGGCCGGAGTCCAGCCCCATTGGAACCAGGCAACCAACAACACCGGTACCGTGACCACTGCAGCCCCGATGTAGGGAATCACGACGGAGAAACCGACAAGCAACGACAAGAGCATTGCATATTTTAGCCCGAAGGCAACGAAGGTGGCGTAGCTGACCAGCCAGACGACCAGGATCTCCCATGCCTTGCCCCTGACGTAGTTGGAGATCTGGCGATCGACATCTCTCCAGATGTCGTTCACGATCGTGCGATGCGTCGGCAGGAACCGATGAAACCATCTCAAGATCAGCTCCTTGTCCTTCATGAAGAAGAACACGAGCAGAGGCATGAGGATGAGATAAACGAGGATCGTGATGATGCCGACGACACTGGCGAGGGACCACGAGAGCACCCGCTGACCGAACATCACGGTCTCGGCTCGGATTGCCCCGATCAACTCGGCGACCTGGGCCTCGGTCACCAACTCCGGGTAATGCTCGGGCAGATCCAGGAGCGCCGTGGTCGCGGCCGAGATCATCGAGGGCAGCTGCTGCACCAGCTCGGTGATCTGGAGCGACACCGAGGGCAAGACGCCCACCAACACCAAGGCGACGAACACCAAAAAGGCGACATACACCACCAAGACGCTCGCCAACCGGGGCAACCCGCGACGCTCGAGCTGCCCGACCAGCCCCTCCAGCAAATAGGCGATGACGATGCTGGCCAAGACAGGCATGAGCATGCCCCCCATGGTAATCACCACGGCGAACAGGATCAGCAGCAGGATGGCCAGGAAAATGATCTGGGGGTCGGAAAAATAACGCCGAAACCAGTTCGCGACGATTCTCATGTGGACTGAATTAGCCTTCCGGGGGGTATTTGGCTCGGTAATCGCGGTAATGGCGGGCGAACAAGGCTTCGAGATCGTCGATGACCTCGCTTGCCGAGCGACCCTGCAGGACGTGCGCGGACATCAGCGCCGAGGTCTCGTTGAGCATCGGTCCGCGGTCGAGCATCGCGTAGGTCTTCGACAGACGCTTGATCGCGGCGACCACGCTTTCCGTGCTCGGACGCGGGACCGGAGTGGGTTCGCGCGGTCCGCGATGGGGCTCCGGCGTCGCAGTCCCGCGCTGCACGAGAAACTCCGCGAATGCGAGCAAGGTGTCACGCTCCGCCGCGGCAAGCGCACGGAACAACCGTAGGAGGCGCCGCTCCGGCTCCGGTCCTTGAATTCGACTCATCACGGGGAAACGCTCAGCGGGAGACGGGGGGGCGGATCCAGGGCGATCCGCCGTCGATCGATGGTGCCGCAGTCGCCGAAGGAAGGGCCGTCACGAGGTCCATCGGGGTTGCGTGTCAGTCGTCGTGCTCACGGCAGTAGGCCCGGGCAAACTCAAGCAGCTCCTCCATGACGCGCAGTCGAAACTTCTGTTTCTGATGGACGAAAGAGAAGGGGCGATTCAACGGCGGATCCAGGTTGAGGGCGACCAGGGTGCCCAGCTTGAGCTCTTTCTGAATCGTCGCCCCCGAGACGACCGACACGCCCATGCCGGCCTCGACGGCGCCTTTCACCGCCTCGGGGCTTCCCAGTTCCATCGAGACCTTGAGCACCGAATGACAGTCGTGTTGCAGGTTCAGGTAATCGTTGATCACCTCACGGGTTCCCGATCCTTCTTCGCGGCAGATAAAGGGATACTCGAGGAGCTGCTCGAAGGTGACCATCTCGGAACCGGCAAGGGGATGTCCCGGGGGCACGATGGCAAAGAGTTGATCGCGCTTGCAATGCTCGACGACGAGGTTCTTGTTTCCGACAGGAGCCTCGACCACCCCGAGATCGATGGCGTTGTTCTCCACCATCGAGACGATCCCATCGCTGTTGGACACCTTGAGGTGGATGGTGACATCCGGATAGCGTTCCTTGAAATCGCCAAGGAGGGTCGGGAGCATGTATTCGGCGATGGTCGTGCTCGCACCGATCGCCAGCGCGCCGCTGATCTCGCCGGTGATCTCGCGAACCGCGTTTTCCATCTCGGAATAGAGTTCGAAGATGCGATCCGCCGAGGCGAACACGGTCTTGCCCGCATCCGTCAGGCTGATTCGGTTGTGCGTCCGGTCGAACAGGCGCGTGTTGAAGTGCTCCTCCAACTGTCGCACCTGAAAGGTGACGGCCGGCTGCGTCATATGCAGCACTTCGGCCGCCTTCGTGAAGCTCAGCAGCCGAGCGACTGTATGAAAAACCTGGAGCCTGCGATCTGCCATCCGGAGACCACGTCGAGATGACGACAGCGAAATAAGACCGTTTTATATCACAATCACGGGACGCGCGGGTAGCTGTGCGCGGTGTTTGGTTGCCGGTGAAACGGAGACCGGAAACACAGGCATGCGGGTTGATCGCAGTCACGAAATTTATTCGCAACAACCTCTGGATAAATGTGGCATCTTCGCCTAAAGTGCGGCGCAGAAAAACAACGGATAGCGACACGACGAGGAGCTACCTGCATGAATCGACAGATCGCTCGTGCGATTGCGGCCGCCATCGCTGCCGGAGCATTCGTCTCTGCCGGCGAATCGCTCGCCGCGGGCTTTTCCCTCCCGGAGGCGTCGACGGCCGGCATCGGACTGGCGAATGCCCTGGTCGCGAATCCCGAAGAGACCGGTGCCTTCGCCTACAATCCGGCCGCGATGGGATTTCATGACGCCTCGAGCGTCGCTCTGGGCACGATTCTAATCGGCCCCAACTTCGCCGTCCGGACCGCCTCGGGGCAACACGACAGCCAAGGCGCGGACTGGACAGCAGCCCCGATGATTCAGGCGGCACTGCGGGTCAACGAGGATTGGCGCATCGGACTGGGGATAACAGCGCCTTTCGGGCTCGAGACACGCTGGAAGGACGGCACCTTCCCCGCCCTGAGCGGCACCGTGCGCATACCGGTTCCGCCGCCGCTGGACCCGAACGTGCCGCGCGGACAGCCCACTGCAAGCAAGCTCGAGATCCTCGACTTCTCGCCGACGGTCGCCTATCGCGTCAACGACAATCTCAGCCTATCCGGCGGCTTGGATATCTACTGGGTGAAAAACGCCCAGCTCGATTCGACCGCAGGACGACTCAGCGGCGACGGAGCCGATGTCGGTTTCAACCTGAGCGCACTGTATCGCTACGAGGCATGGAGCTTCGGCGCCGCCTTTCGCTCAAGCGCAACCGTCGGCCTCGAAGGGGATTACCAACCCTTGAGCCGAACCCTCGTGGCGATCGGTCGACTCCCGCCCGCACAGGACGCAGAGGTCGACGTCGACTTGCCTTGGCGCCTGCAACTGGGCGTTCGCTACGCCATCACCGAAGCCTGGGCCGTCGAGCTCGACTGGACGCGCACGGGCTGGAGTAGGTTCAGCAAGCTCGAGGTCGAAGGCACGCGCACGGGGGAGACCATCTTCACCGATACGAACGACTGGAACGACACCAATGCGTACCGCCTCGGCGTCACTTACCAAATCCGACCGGACACGCAGCTTCGGTTCGGCTACTCCTACGACGAGACCGGGCAGGATGACGCCCACTTCAGCGCGCGCGTCCCCGACAACGACCGGCACCTTTTCGGCATCGGTGTGGCGCATCTGCTCGGCGACGGGCTGTCGATCGAAGCAGGATACATGTACGTCAAAGCGAATGATCGCACGATCCGAAGCAGCACCCCGTATCGCGGCGGAGACATCAACGGCACGGATGCGCTCGATGGCGATTACGAGATGGACGCCCACCTTATCGGACTCGAGATCGTCAAGGTCTTCTGAGCCGCTGAACCGCGTCTGGAGCGGCATGCACAGTGGCTACCTTGAATCGGCGACGGCCGAGGCCACGCACGCCGGAGCTGACGCGGTTCAGGATGATAAAAAACAAGAACCTTAAGCCCAAAGCCGGGGTCACCCTTGACATACCGACGGACGCGGATCGGCGCGGATATCTTGACGATGCCGCGACGCTCGCGCGTCAATTCAGAAAAGACCATACGAAAAACGCCGCCCCGAGGGCGGCGTTTTTCGCTACAAACCCGGCATTCCGCCGCAGCGTCCCGGGCCAAGCTCGAAGCGAGACCCGCGCAGCGTAGGCGAAGCGCTTCAGATGTAGAGACAGATGTCGCTTTCGCCCGCAAACTCAAAGAAGGCTGCGGCACCCGCATACTCGATACCGTCGATGAACTCGGCTGTGTTCATGTCGAAGAGGTCGACCGTCATCTGACAGGCGATCAGCTTGACCTCGGCCTCTTGGCAGAGATCCCGCAACTCTTCGACGCTGGCTACGCCCTTGTCCTTCATCTTCTTCTTCATCATCGAGGTCATCATGCCCTGCATACCGGGCAATGTCAGACCCAGGACGGGGAACCACTTGTCCATGCCCATCGGCATAGGCATGCCGGGGTTGCCGAGCGGGGTCACCTCGAGGGCGAGTTTCTTCTTCAGAAGCTGTAGCCCGTAGAAGGTGAAGAAGATCTGTGTCTCGTACCCGAGCGCGGATGCGGTCGAGGCGAGGATAAAGGGCGGGTAGGCCCAATCGAGAGAGCCCTTAGTGGCGATAATGGCGAGTTTCTTTTCTTCCATCGTGTCCTCCTCGCGGGTCGATCGGCGCGCGGGTTGATTCGTTTGAGCGGGACGGCCCGGGCCGTCAGCCCTTCTTGATCAGGAAGTGGAATTTCCCGCCATCTTCCTTCGACTCCATCAGCTCGTTGCCGGTCTGCTTGGCGAAGGCATCGAAGTCCTTGACGGAACCCGGATCGGTGGCGACGACGTGCAGCACCTGGCCGGAATCCATCGCGTTCAGCGTCTTCTTCGCGCGTAAAATCGGGAGCGGGCAATTCAGGCCGCTGGCGTCGAGCTCTTGGTCAAAGTCTGCCATGGAGTACCTCCGGTCGGGTGCTGTTTTAGAATATCAGTAGACACAAGAATTCGGTTTTATAGGCGAAACAGGCCAAAAAGGCAAGGCGCCGAGAGCTGCCTCCCGGAGGCGCAACGGCTCATGCGATCGGGTAGCCGTGACGGGCCCAGGCGATGATGCCGCCCCGCAGATTCAGAACGCGGTCGTAGCCCTGCTGCATCATGTAGGCACAGGCCTGATACGACCGTGCACCGCTGCGGCAATAGAGCACCACATCCCGATCCTTAGGCAACTCGCTGATTCGAATCGGGATCAGGTGCATGGGCAGCTGCATGGCATCGGGGATAGCGCCTTGCGCGACCTCCGCGGGCGTACGGATGTCCACCAGCAGCACATCCTCGCCGCTCGCGATCCTGCCGTGCAGAGATTCGGAGTCGATCTCGTTGATCACATCGTTGTCCTACCACAAACCTAAGTATTTAAGTATATTAAGGACTTTTGACGGCCAACTCAACGACCCTTACGGGCCATACGAAACCGAGATGACCATGGATTTCCTTCCGATCTTTCAAGACGTCCGGG
>NZ_JAABRP010000229.1 GCF_011390875.1 Thiocapsa sp.
GGGATAAACCCTGCCTGGGCGTCGGCGGCGGCGCCACCGCCGCTCGCAAGGTGGGCAGCCTGCTCCGTGCCGGCGCTGCGGTCACGGTTGTCGCACCCGAGCTCGTCGATGCGCTGAGCGGCCGGGTCGACGCAGGCGCGGTCCGTCATCTCGCGCGGCGCTTCGAGTCCGGTGATATCGAAGGCAACCGTCTCGTGGTTGCCGCAACGGACGACCGCGCGGTCAACCGCCGCGTCGCCGAGCTTGCCCGCGAGTACGACATCCCGGTCAACGTGATCGACGATCCGGATGCCTGCACCTTCTTGCTCCCATCGATCGTGGATCGCTCGCCCGTCGTGGTGGCAATCTCCACCGGCAAGGCGTCCCCCGT
>NZ_JAABRP010000230.1 GCF_011390875.1 Thiocapsa sp.
GGTGCGATCGAGCCGATCGTCGCTGCCCGCGAGCTGCCACTTCAGATCGGTATCCAGACCCAGGTAGCGGAAACCGGCGAGCAGATCGACATTGCCCCAAGCGCCTCGGGACAGGGTATAGCCGCCGGCCAGGGTCCATACCGCCGCACTCAGACTCGTCTCGGCCTGATGAGACAGGTTGGGCAAGGGTTCGCCGCGGGGTCCGCGGAAGGTGTGGATGTCGGAGTCCTGATTGCCGAGGTCCAGGTAGATGATGTCGGTAACAACCGACCAAGCCCCCTTGCGCGCCTCGCCGCTCAGCATCAACGCGAATTGCAGGTTAGACAGATAGTCGTTGGGTCCGATCTCCGTGCCGAGGCGGCGGACATCGGATTCTAGGGCGTCCGACACGCGGGGCGGCAGGTCATAGTCCAAGTCGCCGTTGACATTCGGCAGCCAGAGGTAGGGAGTGACGCTGAAGTGCCAGTTCCCGTCGAAGGGATCGACCTCCGCGACGGTGGGGAACGCGATCAGCGTTCCGACGCACAGGGCGGTTGCGTGAGCCAGTACCGCGAGGGCGAGTGTCGTCTGTTTCATGTGTGTCGCTTGAAGCTCCGATCGGTATGAGAACGTCCAAGCGTCGAGTCCCGATCTCGGAAACACCACTTGGGGTCGGGGCCGCGACAGGCGCGGCCGGAGGCGCGCAGAGCAGGGCATCCAGTGCCCGCACCCTTCACACACGCGCGCCCCGAATCACCTCGCCTCCTCGAAGTCTCCCGGTCGCCAGGTCTGGTCGAACCAGGGCTCGAGCGGTCCGTAGAGACGCAGAAGGACGCTGTAACCCTTGCCTGGAATGGTCTGCACCCAGTTCCCCTCATGCCCAAGCGGCGGCTCGGGTCCGAACCAGACGGTCACGCCACCGTCCGGGTTCGTCCGGATGTCCGGGAGCGTGCTGTCGACGCCTGCCCGTTTCTGATCGGTCGGAAGCATCGAACGGGTCTGATTGTCGTAGACGGTCAGGGCCCAGAAGTCCTTGACCGGAACGGGACCCGGCAGGGTAACCCGGTAGGTACGGCCGCCGTCCAGGTAGTTCCCTGTTGAGTCGCGGAAGACTCCCGCGTAGGCCGAGCCCATGCCCGGCTTGGCTTCGGTCATCGCCGGGGTGATCCCCGTCGCGTAGTAGAAGAACATGATCCGCGCGTCGAGAAGGCGTTCCGCCCCTTGCAGGAACTCGTAGCTGCCGCCCACGAACGGCGTGATCCACTGCCGGTCGGGGTAGATGCGGGTCCGCGGATCGCGCGAAGCGAGCAGGTTCGCGCGCGCGATGGCGTTGGCGACGGCCGCCGACTCGGTCAGGATCGTCTTCATGCGCGCATCCGGCGCGAACGCTTGCCCCTTGCGGATGCCGATCGCGGCGTACAGGCCCACGGTATCCGGGTCGACCCAATCGGCGGGCTCATTCTGCACCACGCCATTCAGCTCCTCGTAGAAACTGAAATCATTGGCGCTGATGGTGTTGAACGTGACCCCGGAGAGATTCACGAACTGAGTGGCCGGCGGATTCCCGGACTGCGCGAGTGGAAAGACAGCGGCCTTGGACTTGACGCCCTCCACTGCCGCCGCGATGTCGCCCTTCTCGACGAAGGCGCGATAGAACATCAGGAGCCGGTTGGTGCGCGGCCGCATGATGTGATAGCCCGTTGCGGGGACTGTTCCCTGATAGCCGGGCGGGATGAACAGGTAATCCCCGCCCGCCCCCTTGTCCGGGCCGGTCAGCCCAACGTCGGTGACCCAGCGGAAATCCGCGTCGTCGATCGGACCCAGGACCCGCGGCGGCACGCGCAGTACCATCGGCTCGTCGTTCAGGTCGAGACAGGCCATCGTGTAGACGGTAGTGGTATTGGCCGTCAGGAACAGCGAGCGGGCATCGAGCAGCTCCTCTGAGATACCGATGCCCTGGTTCGGCTTAACGCCCGCCTCCTCCAGACCCCTGCAGGCCGCATAGACCGACGTGGCGGACATCCCTTTGAGAAAGGCATCGATACTCCGGCCGAAATCGAGCTGATCGTAAGCCAATTGAACCGTCGCGGGGTCCGGCGCACCGTCCTGGAAGCGCAGCGTGCCGATCCTGGTCTCGACGGTATCGGGCGTCGTGATCTTCGCCGGCACATCGGGCGCGTACTTCGGTGAAGCGCTCGGCGAGTCTGTCGCGATCCTCAGCGCCTGGCCGATGTCGATCCTGTCGGAGCCGAGCCCGTTCGCCGCACGCAGCTCGGCGACGCTGACGCCGAGCCGTTCGGCGATGGCCGTCAGATCGTCGTCCTTGACGACTCTATAGGTCGCCGTTGCCGGGTCGTACTGCCCCTCGGCGTGACGGCGCGGCCCGCTGTCCCCGGCCTGGACGGTGCCGGCAACACCGAGGCAGACCAAGGCGATCGTGCACAAAGCCAGGAAGGATGAGGGTCGGGCGTTCGAACGAGTCCCCATCGTCGACTTTGGTTTCATCGGAATTCTTCTCCAAGTTATCGAATACAGCGAGACCCCGGCATCCCTGCCCGGTTTTCCCCCTTGACCTTGGCCCGCGAGACCCGCGCCGCGGGCGCCATGTCGTCAGTGCTGATCCGCCGCCTTGGCCGCCGCGTCCTTGATCTGCTGAATGTCGTCGGGCGAGAGCTGCGGACGGTCGATCTTGATCGTCAGCTTCTCGAGCGTGCCGGTGAACGCGAACGGCGGCCGGTAGTCCGCGTCGTTGACGCCGGTCAGGGTGTCGGAGCCGATATCGAAGCTCTCATCCCACTGCAGGATCATCGGCAGCGTCTTCTCCATCCGCTTGGTATCCACCACCTTGCCGTCGACCTTCAGCGTGCCGGTGCCGGGACGGCCCACGCCGCTGAAGTTGTTCAGGGCGAGGGTGCCGGCGCCCAGGCCCTCGTATTGGAA
The DNA here is from genome assembly GCF_011390875.1 of Thiocapsa sp. GTDB lineage: Bacteria > Pseudomonadota > Gammaproteobacteria > Chromatiales > Chromatiaceae > Thiocapsa. Next base: position 2,920 of record NZ_JAABRP010000230.1, read on the forward strand.
GTCGAATTCGAGGGTGTGCCGACCCGGGGGCAGCGCATCGGGCGCCTCCCACTTGAGGCGTTCGAGATCCACCAGGTTCCACAGGAACACCGGCTTGCCCTCGAGCAGATAGAAGCCGTAGCCGGCGAAACGCCCGCCCGAGGTGAGGATCATGCCCTCGGCGCCGCCCTCGGGCACCTCGATGTCGGCGGTAATGGTGTAGGAGGTGTTGAGCAGCAGCGGCGAGTCGCCCTGCGGCAGGCCCACCATCGGCCGCGTGTAGACGAACTCGCTGCGTCCGGCGGTGATGTTCGGCCGCGGCGCGACGATCCGGCCCGCCACCGAGGCGTCCAGCGGGAAGACCTGGTGTTTCTTGGCCTCGGCGACGAATAGGGCCTTCAGCTCTTCGAGCTTTTCGGGATGCTTCGCGGCGATGTCCTCGGCCTGGGTGAAGTCCGTACCGAGGTCGTAGAGCTGAAGCACCTGGTTGTTCAGCGGGTCCGGATTGGCGGGACCGAAGGCCTCCCAGGGTGCGCGATTCACCTGGGTGCTCAGGAGCCAGCCATCGTGGTAAAGCGCCCACTGGCCCATCATCTCGAAGTACTGAGTTTGGTGCCGCGAGGGCGCCTTGGCGTTTGCCGCATCGAAGGTGTAGGCGAAGCTGGTGCCCTCAATCGGCGCCTGCTCGATGCCGTCGACCACCTCGGGCGCGGCGATGCCGGCGGCCTCCAGGATCGTCGGCACGACATCGATCACGTGCACGAACTGCTCCCGCAGGGCCCCTTTGTCCTGGATGCGCGCGGGCCAGGAGACGACCATGTTCTGGTTGATCCCGCCGAGGCGCGAGGCATTCTGTTTGAACCAGTCGAATGGCGTGTCGAAGGCCCAGGACCAACCGGCCGACATGTGGTTGTAGGTCTGCTCGGTGCCCCAGACGTCGTACCACTTCATCTGCACCTCGGCGGGCAGCTTGTTCAGGCCGTTGAAGAAGGCGACCTCGTTGGGCGTGCCCAGCGGCCCGCCCTCGGCACTGGTGCCGTTGTCGCCGTTGATATAGATGATCAGGGTGTTGTCGAGCTTGCCTAAGTCCTCGAAGGACTGAATGACACGGCCGATCTCATGGTCGCTGTAGGCGGCATAGGCGGCAAAGACCTCGACCTGCCGGATGAAGAGCTTCTGCTCCTGCGCAGTGAGCTGATCCCAGGGCTTCAGGACGTCGGCCGGCCAGGGCGTCAGCGTCGCATCCTGCGGGATCACGCCGAGGCGCTTCTGGTTCTCGAAAATCCGCTCGCGCAGCTTCTCGTAGCCGTCGTCGAAGAGATGCATGGCACTGATCCTGTCCACCCACTCCTTTGTGGGATGATGCGGCGCGTGCGTCGCACCGGGGGCGTACTTGATGAAGACCGGCTTGCTCGGGTCGATCTGGTGTATGCGCGTCATATAGTCGATGGCGTCGTCGGCCATGGCGGTGACCAGATTCCAGGTGCCTTCCGGCTTGCCCTCGAACGGATAGATCTGGGTGGTGTTGCGGAACAGGTTGGGCTGCCACTGGTTGGCATCGCCGCCGACGAAACCGTAGAAGTACTCGAAACCCATGCCGGTGGGCCACTGATCGAAGGGCCCGACCTGGCTGGCCGCAAAGGCCGGCACGTTGTGATCCTTGCCGAACCAGGAGGTGGCATAACCGTTGTCGAGCAGAACTCGGCCGATGGTGGCCTTGTCCTTGCCGATGATGCTGTTGTAGCCGGGGAAGCCGGTGGACTGCTCCGAGATCACGCCGAAGCCGGCCGAATGGTGGTTGCGCCCGGTGATGAGGGCGGCGCGGGTCGGCGAGCAGAGCGCGGTGGAGAAGACCCGGTTGTAGCGCAGACCCTCGTTCGCAATGCGGTCCATCGAGGGGGTCGGAATGACCCCGCCGAAGGTGCTCGGCACGCCGAAGCCGGAGTCGTCGGTGATGATCAGGAGCACGTTGGGCGCGTCTTTCGGCGGCACTACGCGCGGAGCCCACCAGGGCTTGGATTGCAGGGCGTCGTTCTTGATCACACCGCCGAACTTGGGGTCGGGGGGCGGGAGTTGGGCACCGCTGATCGTCGTCGTCGCATCCGGTGCACCCAGGGCACCGGTGACCTGCACGCCACCGGAGGCCGCAACCTCGGGAGCGCCGGTCACCACCTGGAGACGCTGTTCGACTCGCAGGAAATCGCCTTCGATCCGATTGGCCGCCCTCAACGCAGCCACCGGCACCTCCAGCCGCTCGCCGATCGCGCTCAGGTCATCCCCTTCGGCCACCACGTAGAGACCGGTCGCACCGTCGAACTGGCCTTGAGCATGGCGTCGCGGCCCCTGATCAGCGGCCAATGCACTGCCGACTGCGAGCGCGAGACCGACCAGCAGTATCGGGCCCAGCAAGCCTGGCCGATCCCATGGAAAAAACACGCGTGTCGTACGCATCGTAGGGCCTCTTGGTGACGATTCAGGGGACTTCCGAAGGGCAGGAACGGCGCAGGGACGACGCCGCGTCTGTCGGTGCGTGTGTCGGCTCTCTGGAAGCCGACGGCTCCGATCCATCGACAGCAACGGTGGACGCTCGCCCGGACGTGGAATCTAACAAAGGGACTGATAAGCTACCTTGCAATTCCGGCCGCACTTGACCGAGACAAACGGCAATGTCAGAGGATTCCCGCACCCGCGAAGCGACGATCCCACCCACCGGAGCCGACGCGTCGGTCGTAGGGAACCGATGTCGGTTCGGCGATCTTTGGGTCGGTCCGATCCTTGCGCTCCCGGCCGTCCTGACCGAGCTAGGCGTGAGCCCCGGCCGAGCATTTGCCGAGGCGGAAGTGGATCCCGGCCTTTTGGATGACCCCGAGGCACGCATCGCGATCGAGCCGCTCGGGCGCCTGCTCGACATCTGCGTCGCACTCACGCAATGCAACCACTTCGGACTCCTGGTCGGTGAACGCTTCAACCTGCGGGCACTGCGTCCACTCGGCTCCCTGATGCGTCATTCACCTACCGTCGGCGACGCCGTCCGCAGCCTGCTGCTGCATCTGCATCTGACTGATCGTGGCGCCGCGCCGGTCCTGCTGGCCCCAGATCCCTCGTCCGTCACGCTCGGGTATTCGATCTATCGACACGGCACACCGGCGACCGCCCAGATCAACGACGCCGCGATCGCCATCGCGTTCGGCATGCTGCGCGAGCTGTGCGGTCCCGCGTGGCAGCCGGTGCGCGTGCAGCTTTCGCACGCCCGACCCGCCACGATCGCCCCGTATCGCCGCGTGTTCGGAGCGACGCCGACCTTCGACGCCGAGGTCTCGGCAATCCTGTTCGCCTCCTCCTGGCTCCTGCAGCCCGTTGCCGGTGCCGATCCGCGGCTCTATGGCGTCTTCACCCGAGCGATTCGCGAAGCGACGGCCAACGACCCGATGAGTTTCGCCGAGCAGGTGCGCGGCGTGCTGCATCAGATGATTCGCGGCGGAAACGCGTCGGCCGATGCGATTGCACGCCTGTTCGGGATCCGTGAACGGACGCTGCGGCGACGCCTTGCGCACGAGGGCAAGCACTTGCAGCAGCTCGTCGATGAAGAGCGTTTCGAGATCGCCAAACAACTCCTGCACGACACCAATCTTCCGGTCGCAGATGTCGCGGCGGCCGTGCAGTATGCCGACCCCAATGCCTTTTCCCGCGCCTTTCGGAGCTGGGCGGGGCTGAGTCCCCGGCACTGGCGGCAAAACCGCACAAACGGGCCAGCCCGGTCGTCGCCCTTTGAGGATTGAGGACGCCGATCCGCGGTGTCCGGCGACCCTCCGCGGCCGCTGGGCTGCGCACCACGCGGTACGGGCGCGATCGCTAATCGGGCCAGAAATCCCGGCTCAAGATCTCGTCGATCGAATAGGGGCAGGCGCTGGGAAAGGACTCGTCCGCGAGCCCCGTTTCATCTGCTGCCCATTCCACGGATTCGGGATAGGCCTCGTCCAATTCATCGGTCAGGAAGCGGCGTAGGCTGGGGGTCTCTTTGAACAACCGTGCAATATCGTTGCGCTGGATGCGAATCGTCCCTTTCCAACTGTTGCAGCGTCCCGCGGGCTGGAATTGCCATTTCAGCAGATGGGCCAACAACAACCGCAGGCGGCGATA
>NZ_JAABRP010000231.1 GCF_011390875.1 Thiocapsa sp.
ATGGCGAACGATGGGGTCGCCATCACCCATATCTTTGCCGGCTCACAGAAGGTCGACGGCACCCCGTATCAGCCGCTGCCCGCGGCCGTGCGCGACCGCTTCCAGAGCGAGATCGACACCATCTACGGCGAGTTTGTCGCCGCTGTTGCCACCGGCCGCCCGCTGCTGAGCGCCGATGCCGTGCGCGCGACGCAGGCCGGGATCTTCCGGTCCGTCGCGGCCGTTGATGCCGGTCTGGCCGATCGGATCGAAACCACAGACAGCCTCATTACCCGCCTGGGCGCCACCCGCGCCCGGTCGACCGTCGGGCGCCCCGCCCGTTTCACACTCACGCAGACCGGAGACAGATCCATGAGTGAGACCACCGACGCGGGCGTGCTTCTAACGTCCGACCCCACGTTCACCCCGGCCGAACTCGCCGCGGCACGCCAGGCCGGCGCCGATGCCGAGCGGATCCGGATCTTCGCCATCCTCGACCATGCCGAGGCCGTGTCCCGTCGCGACGCCGCCCTGGTCATGGCGCGCAACCCGGCCATGGACGCGACCACCGCGGGCGCCGTGCTGGCCGCACTGCCGGTCGCCGCGACCCCGGCACCGGCACAGCCGAACGCCCTGGCCCTGCAGATGGCCGCGATGGGCAATCCCCCGACCATCGGCGGCGATACCCCGGAGCAGGATCCGGACGAAGACATTCAGGCGTCGTGGGCCCGTGCCCGCGGCCTTGCGGCATAATCCAGGAGCACCCTCATGACGGTTTACGCAGAAGGCCCCTACGCAGGCGAGTTTCTGGTCGCCAGCACCAACGAAAGCCTCAGCCTGGATGTCGGCACCCTCGCCGCCGGGCAGAACCTGACGGCCGGTACCGTGATCGGTATCGCCTCCGACGGCACGCTCAAGCAGATTGCCCGCCGCGCACTGGCTGGCACCTCCAGCAAGGTCGAAGGCGATGGTAACGGCACCGTCGGCGCCGCGACCCTGGGCGCCGATGCCTTGGTCGGTGACTACATCCTCACCTGCACCGCCGAGGCGGCAGACGCCGGGACCTTCTCCGTCGTCGCCCCGGACGGCACCGTGCTGGATCCGCTGACCGTCGGCGAGGCTTACGTCTCCACGCACATCAATCTGACCATCTCCGACGGCGCCACCGACTGGGGCGAAGGCGCAGTGTGCAAGGTCGCCGTGGCGGAAGCCTCCGGCGCGCTGGCCAACGAGCAAATCGCCGTCGGCGTGCTGCTGGACAACGTGGACGCCAGCGCCGCCGCCAAGAAAGCGGTGTACGTGGCCCGTCTGCGCGAGGTCAACGGCTACGGGCTGACCTGGCCAGTGCTGATGACTACCACCAACAAGGCCGAAGCCCTGACCGCCCTGGCGTCGCGCTTCATCGTCGTCCGCTAAGGAGCACACCATGGCAACCCTCGACATCTTCCGCAATCCAGCCTTCGGCCTAAGCGAAATGGCCGACGCTTACGAAAAGATCGACTATGTTCCGTCGATCCTCAACAGCATGAACCTGTTCACCCCGCTGCCGCTGCGCACCACCACCTTTTGGATGGAAAGCCGCGACAGTGGTCTGACGCTGATCCCGACCAGTCCGCGTGGGGCCCCGCCTGCACAGCGCGAGACCGAAAAGCGCTCTGCCCGCGCGCTGCCGACCTTCCGCATCGCCAAAGATGACACCCTGATGGCGTCCGAGCTGCTGGACGTGCGCGCGTTCGGCAAGACCAGCGAACTGCAAGCCATGCAAGAGGAGATCGACCGTCGCCTGTCCGGCCCGGCTGGCATGATTGCCGAGGTGCAATACACCTTCGAGAACATGCAGCTCGGCGCGGTCACCGGCCTAATGGTCGACGCCGACGGCTCCACGCTGGTCAACTTCTACACCAACCTGGGCGTCACCCAGCCTGCCGAGATCAACTTCGCGCTTGCCGCCGCACAGCCGGCCGAAGGCGCTTTGATGCTGGCGTGCATGGAAGTGACCGACCGCATGCGCCGCGCGGCCAAGGGCGAATGGCGACCCGGCGCCGTCGCGGTCGGGCTGTGCTCCGATGGCTTCTGGAAAGCGCTGATCACCCACTCGGAAGCCCGCAAGACTTGGGAATTGATGCTCCAAGGCGGATTCCGCGACGGGCTCGACGGCCTGATGGGCAACATCCCGCGCGTGCGCATCGGCGACGTGGTTTTTATCCGCTACTGGGGATCCGACGACGACACGGTGAAGATCGCCACCGACAAGGTGAAGTTCTTCCCGATGGGCATCCCCGGCTTGTTCCGGCATGTGATGGCACCCGGCGAGTCCTTCGCGCATCTGCGGCGTCCCGGCCAGGCGGTCTATCCCATGATCCTCCCGGACAAGTCCGGCGCCGATGAGTGGGTGAAGCTGTGCGTGCGGGCCTACCCGCTGATGTTCTGCCGCCGGCCCGAAATGCTCCAGAGCGGTCGCAAGTAAGGGATCGGTATCGGCATGATCCTGCGCCGCTCCCGCTCCGCCGATGTCGCCCGGCTCAACACTGAGCTGCTGGGCTATTTCGGCGTCTCGGTCGTCCTGCCGGACGGAAGCGATGTCCGCGGCGTCTTCGCCCACATGAAGACGCCCGCGAACCCCTGGCCGGAGACCGGCGCAGCGCTGGACATCACCAAGGCACGCAACCCGGAGATCAGTCTGTCCACGACCGACGCCTCCGGGCTCACCAAGAACACTCCGCTGCTGATCGACGGGGAACGCTATCTGGTCGTCGACCTGGATCCGCCGAGCGACGGCATGACGCGCGTCACCTTGATGCACGCACCGATCGCGGCACCGCGTCCACCCACCGGGAGCCGCTGGCAATAACATGGCAGGCCGCTTCGACATCCGGCTTGACGCAGGCGACGGGGTTGCCCGTCTTCAGCGCCTGATCGCCGACAACCCGCGCAAGCTCAAGCGCGCGCAGGATCGCGTCTATCGCAAGCTCAACACGTTCGTCACGCGCGAGATCCTCCGCGCTTGCTCCAAGGCAACCGGCATTCCGCAAAACCGCTTTGCCACCATGGCGCGCGTGTTCAACAGCGTTTACACCGACGAAGCATTCTGGTCCGGGCTCAAGTTCTGGGTCGGCACCCAACCCATCCCGGTTCACCGCCTTGGCACCGTCGTCTGGACGCATCGGCGCCTCGGCAACAACAGCCGCATGAAGGGCGCTCGGGTTGGCCGCACCACCTACCCCGGCACCTGGCAATGGCCGCAAGGCAAGACCGGCGCCGCCGTGATGCAGCGCAGCGGCCAGTTTGGCCGCAATGGCAACTCGCGACTGGAGAAGATCGAGCGCGTCGACATCCCGATTCACGACCCCGTGAGCGCCGCGCTGGATGCCGCCGGCCCCGAGATCATCAATCGGTTTCTGACCCTGCTGCAGCAGGAAATCAACTACGCCCTGAATCATGAGCGCTAACCCGTGAGCACACCCGTCACCACCACCATGGATGCCTACCACGCGGCCGTCGTGTCCGCGCTAGAGACCGCATTCGGCGAGCGGGTGACCACCTATGCCCCCTATGACCCGGCGAACCTGGTCGACGCGACCAACCCGATCAACACCCCGGCCCTATACCTGCAGATCGAAGCGACCGACCTGGAAGACCCGCCGGAGCGCCAACCCCTGCGCGGTCGCGTGCTTACCCGCCAGGCCGTCGCCGTGCATCTCATCCTGTCCACCCGCACGGGCGGAGACTTGCAAATTGCACTCGACGTGATGGCCAGCGCGATCGCGGTCCTGGTCCGCAGCGCAGACACCGCCAGCCATGCCGTCGCCAAAGCCGGCAACCGCTGGGGCCTGGGTGACGCCGTCCAAGCCCCCGAGCGCGTGAGCATTGTCCCCGCCGACTGGCAGCCCGGCATGAATGGCTACGACTCGCGCGTCGTCCGCTTCGAGCAGACCCTGTATCTGCCGGCCGACCCGATCGCCTGCCTCGCCGAACCCGAACCCGACCCCGAGCCGGATCCAGACCCCGAGCCGGATCCCGAACCCGAACCCGATCCCCAGGGCGAGTAATCAGCTATGCCAACGGTCGTCATCACGAAAACCGAATACACCAAGATCGTCGACGCTGCCGTCGAAGTTTTCACCGCGCAATGCCGCGCGATGTCCGGCATGGAAGTGCAGACCGGCACCACTGAGCCCGATGTCGACACCGCCGGCGTCCTCGTCCCCGGTGGCCTGCCCTACGGCGTCACCCGCGCCAACGCGGAAGGGAGCATCTGGGCCAAACTCCCTGCCTCCGCGGGCGTCGCGACGGCTGACGTGGTTGTGGTGTCCTGATGCTGGCGGTCCTTGAACCGTTCGGAGCGTTTGAGGCGTTTAGGGCGCCGCGGGCGACTGGGGCAGGGTGGATCACGCAGCCGATCGTTCTGACATCCCCGCTTGGCGTCGTCTTCACGAATTCCGACGGCGCCGTCCTGACCAGAGGAACTCGACGCGTGCGTCGGCTCACTCCCGAGACATCCCCCGTGGTTGAGTTTGCATCGGCGGATGGCGCCTACTTCGCGTCTGCCGATGGCGTTATCTTTTCCGCATCAGGTGCAGGCGATGGGGTGACATTGACCGCCACGAATGTCGGCGATGCAATCGACGAACTGGCCGGCCTGATCGCCGCACTGTAGGAGCAACGACATGGCCGATATTTCGACTTTCCCGATCCCGACCGAGACGCTGGACCCTGCAGCGTATCCCGAGTTCATCGGCCCCGCAACCGACTGGCAATTCTCCGAGACCCATCTCCAGGCCCGCCCGGTTGGCGGCGATACCTGGGTGGATGTTGTCGCACTGGCTGACATTACGGGGCCGACGGGCGATGCAGGGGCTGCTGGCACTCCCGGCGCAGACGGCAATACGATCCTCAGCGGCGATGTTGATCCGACCGACGAGGGTGTTGACGGCAACTTCTACATCAACAAAGTCTCGTGGAAGATTTTCGGCCCGAAAGCGACGACGTGGCCGGCTGGTGTGTCGCTCAAGGGTGCAGACGGCGCTGATTTCGCGACCCCCATCACAACCGCGACGATCACGGCAGGCGACCTCGCAACCCCGCTCGACAACAAAATCTACCACGTCGCCTTGACCTCCGACGTGGACGGCGACTGGACCGCGCCCATCCCGAGCGGCGGAGACGATGCGACGACCGGATTCTACGCCACGGTGATTTTCAATCCCCCAGGCACAGGCGAGGGCTCAGGGGCCGGCACCGATGGCCCGTGGATTGCACCATTCCCTGTCGGCTGGAATCAAGTCAGCGGTCTCGATTCGGTCTCACTCGCCCCCGGCGATGACCCGATTGTGTGCTCGCTCGCAAGCGTGGGCGACGGCGTGATCCTCGTCTCGGCTGTCGCGGCGGTGGAGATTGCCGCGTGAGTATGCAGCGGCATTTGCAGTCGATGCTAATGCGAGCGGGCGCGCAGGTGGCTGGGTATCGCTATGTCGAATTAAATGTCATTTCAAACTGGTCCGGTGAGGTATTTACCAACGCCTTTGAAATACAACTATATCGAGCTGCTGATGGGATAAATCGAGCACTAAATGCGCAAGTCGCATTTACGCCAGAGGACTTTCTGACGGGATATCCTCCCACAAACCTGGTAGATGGGATTGGAACCGTCGCGGGAGAGCGAACAAACGACAAACGGGCGCTATGGTATCCGACCTCTTTACCAACAAGCATCACGCTAGACCTCTCACAACAAGTGGTTTTCGATAGGCTACGGATTTATGGTGGGCCATTGGCTACTCGCGACTTTAAATCATTTACATTATCAGGCTCTAACAATCAGATCACTTGGGATCTATTGCTTTCTGTTGCCAGTGCTCCACAAACAACTGCCGAATCTTTTTATACCGAATGGGCTATCTGATGCCATATTTAACTTTTCAGCATACGCCAGCACCGAGTCATATCACGCTCAATGGCAAACGCTGGCCCGTGCAAATCCTCATCGCTCGCAATGATCGCGATCTGCTCGCGCAAGGCGGGATCTATCCGCACGTCACCGCAGAGGGCGCAGCGCCGCTCGGCTATACCGACTGGGCGCTCATTGACGACGAATACCGGCGCGAGCCTGCTGGCACACCTGAAGAGCGTCAGGCGGCGATTGAGGTGGCTGCGGCGGCGGCGCACGAAGCCTATCTCGACAGCCTTGAATGCACCCGCCTACAAGGCAAGCTCGCCTTAATCGATGCTGGACTTTGGGATCAATACGAGGCGCTGATTGCGTCGTTGCTGCCGTCGATGACGCCTGCGCAGCGCGTATTCGTTGAAGACGCGCAAGTCTGGAAATACCGCGACCCGGTGTTGCAAATGTTTGCTGCGGCGATTGAGCTGACCGAAGCGCAGACGATCGCGCTGTTTGAGACGGCTAAAAGCCTGTGACTTTGCGCATTTACTCACTGATGATCCTCGGCATCATCCTCGGCGGGATTGCGGGACTGGTGTGGCTGACGATGGTGATGGGATGAACATCGCCCGCGACATCCGGCTCGGACTAAGGGTCACCGCCGTGATTGTGACGCTGAATCTGATCGCATGGGCGATGGGAGTGTATTCGTGAGTGCCCCAATCGATTGGAGCGAGGCAAGACTGCAAGCGTACATTGATGCTGATCGCGGTTACGACTATTTGCTCGCCCGAAAGCGTGAAAGGACTGAGCAAGACTTCGGCGCAGTGATCGACGCGACGATTCAAGAGCACAGCGCCCCGCGCGTCGAGGCCATGATTGTTTGGCCGGCTGTGTGCTGGTCGGTGCTCTGGTTTAGCGCAGTTGGCGCTGTACTCTACGTGATGAACAGGGGCTGACATGTTTCAAACTAAATACCCCGACATGCCGCGAGTCAATGCACACATGCACTTTGGCCGCGCGCCAAGCGACTCGGCTTTGCGCGACCTCCAGGTCGTGCGCGACAAAGCGCTTGCGGACTCAGGCATTACCATTGCGCTGGAAATCGATCTCGACGGCGGTCGAATGCGGCAGTGGGTTCAAGACCAGAATGCCGGGCTGGAGCGCCTCAAATCG
>NZ_JAABRP010000232.1 GCF_011390875.1 Thiocapsa sp.
CTCGGGATTGCCCGAGCAGCTTGGCGCCGGTCAGGTTGATGTTTTGGATCCTGCCCGCCGCGTCCATCGAGAGGTAACCGACGGGTGCAAAGTCATAGAGGTCCGCATAGCGCTCGCGAGACTCCTCCAGGATTGCACGCACCGCAAGCAGCTCGCGGTTTTGTTGCTCAAGCTCGATTTGATGGACATGAAGCTCGTGCACGAGGCGAGTCAACTCGTCCAACCCGTTGTCTGTGCGCTCGAGCTCTGCCAAGAGCCGCGTCAGTTGCGCATCACTCGCTTGGTCGAATCTTGCCATTGAACCGGCACCTCCGTTGTGCGGCCGGCGGTTTAAGCTCCGACGCCGGCGTTCGGGCGTGCTGTGCGCGACACCCGTCTCGGGTGTCGCGGTTCCGGAGTGTGTCGTTGCGTTTCGACGGCGGCGGTCCGCCTGCGTAAGACGCCATCCACGATCCACCGCCGACGCCCGGCACGGCAAGAGAGACCGGCGAGAACGCAATACGCACACCCCTATTTTAGAAGATCCTGGCCCATCCACGTCCCCTGCCGGATGAATCGGCGAGGCCGTGTTTTGCACCGCCGGCCCTTTCGATCACCTTGCCCTGTTGGGCGGGCAAGCGCAGCGCAGCACACCAGCCAGCGCAGGCGCGGGAATCGCTGGACTTCGCTCCCGCTCGCCCCCCACCGACCGGCTGTAACGAGCGAGAACGATCGGCGTTGAACCGAAGGGTTCGGGCAGGGGACGAGCAGCGCTCGATCGGCCGGCATCCCGGGATGCTTACATTAAAAACGGCTGGAGGGTCGCGCTGTCGAGGTCGAGGCCGTAGATTCGGATCTGCTCCACGCCTTTCCCCTTCAGCTCCCGGGTAACCAGGACCAGTGCCGCGATCCCGGAGTCGAAGATCCGGTCGACGCCGGTCAGGTCAAGCGTGCAGGCGTCGATGCTCTCGTCCACGGTTTGGCCGATCAGCAGCAAGGTAAAGGCGCAGCGCAGATCCAGCGAGCCGTCGATCCGGATGTGCAGGTGGCCGTCGTCGATCTCGTAGTCGAGATCCGCGGCAGGGGTTGCGATCCCCGGGGTGCGGTTGCCCGCTCGGTCGGCGCCCTGGCGCCCGACATCCTGAAGTCCACGGATCTTTATGGCTTGATCGCCTTTGCTCTGCAAGGCTGAAAACCGTCTCGCCGTTCGCACCGAATCGAGTCGTGTCATGGTGATGCTGTCCTCCCGGTTGTCGTCGTTCTCTTTTGACCGGCTGCTCTAGAACCATCTCTCAAGTCCATGTCTTGACGAACCGCATCAGCTCATCCGGACCGAGCGGCTGGGTGTAGAGAAACCCCTGCGCGATCGTGCAGCCGGCCTGCTTGAGGAAATCGGCCTGCCGTTGCGTCTCGACACCCTGAGCGACGACGCGCATGCCCAAGGTCTTGCCCAGGGCAAGAATCGCACATGCAATCGCCGCGTCGTCACTGTCTTGCGGAAGCCCGTCGATCAAGGATTTGTCCATCTTCAACTCCCCGATCGGCAGTCGCTTCAGATCCATGAGCGAGGAAGAGACCGCGCCGAAATGGTCGATCGAGAGCTCGATTCCGAGCCCCTTCAACCGGCGAATCGACTCCATTGCCGAGACGGAGTCCGACACGGGTCCCGTCTCCGTCAACTCGAGGCTGACCAGTCGTGCATCGAGATCGAGCTCCCGCAGCAGGGCGACCAGATCATCGGCGAACTCCGTCCGCTCCAGCTCCCTTCTGGACAAGTTGATCTTGATGAGGGTTCCCTCGTCGAGCCCATCGGTCTGCCAACGCTTGCGCTGAGTGCAGGCGGTACGCAGCACCCAGGCATCGATTCCGCGGATCAGTCCGGTCTCCTCGGCAAGCGCGAGGAACCCTTCGGGCGCCAGGCAGCCGAGCACTGGATGGTTCCATCTCACGAGTGCCTCGATGCCCGCAATGCGACGGGTATCCAGGGCGAGCTGCGGTTGGTAGGCCAGCACCAGCTCGCCGCGCTCGACGGCGTGGGCCAGACCTGACCTGAGCAGGATCCGGGCGAAGGCCTGCGCGGTCATGTCCGCGGCGTAGAATCGAAAGGTGTTGCGACCGCCCTGCTTGGCGATGTACATCGCCGTATCGGCTTGACGAACAAGGTCTTCCGCCGCGGTGCCGTCGTCCGGACAGACGCTGATGCCGATGCTGACGGTCAGCGCGATCTCGCCTTGTGGACCCGTATAGGGGTGGCGCAGCAGCTCGATCAGCTTGCGCGCGACCGCGGCGGCGGAGTCCGGCGAGTCCATCGGGGCAAGCAGCATCAGGAATTCGTCACCACCAATACGCGCAACAGTGTCGTCCTTGCGGATCTGTTCTTTAAGTCGAGTGGCGACGTCCTTGAGGACTTCGTCGCCGAAGGTGTGTCCGAAGCTGTCGTTGATCAGCTTGAAGCGGTCCAGGTCGATGAAGAGGACCGCGAGCTGCTCCCCGGTGCGCTGTGTGCGTGCGATCGCCTGCTCGAGGCGATCGGAGAATAGGGCGCGATTCGCCAAGCCAGTGAGCGGATCGTGCAGGGCCAGATGCGAGAGCGACTGCTCGCGCTCCTTGAGCTGCTCGAGCAGGTGTCGCTGCTCGGTGACATCGAGCATCACCGTGAGATAGACCGTCTCGCCGTCTTCGCCGCGGGCAGGTTCGCTCTCGAGCCTCAGATCGAGCGCGTGCCCGGTGTGGCGCTTGGTCAGCCGGACTCCGAGCGTGCGGCGTTCTGCGCTGCGCTGCACCGCCTCGATGTGCGCATGCAGTGCATGTGCTTGACCCGCATCCAGATGACTCCACAATGGCGTGCCCGTGAGGTCCTGGCGCTCCCTACCGAGCATCGATGCACCGGTCAGGTTGATCTCGCGAATGATGCCGCTGCGATCCAGCGTGCAATAGCCGACGGGTGCCCGATCGTAGAGTCGCGCATAGCGATCCCGCGAGATCTCGAGCGCACGCTGGGCGTCTTGAAGCTCGCGGTTTTGCTGGGTCAGCTCGATCTGATGGGTCTTGAAATCGCGCATGAGGCGGCTCAGCTCCTCTTCGCTGCCCGCCTGCTCCGATAAGGATTCGCCCGCTGGATCGACGTCCTCCCCGCTCCATCCCGGATGCTTCGCCATATGTCTGCTCATGTGTGTCCCGCTCGATCGGATCCTTATAGCGCGTGAGGTGTTCGACGCGTGGAATCTACCCGGCGTAGTACCGCGCGCCGAGGATCCCGGTGTTGACGTCGCCCGGATTTCGTTCCGGACGTTTACCGGACCCAAGTATATGAGAAAATTGTGGATTCTTGCATTGTGGCTTCACGCGGGCGGGCTCAGTAGTCTTACGGATCTGTCCCTGAATCGAACTGGATCTCGAATTGGCCCTCGATCGGGCGCGGCGGCGCGCCGTGAGTTGACAGCACGTTTCGCCCGTGCATTGATCCCGCGATCGATTACAAGGAGTCACCGATGAGCTCTGATCCGCAGGCATCGAAGCACCCCACCCCGCCGGAGTCTTCCCCCGAGCCCACGCAAGCCCCCTTTCACGCCGAAGAGCGAGATGTGCCTGCCGAGCCCGCCGGCGCCGAGCACAAGAACCCCGCCTACCGGGATGCCGAGTCCGAGAACGGCATCTTCCCGATCGTCGGAATCGGGGCCTCGGCCGGCGGGCTCGATGCCTTCCGTCGTCTGCTTCACCATCTACCGACGCACACCGGCATGGCCTTCGTGCTCATCCAGCATCTGGATCCGGCACATCCGAGCCTGCTGGCCGATCTGCTGGTCGGGGCGACCCGGATGCCGGTGCGCGAGGCCGTAGACGGTGAACCGGTCGAGCCCGACCATGTCTATGTCATCCCGCCGAATTGCTCGCTCGGTCTGCATCATCGACGCCTGCTCGTATTGGCGCGCCGGGAGGATCGCGGAGTGCACCTGCCGGTCGACAGCTTTCTGCAAACCCTGGCGGACGACTTGGGGCCCAAGGCCATCGGTGTGGTCCTCTCCGGGACCGGCTCGGATGGAACCCATGGGCTGAAGGCGATCAAGGCGGCCGGCGGAATGACCTTCGCACAAGACGAGCACACCGCTGAGCACTTCGGGATGCCGGGCAACGCGATTGCCGCCGGCTGTGTCGATCTAGTGATGGCGCCGCCGGAGATGGCGTGCGAGCTCGCGCGCATCGCGCGTCACGCTTATCTGCGCCATCCCTCGGGCGCGATTGCGGAGGTGCCGGGCGGCAATGAAGAGGATCTCGGTAAGATCTTCATGCTGCTGCGAACGCACACCGGAAACGACTTCAGCTTCTACAAGCGCGACACCATCCTGCGGAGGATCAAGCGGCGCATGGCCGTGCATCGGATCCACCGGCTTGCCGCGTACGTGCGCTATCTCCAGTCCGAGCCCGAAGAGATTGCGAGACTGTTCGACGATCTGCTGATCAGCGTCACCGGGTTCTTTCGCGAGCCCGAGGCGTTCGACGCCCTGCGCGAGAAGGTCTTTCCGGTCCTCTTCGCAGAGCCGGCTACCGAGCGCCCGGTCCGTGTCTGGGTGCCCGGTTGCGCCACCGGCGAGGAGGCCTACTCGATCGCCATCGCCATGATCGACTATCTGGGAGACCGGGCGAGCGCGACGCGCATTCAGATCTTCGGGACCGATATCGACGCGAAGGCGATCGAGAAGGCCCGCGCTGCTCTCTTTGCCGACCAAGTGGTCGCGCACCTGGCACCCGAGCAACTGAAACGTTTCTTCGTCAAGACTGCCGGCGGGTACGAGGTCGCCAAGCAGGTGCGTGATCTGTGCATCTTCGCAGTGCAGAATCTGGTGAAGGATCCGCCCTTCTCCAGGTTGGATCTGGTCTCCTGCCGTAATCTCATGATCTATTTCGGGCCGCCTTTGCAAAAGCAGGCCCTGCGGACCTTCCATTATTCCCTTGAGCCGAATCGGTTTTTGATGCTGGGGTCCTCGGAGTCCATCGGGGCGCGGGCCGATCTCTTCGCGCTGCTCGACCACAAGAACAAGATCTACACGAAGAAATCCATTTCTCCCCGGTTCGAGCCCGCGATGATGTCGCGCGCGTTGCAAGCGCCGGGCGATGTCCCGGTCGCCCCCCCGGCGCGGGGCTCAAACGAGCCGATCGATCTCACTGAAGCGACCGACCGGATGATCCTCAGGCACTACGGGCCGCCGGGCGTGGTGGTTTCGGGCGACCTCGGTATCCTGTTGTTCCGCGGAGAGACCGGCCGCTATCTCGATCCGATCCCGGGCACCGCAACCCTGAATCTACTCAAGCTTGCGCGCCGCGAGCTCGCGGTGGATCTGCGCACGGCTATCCAAGAGGCGCGTACGAGCGGGTCGGCCGTCACCAAGAGTCGCGTCTGGTATCGGCGCAACGGCACGGATGCCTGGGTCGGTTTGCGGGTGCTGCCGATCGACGACGGCGGGCCGTCCGATCGGCTGTTGGTCTTGTTCGAGGAAACCCCGGCCGCCGAGCCGGATTCGGTCCCGACAAGCGGCGCAACGAGCGAGCCCTCGATCCCGGTAGACGAGCGCATCGTCGCGCTGGAGCGCGAGCTGACCTCCACGCGCGACTATCTCCAATCGGTCATCACGGAGCAGGAGCGCAACAACGAGCAGCTCAAATCCGCCAACGAAGAGATCCAGTCCGCCAACGAGGAGCTGCAAAGCACCATCGAGGAGCTGGAGACCGCCAAGGAAGAGCTTCAATCGACCAACGAGGAGCTGGCGACCGTCAATTGCGAGCTGGAGGACCGCAACAACGACCTGGCCGAGGCCAACAGCGATCTCGGCAATCTACTCGTCAGCGTCCATCTCCCGGTGCTGATCCTGGGGGCGGACCTGCGTATCCGTCATTTCACGCCGCAGGCCGAGCGGCTCTTGAACCTGATTTCCTCGGATCTCGGTCGGCCCATCGGCAACATCAAGCCGAATATCGAGATTCCCGATCTGGAGATCCTGGTTCGGTCCGTCATCGATCGGGTGACGCTCCAGGCGTTGGAGATTCAGGACAATCAGGGTCACTGGTACTCAGTGCGGATTCGTCCATATAAGTCAGCAGAGAACCGCATCGAGGGCGCGGTGATCGCCTTCATCGACGTGGACGAGATAAAGACGTCCGAGACTCGCCTGCGCCAAGCCTTGGAGCAGGAGCAACGGCTCGCGGCCCTGGTGAGGGATTCCGACGATGCCATGACGGTGCAAGGCTTCGACGGGGCCATCCGTGCCTGGAACCCGGCGGCCGAACGCATCTACGGTTATCGCGAGAACGACGCCCTGGCAATGTCCATCGAGCGCCTGATGCCGCCCGAGGCGATGGAGCTCTATCGCACGACGATCGAGCAGCTGCAACGCGGCGAGCGCGTCAAGCCGTTCGAGAGCGCGCGGCTGCGTGCCGACGGCAGTCGTCTGCCCGTGTTGATCCATCCTACGGCACTACTCGACGCGCGCGGGATCCCCTACGCTCTGGCGACAACCGAGCGTCCGCTCGGCCAATCCCAGACCTAAGCAGCGTGAGGCGGTAGGTGCCGGTTCGACAACAAGGTGCACAGATGCGTGAACGCCATCACCCGTAGGTTGGGCAAAGCACCGCGTGCCCAAACAGCACAGACATCACAGGCAGCTGCCCCCGTCGCCTTTCTCATCGAAACCGCGCCACATCCAAAGGGCCGTGCGTGTTCGAGCGGACGAGGACACCAACCAGAGATCCGGATCCAAACGCATGGAAGCGGTTTGGATCATTCGAGCTTGCTAACTTTCTAATTAGCTGCGCTGCATCAAATCAGGGCGAACGCAAAGCGCCTAGAATCCAAAACGGATAGGTTGAGGTCTGTTGTATGTCGTTGTTGGATGAAATTCCCGTCGTCGTCGAATCCGGCTCTGCCGCGCCCGAGGGCAATCCCCATCGGCACGGCAATGCCGA
>NZ_JAABRP010000233.1 GCF_011390875.1 Thiocapsa sp.
TGGGAGCGTTGATCTGGATCTATACGCGAGAGATGCGCCGATGATGAGCGCGGATCCGGGCGACGTCTCGGCAAGATCGGCGCGGCGCGCGATTCCATCGAGAGGCGGCACCCTCAGCGTTGCTGCGCTCATTCTCTTGTCGACCCTCGGTTCGCCTGCCCTGGCCCACAAGCTTCAGGTCTTTGCCTTTGCCGAAGGCGCGAGCATCGGCGGGTCCGCCTATTTTGCCGGCGGCGGTGCCGCCTCGGGGGCGCGGATCGAGGTCCTGGACGGGGAGGGAAACAAGCTGGACGAGTTGGTGCCGGACGGCGAGGGTAAGTTCGTCTATACGGCACAGAAGCCTGTCGATCATCTGATTCGGGCCATCACGGGCGATGGCCATCAAGCCGAGTGGCGGGTCCCTGCAGCCGAGCTTGCAGCGGGATTCGGGT
>NZ_JAABRP010000234.1 GCF_011390875.1 Thiocapsa sp.
TCGAAGAAGGCGTCGGCACCGATCGCGCCGACCTGTCCGTCATCGCTCGAACGGTCGCATCTACCCCGGAAATCTCCGCGGTGGCCCTTGATCCCGCTGTGGAGTCGGCAATCGAGCGCGCCGTCGCACGCCAGATTCGGCCATTGCGCGAGCAGCTCGTCGCCGCGGAGGACCGGATCCGTCTCCAGGACATCCTCGGCGGCATCGGGTACATCATGGGTCTCACCGGATTGGCACTCTGGTGGAAAAGTCGCCGTCGGTTCGGTTCGGCCTGAGTCTCGCGCTCGCCTATTTCGTCAAGATCAGTTTGTTGTTTCGCGTCATCCTCAGGATGTAACGATCGCCCGCGTGATCGATCAGCAATAGGTTGTTGCCGCGCAGCAGGGCGTTGCTGTCGATCCGCGGCAGGTCTGCGCGCATCGCGGCGGCGGACTGTGCGCGTTGACTCGGGCTTTCGGACAGGGATTCTCTCGGCATGGCCGTCACTCCGCGTGAGTCAGTTTACAAATGCGAATCGTTGTTATTAAGGTTATGACGCGACCCGTCCGCTGTCAAGTCGTCGCGCCAATCGCCATCCGCCCGCGTCGAGGGCGGGTCCGTCCGCTCGGATCGACGCAGAGATCTCTCCTTTCAGTGCCTTTGGTCAGGAAATACCGCGTTCCCGGATATTCCAAAGGGACGACGCGCACTCCGCCCGCGATCGCGTTCCCCGATACCGGGTGAAACCTGGCAGAATTCAGGGCTTCTGCGATCGACGGGCCTGAACCTCGGCACCCCGTTCTCTACCCGATTGTTCGAAACCCAGCCCATAGGTCATCTCGGTGTCGCTGTTCCTCAACAAACCCAAGCTCGACAATCTCGCAGGCGACATCTGAAAGTCGGCCGATGTGAAGGACGACGAATACATCCCCTTCGGCGAGGACATCGAGGCGTTTCTGGACCGCGAGATCGCCAAGCCGATTACCCGCTGGCAGGACAGCCCGCAGCTCGGCTACGAAATCCTGCCGAACAAGTACTTCTACCGCTACCAGCCGCCCAAGCCCGCGAATGAGCTGCTCGCCGAATTCTGGCGGCTGGAGAAGGAGGCGGAGACGCTCTTGGAGGGGTTGGCGCAGTGAAGAAGGACGCCGGTTCAGACATGATCGTAACCTCGGAATACCGGCAGTTTATCGGCGATCTGAAGGCACGGGTCACCGCCGCGCGTCTCTCGACCGCGCGTCATATCAATCGCGACCTGATCAATCTCTATTGGGACATTGGACAAGCGATTGACGAGAAACAGGCGGTCATGGGTTGGGGCGAATCCGTTGTCGAGGTGATCGCCCGTGATCTGAGTGCGGCCTTTCCCGGGACGACCGGGTTTTCGCCCCAAAACGTCTGGCGGATGCTTCAGCTCTATCGGACCTACACGGATGCTCAATTTATCTCACAGCTTGTGAGAGAGTTGCCGAAAGACGAGCTGATTCGCGAACAAACGGAAACCCTCTCACAGCGCGTGAGAGATCTGGTCGCGGCCGTTCCGTGGGGGCATCATGCCAACGCACTGGCAAAGCTGAACGACCCGGCGGCCCGTCTATACTACCTTCGGGCTACCGCCCGACTCGGCTGGTCGCGCAATGTCCTGCTCAACCAGATCAAGGCCGGGGCTTACGAGCGGGCCAAGGTGGAGAACAAGACCCACAACTTTGACCTTGCCCTGCCCGAGCATCTTTCGGAGCAGGCGGACGTTTACATGCCGAGATCCTGAGCGCGGGCCCATTCACGCAGGCCGACGCCCGCGACTTCGTCGACAGGGTCGCGAGCGCTACGGATGCTCAGGTGCAATTCCTCGTGAGTGCCCTGCGCGTGCGGTTCCAGGCCCACTTTCCGTCAGGCGACGACCGCAAGGGCTACGTCTATCTCTTGGCCAGACTGGTCAAGGCGTTCCACTTCTTGACCTGCTTCGTCACCTATCCGCAGGAGATCCGCGAATTTGTCGCCTTCGCGGCCTATGTCGGTCCCCAGCTCATCAAACCGGGCAGCGTCTCGGAGCTGATGAAGCAGATCCGTCGAACCGAGGTGATCAAGGCCGCCGTCGAGTATCAGGGTGAGGTGCGACACGCAGGCGGCGAGGTGAAGCTCCGCCCCGGCGGTGCCAAACGGGGGGCGGGGCCGCCGCCGCGGAAGATCTCCGTCCAAGACATGATCGAGGAGATTCGGAGCAGGTTTGCCATCAGCGACGAAGAAGCGCTCCACATCAAACAGGTCACCGAGCAAAAGGTCGCTGATCCGACCATCCGCGGGACCGTGCAGGCGCATCGCGAGGACCGGCTCTACCTCGAAGGCGCCTATCGCGGACAAGTGAACGGCGAGATTCAGAGCATCTACAGCGATCTGGCGCGTTACGAGGAGCTGGCCGATCTCAAATACACCGACACCGGCGGTATCTTCGACATCATGGCTATCACGGTCATCCAGCATCAACGGGGCGAACGAGATCATCAACATCCGGGTCGTGTCCATCGGTCTGGTCGACCGCACGCACGTTCATCCGCGCGAGGTCTTTGCCGACGCCTTGACCGACCGTGCCTCGGCCGTCATCGTCGCCCACAATCATCCCGCCGGGAGTCTGGAGCCGTCACCGGCGGATCTCGAGGTGACCCGGCAGCTCAAGGCCGCGGGTGCCCTGCTTGGAATCGGGTTGCTCGGTTACATCATCTTCAACCGCACGGCCTACTTCAGCTTTCTCGAGGCGGGGCGTCTTTGACGAGCGACGGCGCAGCCGTCGCGACTCTACCTGTAGTCCGCAGCCCTGAGTCCTTGCGCCTTGAGCTTCATGCGGACCGCTCTCGGCGTGATACCCATCTGAGTCGCGATGTGATCGACATTGCCGTGACTGAACTTCAGGGCCCGGATGAGCGTGTCGACCTCGGCCTGCTTGGCTGCTTGCTGTTTGCGTGTTCGCCATGCCGGGACGGATTCGCTCGGCGCAGTCACCGGGACGTCGATGTCGGTAATCCGAGCATCGGCGGCGAAGATGAAGGCGCGTTCGAGGACGTTTTCCATCTCCCGAATGTTGCCCGGCCAGGGGTAGGAGAAGGCTTTCAGGCGAGCGGCTTGAACCAATGTCTTTTCGCTCGTGGCGTAGCGTTGGGCGAGCTTGCGGAGGATGTGCGTGATCAGGGCGTCGATGTCCTCGGTGCGCTCGCGCAACGGGGGGATCGCGATCGGTACGACGTTGAGTCGATAGAAGAGGTCGCGGCGAAAATGTCCCGCGTCGACCATCGCCACGATCTCTCGGTTCGATGCGGCGATGATCCGGACATCCGAGCGCAGGGAGCGCTTGCCGCCGACGCGTTCGTACTCGCCTTCCTGAATCACACGCAATAGCTTGGCCTGGGCCGAAAGCGGGAGCGAGTCGATCTCGTCGAGGAAAAGCGTCCCTTTTTCGGCACGCTCGAAATAGCCGTGATGCACCTCGTAGGCCCCCGTGAAGGCGCCTTTCTCGTGCCCGAAGAGGGCCGTTTCGACTAGGTTCTCCGGGATGGCCCCGCAGTTGACCGTGACCATCGGCTTGTCGCGACGCACGCTGAGCCCATGCAGTGCGCGCGCGACGAGCTCTTTGCCGCAGCCGGTCTCTCCGGTGATCATGACGGTGACGTCCGTGGGGGCGACGATCCGAACCGCCCGCAGTGCATCGCGCATCGCCGCCGACTCCGCGACGATCGGCTGCAGGGCTGCATCGGGGCTGCCGATACCGACCGGCGGCGGGCACCAGTTCTCGCGCAGTCGCCGGTGAACCTTGGGTGTCATGAACGTGGTGAGGTTTCCCGAGGTCAGGCGCTCGCCGTCCGCCCGGTATTCGGTCCCCTCGTTTCGCGCGGCAAGCTGCGGATCCAGATAGATGCAGACGTCGCAGGAGCCATCCCCGCCCGCGATCGTCTGTCGAAGCTCCACCTTCGCATAGCCGAAGTGGCGCGCGGCGATTCCGCCGAAGACGCTCGACGTCATCCGGCAGAGCGAGGGTGCATGCTTGACCTGCTCGCCGAAGGGGCATCGGCTGTTGACGACTCTGACCGTGCCGGCCTCGCCGGAGGCACGGGAAAAGCGCCCGCCGATCTGGTTCTTGATCTCGACGATCAGGTCGGCGTAATGGTCCCGGTCCATCGGCCGGGGCGAGCCGAGGACCTCGCGAGCCTTCTCCTCCAGACAAACGCCGGCCGTCAGGCCGATCTGCTCGATCTGCTCGAGGTGAGCGGCACAGCTGGGGCATTCGGCCCGATCCATCGCCTTGGCGATCTCAGCCACGAAGGATTGAAGAAAGGCGACCGCGCGTGACGGTGATCCAGTCGCTTCAGGCATGTTCGATGCTCGATCAGGTCAATCGTTCGGCGCGAAAGAAGAAGGCGCCCTTATGAGTGCCCGCACCCGCATCCGGGACCATGCTGGTGCCCCCGCGACGTGTCGGCAGGCTGCAGCGAGCGAACGGCCTGATCGCGACCCCGGGCCATTCGGCCGTGTACCGCGGGTGCGGACAGAAAGACTCGAGCCGTTTTGGCCCCGCAGGCGGGGCAGGGTGGCGGTTCGGCGCTCATGGCTCGGGAGCTTTCGAAGGAGGTTTGGCAGCAGGTGCACTGGTAGTCGTAGATCGGCATCGGAGCACTCTCTATTGATGTCAACGCTCGTTGTCGAGCAAGTGTCGTGGAGCGAGGCAAGGCGGCGCCCGAGCCGGGCGCCGTTTCGATCAACGCCAGCGGTTGGGCTGCGGCGTCGTGACGCCGAACTGCGCGGAGGTCACATCCGTGCGGGCGCGCTTTTCGTCATCGAGCACGGGCGGGCGCAAGCGCCGGGTCTCCACCTCCCAGACCCAGCCGCTGACGACCACGTCCTTCGGGATCAGCGGGTGATTTCGGAAGGTCTCCACCGTCTTCATGCAGGTGACGTCCACATCGTCCATCATCCCGATCCATTTCGCGAAGCCGCCCGGCTCGAGCTTCAACTCGGGCAAGGTCGGATCCAGAGTCAGCTCGTCGATGTCGACCCCTTTGGCCCGGAGTGCCGCTTCCAGGTCCTTGGCGTTTGCCGACAACATCCCGCATTGGGTGTGTTGGACGATCACGATCTCCTGTGTTCCGAAGAAGTTGCAGGTGAGCATCGCCGATCGGATCGCGTCGTCCGTGACGATCCCGCCGGCGTTGCGGAAGCAATGGGCATCGCCGCCGCCGACCGGGCTGTCGACCCGAATCCCGAGTGCTTCATCGACCGGCAGGCGTTCGTCCATGCAAGCCAAGACCCAGAGCCGCCGGTTGTTGGGGCCGTCCGGTCCGAAGCGGCGCCGCGTCGCCCAATGGTCATAGGCGTCGACACGTGCGGAAATCTCGTCTTTCAGATAGCTCATCGCGTTTCTCCTACCCTCAGTTGGTGTTCTGGTTGGCCGAGAACGGCAACCTGAGCTCCGCAATGCGTGTGCCAGGGTGGACGATGATCATCATCAATGACTTAGTGTAGCGGTTGGATTTGGTTTCGTCGTCGGTTTGGGTGAAATCCGAGAAGACTTAAATTAAAACAAAATGTTGTGATTGTGAACTAAAGCTTCCGAGATGGAAGTGCGACTTCCGGCTTGGCGCGAAACCCATCTCAGGTTTTTCCCTCTTGGCCGACGATGAAGAGGAGTCAGCGGCCGGGTAAGCCGGATCGGACATCTCGAAGATCACTGCGCCATGGCTGGAACAAGATGATCGGCGTTCTCCGGCGCTGTCGAATCAGGTCCCGCAGAAGGTCTTCAGCACGCGCTCCTCGTTCTGCGGCGGCTCGGTGTAGCCGGCGATCTCGGGGCGATCCTCGTAGGGGCGCTCGAGGACGCGCAGGATGGCTTCGAACGGCCCGAAGTCATTTTGCGCCACGGCCGCATTAAGCGCCTGCTCGACGCGATGATTGCGTGGAATCACTGCCGGATTGGTGTGGCGCATGCGCGCGGCGCGCTCGGCCGGGGGTTGAGGGTCCCGTTGGAGACGTGCGCGCCACTGCGCGGCCCAGGTGTCATAGGCTTGCCGGTCGATGAACAGATCGCGCACACCGTTGCCCGCCCCGGGATCCGCGGCCGCATCGCAGAGGCGGCGGAAGGTCAGTGTGAAGTCGGCACCGGATGCCTTCATGGCGTCCAAGAGCCCGTGGATGAGGTCGACATCCTCCGGCTCGGTGGAGGCGAGGCCAAGCTTGTGTCGCATGCCGGCGGTCCAGTGTTCCTCGTAGCGGCCGAAGAAGCCGCGGATGAGGTCGGTTGCCTGTTGAATCGCGGCGTCCGATGCGCCGTCGATCAAGGGCAGCAGGGTCTCGGCGAAGCGGGCGAGGTTCCACTGGGCAATCCCCGGTTGATTGCCGTAGGCGTAACGGCCGCCGCGGTCGATCGAGCTGAAGACGGTCGCGGGATCATAGGCGTCCATGAAGGCGCAGGGGCCGTAGTCGAT
>NZ_JAABRP010000235.1 GCF_011390875.1 Thiocapsa sp.
GGACAAATAAACCGAAAACGACGAAGGGCAGCGAGCGGATCAGGTCGCGCCACAATGCCTGCACTCCGGCCCGGGCCGGACGGTAGTCCCAGACCGACGGCAGGATGACCTCCGTCTGATTGACCACGGCGACGACGTCCTGGGTGTTGCGCGCCAGATCGCCGGCCCACTTTTTCAATTTGTCCGTATCGGTTTGACCGGTCAGAAAGACGACGCCCTCCTCGACCCTTACGCGTGGATCGATAAACCAACCAGTGGCCTCCAGGACGCTCTGGAGACGCTGGCGGATGTCTTCATCGCCCGCGACCGGCTGGACGTCCACCTTCGCGGGTGCGCGTGAGTCTTCTTCCAAGGCGGAGCCGACTGTGCTCCCGGGTTGGTCGCGCGGATCGGGCAGTCCCTGTGCGCCGAGCGTCCCGCTCGGTGCACCGCAGAGCGCGCAAAGCAACAGCGCCAGCCGCAGGGGCGGGACTGATCGGTCGCCGATCGGATCAGCCGAGGTCGTCAAGCCCCGGTGACGCAGGCTTGCGCTTGTTTCATTCATGCGGGCTCCTCGGGACGGTGCCTCGGCACTGTTGACGGAGTGGCCGATCAACTTGTCATGACTGTAGACCGGCTCTTCGGGATGTTCGGTACGTTACCGCACATTCGCCCAGCCACGAACGCATTCGACACCGGCAGTTGCGGGCCGATAGCGGGGGAGCTCGGCGGCACCCGACTCGCGTCTGACTTCAGGGTATCCCGTAATGTGCGACACCGTACCGACCATTTCTTCCGTGCCTGGCTGTGGCTGACCACGGGGACGGTCACGCGCGAATGGGTCGCTATTTCATCTACATTTCTTCTACTGCTTCGATCTCCTGCACTTCGCCGGCGTGGATCTGCGAGGTTCACCCTATTCGGATCGGAGCCGCCTGCGAGTGTCGCGCCGCGGGCCGGTAGCACCGAGGTCGACGCCATCATGCAGCAGCTCGACACCGGGAAAGCGACCTTTACGCTCGCGGTCGGCCCGCATCGCATCCGGCTCACCAACCCCGATTGCGTGTACTGACCCGCCGACGCGGCGCTCCGGCAGCCGACGCTCACCAAGCGGGACCCCTGGTGCGCTACTTCGCGCAGGTGTTGCCCTGCATCCTGCCGCACCTCGCAGACCGTCCGCTCACCATGATCCGGATGCCGGAGGGAATACTCGGCCAGCGTTTCTTCCAGAAACACTGGGAGCAGGAACGCCCCGACTTCGTCGAGACGATCACCGTCTTCTCGGGGCACAAGGACGAGCGTCACAACTACATCGTCTGCAACAACCTGCCGACGCTGCTGTGGCTCGCGCAGTCGGGCACGCTCGAATTCCACGTCTGGCACTCGCGCGCGAAGCCGGGTCCCGACGCCACGAGCACGAGCATCGACTATGCAAGCTCGCTCGCCGCGATGGAGGCGTCGGTGCTCAACTATCCGGACCACGTGATTTTCGACATCGATCCGTACATCTATTCCGGAAAAGAGGCTCAGGGCGCCGCGCAGGAGCTCAACACCGTCGCCTTCGAGAAGGGCAAGGAGGTCGCGTTTTGGTTGCGCGAGCTCCTGCTCGGCATGTCCCTCGACTCCATCGTCAAGATCTCCGGCAAAACCGGTCTGCATGTCTTCGTGCCGACTCGGCGCACGCTGGATTTCGACGCCGCCCGCCACGTCTCCGAGCTCGTCGGACGCCATTTGATGCGAAACCACCCGAAGGACATCACGATGGAGTGGAGCGTGTCCAAGCGCACCGCCAAGATCGGGTTCGCCGGCTATCGGGCCCTCTTCGACAGCTGGCGACGCGACGCACGCGCAAGTCGAAGCCGTCAAAGCCGGTCCCTTGGGTGCAACGTAACCGAAAACCTCGTAGATAGTGAACGCTGAGCTCCCGCTGCCGCACCGGCTGCTCAGGAAACGCCTTGTCCAGCAGTAATGCTTCGCCCTCTGTCACGTGTAATGGCCCTGCTCAAGTTCTCCCCGCCTCCGCCCACTGTCATGGCCGGTTCATGTTCTCGCCGATGCCGCGCATCATGCGAGCAAACGACAAGGCGCAATAGCGCAACGGTCCATAAATAAATAAAGACTATGTGTGCCTCCGCACCGAGCGGGCTCCTCCTCAGGTGTAAGGTGCGTTCTATGACATGGAATGTATCGTTCCATGTTCAGGTAACGACACACCACCGTAACTGGAGAGACTCATGAATAAAGAAAAAGTGAAAGGCCACATCGAAGAAACCAAAGGCAAGGTAAAGGAAGTCGCCGGTAAGGTCGCCGACAACAAGGCAATGGATAAAGAAGGCACGACCCAGAAGCACGCAGGCAAGAACAAGGCCGATGCCGGTGATAAGAAGAAATCCGCGAAGTCGACGAGTACGCCCAAGGCTCAGGAAGCTACGGCCCTATTGCGTCGTGACCACAAGGTCGTGAGTGATCTTTTTGACAAGTATGAGAAGACAAACGTCAAGTCCAAGAAGAAGAGCCTGGTGTCACAGATCTGCGCTGATCTTACGATTCATGCGCAGATCGAAGAGGAAATCTTCTATCCAGCCGTGAAGGCCGCCCTCAAGGATAAGGAACTGGTGCCGGAGGCGATTGTCGAGCACGCCACGCTCAAGGATTTGATCGCGGAAGTGGAGGGCGTGGAGCCGGATGGCGAGACCTTCGATGCGAAGATAAAAGTGCTGTCAGAATATGTGAAAAATCACGTCAAGGAAGAGCAGAACGAGATGTTTCCCAGGGCGACAGCCTCGAAGCTGGACATGATGGAGCTTGGCGCCCAAATCGCGTCACGCAAAGAGGAGCTTGTCGCGGAACGCTCGCGCAGAGCGTAACTGTCGTTATCTTACGTTATCTTAAGTCGCGCTCCGGCGACTAGGACGGCACACCTGCCGGCGGTTGCCGGCAGATGTTGATGAAATCAACGACTCTAAGTCCCTTAATCGGGGCTCGATACATTCCATGTCGACGTCACCATTACCTGATGCACCTTGCCTGCTTTCGCGCCTACGAATCGACGTCTCCATTGGCGCATTCTTCAACTCCACCACTCAAAGGTTGAACATCATGTCTTATGTCCAGACGATTCCCAATAACGACATCCAGAACGCCCCGCTCATCGCCGATAAGCGCGTTGACCAGGAGCAATCCAATCTCAGCGCCGTGGCCTGGGGTGCCGTCCTCGCGGGCGCGGCTACGGCTGCTTCGCTATGGATGATACTGATGATCCTGGGGGCTGGCCTCGGCCTGTCATCCATACCGCAATGGCTGAACGCGGATATTACGGCCGGTACCATCGGTGCCACCACCATCGGCTGGATGGTCTTCAGCACGATCGCCGCCTCGGGCATGGGCGGCTATATTGCCGGGCGCATGCGCACCCGCTGGGTGGGTGTGTCGAGGGACGAGGTCTGGTTCCGCGATACTGCCCATGGTTTTCTCGCTTGGGCAGTTTCGGCTCTAGTCACCGCCACCCTCTTGACTGCGTTGATCGGGTCTGTCGTCAGTGATGGGATAAAGGCGGGTGCTGCGTATGCCGAATCCGCGCCCGCGGCCGAATCGATGATGGCCGATCAGACTGTCCCGAGCCAGAGCCGGCTCGGGGCATCGGATCTGAATGAACGCGCTATGGCGGAGCAGGCCCGCAAGGCGGCTGCCACCGCAGCCATCTGGCTTTTCATCTCTCTGCTGTCCGGCGCGTTCCTCGCCAGTGTGATGGCCATCTTCGGCGGCCGGCAGCGCGACGAATAAGTATTGGTGATTACACGTTCCGGGCCTTGTTCGTAACACGGGCCATCGTGCGCCGTGGCGTTCACCGCCACGGGGAATGCGGGTAGACGGTCTAATGAAAAGCGCCCGCTCACCGCACGCAAACGCCGCGCTATTTTATGATCCTTACTGGAGTGCAACATGCGATCATTGCTTCTTTTCTTTCTCGGAATTCCGATTCCGATCATCATCCTCATCGCAATTTTCATGCGTTAGTTCCGGTCGCGGCCCTATGCCTCAACGAAGGGTAAGATCCTTTATTCAATCGTATCGGCGATTCGGCTTGAACAAGGCCAGGCCGATGGTTTTGAAACAGAAAGACTTCGTGACATGCAAGGAGGAGCGGCGAATTGAAGTTTGTCTGCCTGTTGGTGCTCCGCGGTTAGCCTACGATCAACAGGCAGGCTGGAACTACAGCGTACTCGGATGCCCCCCAGGGCTCCTTTTAACCGAAACGAGGAGATGACGACATGCAGATTGAAAATACTGAAGGACAATGGGGCATTGTTCAGCAGACCCTACATTGGATTGTCGTTCTTGCGGTTGCGGTCCAACTCATCATCGGATTGAACCTCTGGCGCATGACTCCGAACGACCCGCAGTGGGAAAGCTTTCTACCGATTCATACGGGAATAGGCTTGACAATCCTTGCATTGATGGTTTTCAGGCTATACTGGCGTCGGAAACACCCCGTCCCTAAGCTGCCCGATACGCTGACGCCCGCTGAGAAGGCGCTGGCACATGCCACGCACTATGGTCTCTATGGGCTGCTCATCGCAATGCCGATCGTCGGCTATATTCTCGTGAGTTCGCACGGCCAGCCGGTTCCTTTCTTTAATGCTCAGCTTCCCGCCGTGATCGGCGAAAATGAAACGCTCCAATACTCCTTGAGGGGCATGCATATCCTCGGAGCGATGACGCTCGTCTTGCTTCTGGCCATGCATGTCTTTGCGGCCTTGCGTCATGCCTGGACGCTCAGAGACGGCGTGATGGAGAGAATGGTACCGTTCGCGAATCGTGAGGGCAGGGAACTCTCCGGATCCGAGGAGAGGGGCAAGCAATTGCAATCGGGCAGAGATGCCTAGCTCGGGTTTGGCCACCCTGGACCAGACCGAGCCCGTGGTTCTGGAGACGGATGCTCCTTCAGCGTCGTGTACAGTGGGAATGGCTCCGCCGAGTCGAGCCTTACGGGGATCAGGGTTTCTGCCCGACATTCCCGCAAAGGGTCTGACGGTGCTGCGTCCGGAAACCGATAACGCACGGACCTATTGAGCTCCCGGCTTAGCAGCAGAGCTTCGAGAGGGTCGTCGGGGTAAGGGTGTGCCGTCGGATCCTGGAATCTTGCGATGCCTGGTAACACGATGCGCCGCGACTTCTCTATTCTCCGCGGGCAATGCTGGTAATTTTCAGGGCGATCTCCTCGGGCGAGAGAACGAAATCGATACAACCGCTTGCCATGGCGCTCTCAGGCATGTCTGGTTGCAAGGCTGTTTCGAGCGTCTGAGCGATGGTGGTTCCCCCCACGTCCTTGATCCCACAGAGTGCGGCAGCTCCATCGCCATCGTAGCCGGAAACGATGACGGCGATCAGCTTGCCCTTCCAATGCTCGGTGAGTGACCGCAGAAAAACCGTGATCACGTCAGGCCATCCCCTCGGTTTCGAGATCGGCTTGAGACGAAACTCCTCAGCGAAAATATGCAAATCACGCTTTTCCGGGATGATGAACACATGGTTCGGCTGAATGAGCAATCGCTCAGAGATCAACTCAACAGGCATCGTTGTGTAATTGGGAAGGATCTCGTGGAGATGCGTGGCGACGGTTCTGAGGTGATTCACGATAACGATCGCAACCCCCATGTCGCTCGGCAGGTGCCGGAGTAATCGGGTGTAGGCATCGAGACCGCCGGCCGACCCGCCCACACAAACGATCGGAAAATCAGTATCAGAAGTCTTGGTTTTCATTAAGAAGGTCAGATACGTAGCCGAGCTTTGGATATTGGACCAGACCGTTTCAGATTCAACGCCATCCATCAGTACAGGCTGCGACTCGTCGAAGCTCGTTCGGGCACTGATGTGAGCGGCGCGTACGGCTACATGCGTTATGCCTCTTATCGTATGACAATCGGAATCTAGGATGTTCGTTATCGAGAAATGCTGCGACGGTTTGTAGGACTGATAAATGCCGGCGGCCAGTGTAGCCGGAACGTTGGCCACGGCCTAGAGGACGACCGGCGGTAACCGATGGCGCATGCCGTCTGACGCGCGAGATTTTCATCGCTTATGTGCGATGGCGCACCGACGCCTCGTTTCTACGCGGGTCACAGTTCCCTGAACGGAACTTTCCGGGCCCTTTCTCCTATCGCGTCGGCGTGCGAATTCGGGGGTAAACGCACCGGTCGCGGCACCCGCGCTTTACCTGATAGGCGAGCTCGCCGGGAATTTCCCGCACCAAAGCAACGAAATGAGGATGGCGCGACAATGACGAACAACTCCTACGCGATTGCCCTTGTTCTCTCATTTGTAACGCCGCTCGCCGCGACGACCGCGGCCGCCGGAGATCTTGGCGTCAGTATCGCCCAACAGGGTACGGCGAAAGGCGTGGCTCCCTGCATGACCTGTCACGGTGCAGATGGCGGTGGTATGGCCGCCACCGGTTATCCACGGATTGCGGGCCTGGATCCCGACTACATGGTCAAGCAGATCGGAGATTTTCGCGCCGGCAAGCGCAACAATCCCCTCATGGTCCCCATGTCGATGAACCTGACGGAGGATGAGATCGGCGCGGTTTCGGCCTACTACGCGGCGATGCCGATACCTGTAACAGCGGCGCAGCCGCTGGACGATGCGGTCACAAAGGCGGCAGTGGATATGGCGCTTTGGGGCGATTGGACCGGGCGTGGACTACCGGGCTGTAGTCAGTGTCACGCCCCGGACGGCAACGGGATCGGGTCTCACTTTCCCGGCATCGCGAACCAGCCCGCCAGCTATATCAAAGCCCAGCTCCAAGCATGGAAGACCGGGGATCAATGACCCCCTCGGCCTGATGAAGGCCGTCGCCGCGCGTCTGAGC
>NZ_JAABRP010000031.1 GCF_011390875.1 Thiocapsa sp.
GCACGCAGCCGCCCGACGTCCTCGGGGGTCAGGATACCGCTCTCGGTGACGAGAAGCCGGTCGCTCGGGACCCGATCCAACAGTCCAAGCGTCGTGTCCAGCGTCACCTCGAAGGTCCGCAGATTGCGGTTGTTGATCCCGATCAGCCGGCCAGGGACAGACAGCGCCCGTTCCAGCTCTTCCGCGTCGTGGACCTCCACCAGCACGTCCAATCCGAGCTGTCCGGCCAGAGCATTCAGCTCGGCGAGCCGGGCATTGTCCAGGCAGGCCGCGATCAGCAGGATGCAGTCTGCACCTTAAGCTCGGGCCTCGTAGACCTGATAAGGGTCGACGATGAAGTCCTTGCGGATCACCGGCAGGGTGCAGGCCGCGCGCGCCGCCTTGAGATCCTCGTCGCTACCCTGGAAGAAATCACGGTCTGTCAGCACGGAGAGACAGGCCGCGCCGTTGCGGGCGTAGCTCTGCGCGATCTCGGCGGGCCGATAATCCCGGCGCAGCACCCCCTTGCTGGGACTGGCCTTCTTGATCTCGGAGATCACCGCCGGGGCGCCCGCGTCGACCTTCGCGCGGAGCGCGGCGGCAAATCCGCGCGGCGGATCGGCCTCGTGTAAGCCTGCAGCGAGGCGATCGAGCGGCACGCGCGCCGACCGGGCGGAGACCTCTTCGACCTTCCGGTGAATAATCTTTTTGAGGATGTCGGGCGTGTCGCTCATCGTCAATGGCCGCCCTTCGCGCGATCGAAACTCGCCGTCAGCTCGATCAATCGCTCAAGCCGACGCTCCGCCTCGCCGCTGGAGATGGCGAAGTCGGCTCGCGCCAGTCCGGCGGCGAGATTCTCGGCACGGCCGGCGGCGTAGATCGCCGCGCCGGCATTGAGCTGAACGATATCCCGTGCCGGACCCGCCTCGTTGGCGAGCACGCCACGCAGTATCACCAGGCTCTCGGCCGGATCCCCGACGCGGATCGCATCAAGATCCGCTCGCTTGAGACCGAAGTCTTCGGGATGGATGGCGTAGCGGTGGATCACGCCGTCCTTCAGCTCGGCCACGTCTGTGATGTCGCCGATGCTGATCTCGTCCAGACCGTCGCGGGCATGAACCACCATGACATGACGACTGCCGAGACGCTGCAGCACCAAGGCTAGCGGTTCAAGCAGCTCTTCGCTGAAGACACCGAGGACCTGATTGGGCGCACCGGCGGGATTGGTCAGCGGACCCAGGACGTTGAAGATTGTCCGCACGCCCAGCTCTTTGCGCGGACCGATCGCATGCTTCATGGCGCTGTGATGACCCGGCGCGAACATGAAGCCGACGCCGACCTCGCGCACGCAGCGCGCGACTTGCTCGGACGTCAGATCCAGACGGACACCCGCGGCCTCCAACACATCGGCCGCGCCCGAGCGACTGGAAACCGACCGGTTGCCGTGCTTGGCGACATGACAACCGGCCGCCGCTGCGACGAACATGCTGGTGGTCGAGACGTTGAAGGTCCCCGATGAATCGCCGCCGGTACCGACGATGTCGACCACATGATCGAGCCCGCCGATGTCCACGCCGCTCGCCAGCTCGCGCATCACGCCCGCCGCCGCCGCGATCTCGGGGACAGCCTCGCCCTTCATACGCAAGGCGATCAGGAAGCCGGCGATCTGCGCGGATGTCGCCCCGCCGGTCATGATGGTGCGCATGACCGAGGTCATCTCGTCGCCGGTCAGGTCACGGTGTTCCAGGCAGCGGTTGATCGCCTCTTTCAGCTCCATGATTAAAACGCGCCTTTTGGTTTAGGTGAGGGTTTCATGTTGGGTCGACCTTGTCATGCGTATTCACTGCCGGAGCTGCGCGTTTTAAGTGATTATTTTTAAATTATTCTTTAAATATCCTAAACCGCGTCTCAACAGCCCACTGGAGAACTGCGGCGTCGACATCGCCGCCGACATCAACAGTCGGAATGGACGCGGTTTAGCGCGGTTTGTAAGAAATTTTTGAGAAGGTCGTGCCCGTGCCGGGTCAGGATGGACTCCGGATGGAACTGCACGCCTTCGACCGCAAGCTCGCGATGGCGCACGCCCATGATGGCCTCGCGCTCGCCCTCGGCCGTCTCGGTCCAGGCCGTGACCTCCAGACACTCCGGAAGGGTCTCCTGCTCGATCACCAACGAGTGGTAGCGGGTCGCCTCGAAGGGGTTATCCAGTCCGTGGAACACGCCGACGTTCGTGTGGTGGATCGCCGAGGTCTTGCCGTGCATCACGCTCGGCGCCTTGATGATATGTCCGCCGAACGCCTGGCCGATCGACTGATGCCCCAGACAGACGCCGAGGATGGGCACGCGCCCGGCCATCGCCTGGATCAGCGGGACCGAGATCCCGGCCTCGTTCGGCGTACAGGGGCCCGGCGAGATCACGATCCGCTCGGGCGCGAGCGAAATCGCCTCGTCGAGACTCAGCTCATCGTTGCGCACCACGCGCACCTCCGCACCCAGCTCGCCCAGGTACTGCACCAGGTTGTAGGTGAAGGAGTCGTAGTTGTCGATCATCAAGAGCATGACAATGAAAAGACTCGTTGTGACGTGAATCGGTTGTCGCGCATCCCGTCCGTCGATCTTCTTGAAAGATGGACACTGCCTGCGTCGGACGCCTGTTGCTCGATTGATTCGATTATGCCGTGAACGGGTTGAGGATCCGAACCCCTGTCCCGACGAAATCATCGATATTCCTGGTGACCAGGGTCAGGTCGTAGACCAGCGCAGTGGCCGCGATCTGCTTGTCGAGCGCGTTCTCGTGACGGGGCACCCTCAACCGGCCCCAGACCTGGGCGATATCCTCATCCAGGCTCAGGATCTGGCTTTGGTAGTCGGTCAGGATCCGACTCAGCCAGTCTTCCAGCCGCGCCGCCTGCGCTTGGTCGCCTCGATGGCGGATCAGCTCGACACCGCGGCGCAACTCCCCGACCGTGACCGCCGAAAGATACAGTCGCTGCGCATCGGCCGCGGCGGCAGCGAAGAAGCGCCGCACGCCAGGGTTGGCCCGGGATGCCTTGCGCGCCTCGCTGACGACGTTGGTGTCAATCAAATACACCGTCTGCGCCCTCCGTCGCCTCCGTGCGCTCGAAGTCGCTGTCGCGTCCGACATCCGGCATGGATGCCAGTACCTCGGCAAAGCTGCGCTTGGGCGGATGCAGCAAGACCTGCTCCAGGATCAAACGATGCTCGGCCTCGGCGCTGCGCCCTCGGACGGCCGCCCGACGTTTGAGCGCCTCGACGATGCTTTGGTCAAGATTCCTGACGACGAGATTGGCCATGAGCCCGCTCCGCGAACCAGCATGCTTGCAATGATAGCAAACCGAGGCTCAAGCGACCCGCCCGGCACCCAGCTCGATCCCCGCCTCGGCCAGGGCCACGGCGCGAAAGACCGCGCGGCCCTTGCTCATGGTCTCCTTCCATTCGGCGTCCGGGACCGAGTCGGCCACGATGCCGGCGCCGGCCTGGATGTGGAGCATGCCGTCCTTGATCACGGCGGTGCGGATCGCGATCGCCGTGTCCATGTTGCCGTTCCAGGAGAGATAACCGACTGCGCCCGAGTAGATACCGCGTTTGACGGGTTCCAGCTCGTCGATGATCTCCATCGCGCGGATCTTGGGCGCCCCGGAGACGGTTCCGGCCGGGAAGGTCGCGCGCAGAACGTCGATGGCGTTCATGCCGTCGCGCAGATCGCCGACCACGTTGGAGACGATGTGCATCACGTGCGAATAGCGCTCGACGATCATCTTGTCGGTCACACGCACGCTGCCGATCTCGGCCACGCGCCCGGCGTCGTTGCGACCCAGGTCGATCAGCATCAGGTGCTCGGCCAGCTCCTTGGGATCGGCCAGAAGCTCGGCTTCGAGTGCCTGGTCTTCGGCCTCGGTCTCGCCGCGACGGCGCGTGCCGGCGATCGGGCGGACCGTGACCACGCCGTCCTCGAGCCGGGTCAGGATCTCGGGCGAGGAGCCGACGATGTGAAAATCGCCCAGATCGAGAAAATACATGTAGGGCGATGGATTGAGCCCGCGCAATGCCCGATACAGATCCAGCGGCGGCGCCTGGAAGGGAATGGACAGGCGCTGCGAGATGACGACCTGCATGCAGTCGCCGGCCAGGATGTAGTCCTTGATGCGCTCGACCGCGTGCTTGAAGCCATCCTCGGTGAACCCGGAGACGAAGTCGGTCTCGCTTACCGTGCGCCCCGGTTCGGACGAGCGTCGCGGCGCACCGCCGCGCATCCGCTCGCACAAGGCGTCGATGCGCGCCTCGCCGGCCTCCAGGGTATCCCCGGCGCTCGGGTCGAGGTTCAGGATGATGTACATCCGTCCGCTGAGATTGTCGAAGACGACCACCTCGTCGGAGACCATCAGCAGGATGTCCGGTGTCTGCAGCTGATCCGGGTTGGGACAAGTCGCCAGACGCGGCTCGATATAGCGGATGGTGTCGTAGCCGAAATAGCCGACCAGACCGCCGGTGAAGCGAGGCAGACAGGCGAGATCGGCAACCTTGAAGCGATTCTGGTAGGCATCGATCCAGGCCAGCGGATCCGCCGTCTCGACGGACTCGATGACCGCGCCGTCACGCTCGACACGGATCTCGCGGCCGCTCACCCGCAGCAGCGTACGACAGGGCAGACCGATGATGGAATAACGCCCCCACTTCTCCCCGCCCTGCACGGATTCGAGCAGATAGGAGTAAGGCCCCTCGGCGAGCTTGAGATAGACGCTGAGCGGGGTGTCGAGGTCGGCAAGGACCTCGCGCAGGATCGGAATCCGGTTGTGGCCCTGGTCGGCCAGGGCACGAAAGGCAGCGGGGGTCATCGGGGTCTCCGAGCAAAAGGGATCAAGGCAGGTCGGAACGCGGTCTCAACCTCGCCATCGCCACCCGTTCATCGCTCGCATCGTCCGAAGCCTCATGTTCAATCATCGAAATCGCGACCCCAAACGCCAGCCGCAGTCATCACAAACATCAACAGCCGTAGGATGGGTAGAGCGCAGCGAAACCCATCCTCACCGCGCCGAGATCCACAAAAAACGACACCCGTAGGATGGGTTTCGCTCTCGCTCTACCCATCCTACGCGGTCAAAAGATTATCCGGCCAGAAATTGCTCGAGCTCAACCATGGAGTCGATCACCGCATCGGGCTTCGCCTCGCGGATATCCTGACCGTGGTTGTAGCCGTAGCTCATGCAGATGATCCCGAAGCCGGCGGCGCGCGCGGCCTTCACGTCGCTCACCGAGTCGCCGATCATGAGCGCCTCTGCGGGCTCGACCCCGAAGTGTTGTGCCGCGTGCAGCAACGGCAGGGGATCCGGCTTCTTTTTCGGTAGCGTATCACCACTCACCACCAGGCCGAAATTCTCGCGAATGCCGAGATCACGCAGCAACGGCTCGGTAAACTGAGCAGCCTTGTTGGTCACGCAACCGAGCTGATAACCCGCCCCCTTCATGAAGGCGATGCCCTCGACCACGCCCGGATAGAGCACCGAGCGCTTGGAGGTGTTCTCCGCATAGAGATCCAGAAAGATCGGGAGCGCCGCCTCGAAATCCGCCTCGTCCGGCTCGCCGTCGAGCTGTCCGATCAACGCCCGGCGCACCAGCCGCTCGACGCCGTTCCCGACCCAATTGCGCACGGCCGTCTCCCCGTGGGGCGGACGGCCGAGCCGCGCCATCATGGCGTCGACACAAAAGGCGAGATCCGGGACGCTGTCCACCAGCGTGCCGTCCACATCGATCAGGATCATCTTCGGTCGCAGCATGCGATCACAGCTCCAGGCTCAAGAACACAATCGGACAAGCCATTCAGGCCCCTCATCACCTGAACCGCGTCGACTCGAATCGCGAAAGGAAGCGCGGTCGCATCGACCAAACTCCCACCCCGACCTGAGCCCCGGACGCGGTTCAGCGCGCCATCTGCTCGCGCATCTCCCGGATAATGCTGTCGTAGCGATGCGGATCGCTGTCGCGGCCCTTGCCGAAGATCCCGGAGCCGGAGACGAAGGTGTCCGCACCCGCCGCCTTGATCTCGCCGATGTTGTCCGCCTTCACGCCGCCGTCGACCTCGAGCCGAATATCGAACCCGGACGCATCGATCATCTTGCGCGCCGCGCGCAGCTTGTCCATCGTTGCCGGGATGAAGCTCTGACCGCCGAAGCCGGGATTGACCGACATCAGCAGGATCATATCGATCTTGTCCATCACATAGTCGAGATAGCTCAGCGATGTGGCCGGGTTGAAGACCAGACCCGCCTTGCAGCCTTCGTTGCGGATCAACTGGAGGGTGCGGTCGATGTGCTCGCTCGCTTCCGGGTGGAAGGTGATGTATGTCGCACCGGCTGCGGCAAAGTCCGGGATGATCCGATCGACCGGCTTCACCATCAGATGCACGTCGATGGGCGCCGTCACGCCGTGCTTGCGCAGCGCCTCGCAGACCAGCGGGCCGATGGTGAGGTTCGGCACGTAATGGTTGTCCATCACGTCGAAATGGACGATGTCCGCGCCGGCGGCGAGCACATTGTCGACCTCCTCGCCGAGCCGGGCGAAATCCGCCGAGAGGATGGACGGTGCGATCAGATCAGGCGTCATGCTGTTGTCCCCTAAGATCTCGCTCGCCGCGGCACACGCGCCTCGGCCCGGATCCGTTTTGATGTTGAAAGTGAGAAACTTTAACCGAAGCGGGCCGGATTTTCACTCGGCACGCGGACGCACACGTCTAAACCGCGCCCAGCGCGGCATGCGATGTTTTTCGATGGGATCGGCCCCGGCAGACTTGACGGCCGCCGGAGCGGGCGCGGTTTAAGATATTAAAAAATATACGATTTAAAACTGCGTCCCGACTAAGGGCCGTGGATGCGCCAAACGTCGAGCTAAACCGCGCCCGGTGCGATATGCGTCATTTGTTGGAATGACTTGGCCGCGCCAGCCCCGACGACTGTCGGAGCTGGCGCGATTTAAAGTCTTAAAGAATATTAAATTCTAAACCGCGTCTCACCGGGGTCGAGGACATCTCCGAAGCCAAACGCAAAATGAAAACTATGCATCTCGCTCCGGACGCGGTTTAGCTCGAAAATCACCATATCGCTCTGGACGCGGTTTAGGCCGCCCGCGCCTCCGTGATGGTCTCGTAGGCACGCCGGATCTCCTGCGTCTTCTGCGAGGCCATCCGCATGGCCTCCTCCGGCAGACCCTTCGCCATCAGCTTATCCGGGTGATGCTGGCTCATCAGGCGCCGATACGCCTTCTTGATCTCGGCGTCGCTCGCCTTGGGACCGACGCCCAGGGTCGCGTAGGCGCTGGCGAGCGGTGCCGGTCTCGCCGCCGCCGAGGACTTACCGCGGCCGGCCTGCCCGGTCGCACCGGCATACATCCGCTGCTGCAGCACCAAAAGGTTTTCGAGCTGCCGATAGGCGAAGGCAGAGACGTTGAGTCCGCGCCGGATGGTCTCGAGCGCGCGCCGTTGGTCCGGTGTCGGGGCGCCGTCCACGTACGCGGTCAGAAGCTGCACCTCGAGGAACAGGTGAATCAATGTCCCCTGACCCGTGCAGACCGCCTTCAGTGCAGCGATGGCGCCCGCCAGATCGAAATCCTGCGACTTGCCTTTGTTGAACAGATCGATCGCGACGCGGCGCTGGTCGGTGCCCAAGGACATCCGATCCATCACGGAACGCGCCAGGGCGACCTCGGCCTCGCTGACCCGCCCGTCGGCCTTGGCGACGTGACCCATCACCAAGAAGGTCGTCTCGAAGAAACGCGCCTGGACCCGCGCCCGCTGCGCACCCGTCAAGGCCGGGCGCCGCGAGCCACCGATCCAGCCCCGATCCACACCCTGACCCAAGGCCGCACCGAATACCGCACCGACCGGACCTCCTACGACCAGACCGATGGCGCCGCCGACGGCTGTGCCGACCCAACCCATGTCGAAAACTCCCCTATTTTCCTTTCAGGTACTGTTCATCGCTGAAGGAGTAGACCCACTGTGGCTTGAACGCCACCAGCACGGCCAAGATCCAGCCGTTCAGGAAGGCCTCCGGCATGAACATCAAAGGAAAGAAGGGTAGCACCGTTTCGCTGAGATCCGCGAAGCTGTAAGCGCCGCTGAGCACCAGCAACCAAGCGGCCAGATAGCCCGTCATCACGCCCACCAGACCCGCGGTCAAGAACCCGTTCACCAGCACATAGACGAAAAACTGTTTGGGCAGATACCAGCGGATCAGGATCAAGGCGACCTGGGTCAGTGTCGCCGGCACGACACCCGTGAGGAGGGCATTCATCGCGAACCCGTCCCAGCCCGTTCCCGCGTTCAGAACCACCCCGAGCAGCACCAACGCAGCCCCGATCACCGCCAACGACCACCCGAACATCAGGGTGATGGCCGTCACCCCGAGCAGATGAAACGACAACCCGGACTGCACCTGAACGTCCATGTGCCAGAGCACGAGCAGCGCAACGACCGCCCCGAGAAAGACGTTCAACTGCTCCATGTCGCGAAGCTTCCGCCACGGCGTGAGCTTCAGGGCAAGCAGCAGGAGCAAGGCGAAGAGCAGATTCATGACCCAGAGCAGGGCCGGCGAGAACAGCGTACCGTCGATCGTCATGTCGCGCCTGTCGGAGGTGGCTTGGTCGAGTTGACCTCATCTTTCGGAAATTAGGCAAGTTTTCGGGTGGATCAACGGTGAGGCTGCAATGAAGGGTTCACCGGAAGAGGCACGATTGCGGTGTCCGAATCGGTGTTCGGCGTGAAATATAGGGAGAAACGCCGCGAGTTGAGCGGCAAGGATCGGCAGCGGGAGGAGAATTAAACCGCGCCCAGCGCGGTATGCGATGTTTTTGGATGGGATCGATCCCGGCAGACTTGGCGACTTCCGGAGTCCGCGCGGTTTAGTGGAGACTCAAACGTCCGCGATCATGGCAGCCACGTCCGCCGCTCGCTCCGGCAGGGCCCCGTCGGCCATCGGGTAGATGATCCCCTCTTCTTTGTAGTTGTGTTGCTGCACCAGAAAATGCAGCGTCTCGAGGATGCCGAGCAACGCGTTCTTATCGCGTATATCGACCGCCTCGCCGATCTCGGAGAGGAGTTGACGCATCTGCGCGTGCTCGTTGCACATGATCTCGATGGGATTTTCCGCGACGAAAAAGACCTGCGCGAGTGCGGGAAAGACGACGTCTTCCTCCAGCGCAAAGTGACGGTCCATTGCGGTGACGAGTGCTCCGGCGGCAGCACCGATGGCGGACCAATCCGAGCCGCCGGCACTGGCTTCGGCTGCGGCGAGGAGACGGTCGCAGCGGTGGTGATCCTCGGTGAAGGTGTCGGT
This sequence comes from Thiocapsa sp., assembly GCF_011390875.1. GTDB lineage: Bacteria > Pseudomonadota > Gammaproteobacteria > Chromatiales > Chromatiaceae > Thiocapsa. The sequence goes on from NZ_JAABRP010000031.1 coordinate 9,327, forward strand.
AATCGCCGTCATCATTCCGTTGTTTTCCGTTGCCGATGCTTGAGATACGGTGATTCTGCGGCGCCGCGAACGTCGATTCCTTGACATGAGTCAGGCGATGGGTCACGGCCAATAAAGCCGAAAACCGTGCTCTTGACCCGGAACCGACCGCCGCTAAACCGCGTCCGGAGCGAGATGCGTCGTTTTTATTTTGCGTTTGGCTTCGGAGATGTCCTCGACCCCGGTGAGACGCGGTTTAGGATTTGATATTTTTTTAAGACTTTAAACCGCGCCAGCTCCGACAGTCGTCGGGGCTGGCGCGGCCAAGCCATTCCAACACATGACGCATATCGCACCGGGCGCGGTTTAGCGGGCAGGAGTGATGATCGCGTACAGCATGTCCGGCATGTGCACGGTATCCGTGGATGCGTCGAACGGCCACAGTTTGGAGGTCACTGAACGGAACCCATCCCGGGAATAGATCACCTCGACCGCGTAGGTCGTTTGAGCCGAAGGCGCCGCGCCTGTCGAGTGTTCGGGGATCAAGACCGTGCAGGATTCGCGGGAGCGGCATCCAAGGAGCTGTAGATTTCGCTGCTCGCCGGGGTTGGCCGTGAGTGCACCGCTCTCGCTTGCGACGAGGAGGACTTGGGCGACCTCCTGTGCGAGCTGCCCGTAACCGCTGAGCTGAGCGGGGTAAACGCCATTGAAGGAGCCATCCGCGAAGGCGACGTCGTACAGGCTGCCTTGGATCTCGATACCCGTCACGCCGCTGATCACGCCGTTGTCGACGGCGAAGGATTGCGCGTGGGCCGAGACTGCAGCCGCGAGGCATAGGGTCATCATGCCGGGACGGAATCCGTGATCGACAGTGCGTTTTATCGTCATAGTGCTCTCCGGTTGGGATCGATGAACGACGTGGCCTCGCGCTCGTCGGAGCGCCATTGAACCGCACGGATGTTCATTGCGCATTGCGAAATGTAGAGAAAAAGCGTCGGGTTCGAGCCGTTCCTTTTTTGGTGCACTCTCGCCTGTTATCGTCATCTCATCGACCGAGAGCGGATGCCGTGCGACGGCGTCGAGTGCGTCGAGCGTGGGTCGACCCGGTCCGCTTCACTCGACAGAAGCAGCACCCGCTGCGAAACCCCGTTCATGGCCGCTCGTGCCGAGGCGTCCGGAGCTGCCGTGAAGATGTCGTTCTCCATTCACACCAAGGTCTTTCTCACGCTTCTGCTCGCCTGCGTTCTGGTCTTGTCGGGTACTCAGGCGTTCGTGCATTGGTCGCTTCAACGCGGGTTGGTCGAGCTGGCTGCGGCGCGCGAGCACGCGCGGGTCGAGGTCATCGGCGATCGTCTCACCGAAATCTATGCCCGAGAGGGGAGCTGGGCGTCGCTGCGCGAGTCGCCGCGGCTGTGGCTCGGCGCGCTGCTGGGGCGCGATTGGCCTGCCGAGGGGCGTCGGGGCCGACCGGGGGATGGCTCGCGCCCTCCGCCGTGGGCGCGACGCTTTCTCGGACCGCATCATCAGGTGGACGGCGGCGAGGGCTTCATCTGGCCACCGCCGTTGGCTTTGCGCGACGAGGGACAGGATCAGGGGGCGCCGATCGAGATGCGATTGATGCTGCTCGACGCCGACGGCACCCTGGTTTACGGACGCCCCGAGCTGTTGTCCGAGACGCGGCGTTTTGCGTTGGACCTCGACGGCACGCGGATCGGCGAGCTTGCTGTCATCGCGGGTCCGCCGGTCGCGGAGCTCGCTGATCTGCACTTCGTCGAGCGTCAGGGTGGGCGCCTCTGGCTGATCGTGCTGGCCATGCTGGCACTCGCAGCCGCCTTGGCGTATCCGCTTTCCAGTCGTCTGATCCGGCCCGTGCAAGGCTTTCAGGAGACCGCTCGCCGGCTGGCAGCGGGGGACTATGACGCCCGCGTTTCGGTTGCGGGCGGCGACGAGATCGCCCGCTTGGGCCGCGACATCAACGCGCTTGCGGATGCCTTAGGGCGCAACGATCGGGCGCGGCGTCAGTGGGTCGCGGACATCTCGCATGAGCTGCGCACGCCGATTGCGCTGTTGCGGGCGCATCTGGAAGCGATGCAGGATGGCGTGAGGCCGCTGGAGCGCGCGGAAGTCGATCGCCTGCTCGGCGACGTGCTGCGGCTCTCGCGCCTGGTCGAAGATCTCAACGATCTCGCGACGACGGATCTCGGTGCACTCGCCTACCGCATGCAGGAGATCGACCTTGCCGAGCTCCTCTGCGAGGATATCGATGCCTTCCGGACGCGCTTCGAGGCCGCAGGGCTTGCCTTGGTCTTCGACAATCGGCTCGCCGGTCGGCGCGGCGCGGGTCCGGTCGGGTGGGCTCCGCTGCACGCGGACGCCGGCCGCATCTCCCAACTCTTCGGCAACCTGCTTCACAACAGCCTGAGCTACACGGACCCGGGCGGAGGGCTTACGGTGACCTTGGACGCAGCTCCGCTCGGAGGGTATCGGATCACCTTCGAAGACACTGCGCCCGGCGTCCCGACGGAGGACCTGCCGCGGCTCTTCGACCGGCTGTATCGGGTCGATGCCTCGCGCAGCCGCCACACGGGCGGTGCCGGACTGGGGCTCGCGATCGCGAAGAATGTGGTGCTGGCCCATGGCGGCACCATCGAGGCGCACGCTGCGGAAGCGGGCGGTTGTTCGATCCGCATCGAGCTGCCGGCGGACCGAGGGGTAAGATCCAAATGAACCAAACTGCACTGCCGTTGATCCTCATCGTCGAGGACGAGGAGCGCCTGGCCGACGTGGTCGGCGACTATCTGCGTGCGGCCGGCTTCCGGGTCCATCACCTGGCTACCGGCGCGGGTGCAGTCGCCTGGATCGAGCGAGAGGGACCGGATCTGATCCTGCTCGACCTCATGCTGCCGGGTCAGGACGGGTTGAGCATCTGTCGCGAGGTGCGCAGCCGCGCTCAGGTGCCCATCATCATGACGACGGCACGGGTCGAGGAGATCGATCGTCTCCTCGGGCTTGAGCTGGGTGCCGACGACTATGTCTGCAAACCTTACAGCCCGCGGGAGTTGGTGGCCCGCGTCAAGGCTGTCCTGAGACGAACGAGCCGGGCGCTCGAGCACCGCCGGAGCGGTTTCTTGACACTCGAGCCGGAGCGCTTGCAGGTCTCGCACGACGGCAAGATCATCACGCTGACTGCCGTGGAGCTTGCATTGCTGGCCGCGCTCCATCAGGCCGCGGGCCGAATCCTCTCGCGCGACCACCTCATGGACCGAATCTACACCGACAACCGGGTCGTGTCCGATCGCACCATCGACAGCCACATCAAGAAGCTCCGGCGCCGACTCACCGAGCTGGCGCCGGATGTCGAGCTGATCCACTCGGTCTACGGTGTCGGCTATCGCTACGAGGAGCCCGACACCGACGCGGCAGTCTCGCAGGGATCCAAGTGATCCACTAAACCGCGTCCGGAGCGAGATGCGTCGTTTTTATTTTGCGTTTGGCTTCGGAGATGTCCTCGACCCCGGTGAGACGCGGTTTAGGATTTGATATTTTTTTAAGACTTTAAACCGCGCCAGCTCCGACAGTCGTCGGGGCTGGCGCGGCCAAGCCATTCCAACACATGACGCATATCGCACCGGGCGCGGTTTAGAGGGCTTGCTCGCGAACCCGGCTTCCACGAAATCTGCACGATCGCTGCACAGCTCCTGCACCCTGGTCACCTAACCTGCACTGCGTCGGGATTGGACTCGACATGCCATCGGGATCCTCCCGAGACGCAACGAAGACATCACAGGTGACACATCATGAACACAGGCAAGAGCTTTCGCACCGCAACCTTGGCGTTCGCCGTCACGGCAGTCATGGCCACCTCGGTCCTGGCCGGACCTCGCGGCTTTGACCACGACCCGAGCGCGTTCGCAGACCAGCGCATCGAACGTATGACCCGCACCCTGGACCTGACGAGCGAGCAGCAGGGCGAAATCCGGACCATCCTGGAGGATCAACGCGCGAGGGCGCTACAACAGCGTGAGGAGGTGCAGGCACGCATCGGTGCCGTTCTCACGCCCGATCAACAGGCACGTATCGAAGAGCAGCGGGACTCTCGGATGGAAAGGCATCTCGATCGACTCGCCGACCGACTGGATCTGAGTGAGGAGCAGGTCGCCCAAGTGCGCACCGTCATGCAGACCAAGAACGACGGCTCGGGCATGGCCCGAGACGAGATCCAAGGGCAGATCAAGGCCGTCCTGACCGAGGAGCAGCTCCAACGGTTCGATGCCCGCGGACCGGGGTCCAAGCGCGGAGGTCCGGGCGAACCCTGCGCGTCGGGCAAGACGGGCCGCGGGCCGGCGTTCTGATGCCCCGAGCCATGGCCGATGGCGGTTGAGCACGCTCCGACCGGAGGCGACAGTGATGATCCCGGCGGTACTGGGCCTTTAGGGCCGCACCCCGGGATCGACGCCTTGTGCAGCCGCAGGCTTGCGCTCGTCCGGCGGTCGGCCGATCGCGTGTCACTCGACCATCCAAGACCAGTTGTTTATTCGATAGAATCAGTGCGACTCTTCGCTTGATCATGTGCGTGGGCGATTCGATCCATCATCGACACGATTGAGGAGGACGCAATGGAGCTCAGACCACTCGGACGCACTGACATCCGCGTCAGCGCACTTTGCCTCGGCACCATGACCTTCGGCGAGCAGAACAACGAGGCCGAGGCACATGCCCAGCTCGACCGCGCGCTCGCCGTGGGTATCAACTTCATCGACACGGCCGAGATGTATCCGGTGCCGCCGCGAGCGGAGACCATTGGTCGAACCGAAGCCTACATCGGCACCTGGTTTGCGTCGCGCGGTTGTCGTGACCGGGTTGTTCTAGCCTCCAAGGTTGCCGGTCCGGGCACTTGGCTGCCGCATCTTCGCGGCGGCAAGTCTCGGCTGGACCGCGCCAATATCGTGACGGCATTGGACGGCAGCTTGAAGCGGCTGCAGACGGACCGGATCGACCTCTATCAGCTCCACTGGCCCGACCGCGAGACCAATTACTTCGGCAAGCTTGGCTATTCACCGGTGGATGACGCGCACAGCGTCCCCTTGCTGGAGACACTCGAGGTCCTCGCCGATCAGGTCCGGGCCGGCAAGATCCGCCACATCGGCGTCTCCAACGAGACGCCCTGGGGCCTGATGCGCTTCCTCGCGCTCGCGAACAAGCATGGCCTGCCGCGCATGGTCAGCATCCAGAACCCCTACAGTCTGCTGAACCGGTCCTTCGAGGTCGGCCTCGCCGAGGTCGCCGTTCGCGAAGACTGCGGTCTCTTGGCCTACTCGCCGCTCGGTTTCGGCGTGCTCTCGGGGAAGTATCTGGACGGCGCACGCCCGGCCGGTGCCCGCGTCACCCTCTTCGAGCGCTTCAACCGCTATTCCAACCCGCAGGCCGAGCGTGCTACGGCCGAATATGTCGCACTCGCCCGCCGCCACGGACTCGACCCGGCGCAGATGGCCCTCGCGTGGGTGACGAGCCGGCCCTTCGTCACGTCCAACATCATCGGTGCCACGACCCCCGAGCAGTTGGAAGCCAACCTCGCCAGCGCGGATCTCACGCTCTCGAATGAGGTGATCGCGGAGATCGAAGCGATCCATACGCGGCAGCCGAATCCGGCGCCTTGAACCTGATAGGTGCGGATTTCGCATCGTCATGCCGCGACTTGCGAATCAATTCGCACCTACGCCGGATCTCGCCGGAATGAAGGTCTACGGTATCGACTTCACCAGTCGACCGAGTCGCCGCAAGCCCATCACCTGTTTGGAGTGCCGTTTCGACGGGGTGCGACTGACGTCAGGCGAGCTGACCGAATGGCGTGACTTCGAGGGTTTCGAGACCGCGTTGCAGCGACCCGGGCCCTGGATCGCCGGGATCGACTGTCCGTTCGGCCAATCGCGCACCTTCATCGAGAACATCGGCTGGCCCGGCACCTGGGCGAGCTACGTGGATCACGCCGCAGCACTCGGCCGTGACGGTTTCCGCACCGCGCTGGATGGGTACAGGGCGGCACGTCTTCCGGGCGACAAAGAACATCGCCGCGCCACGGATCGCGCAACCGGTGCGATCAGCCCGCAGAAGCTCTACGGCACCCCGGTCGGTCTCATGTTCTTCGAGGGCGCACCGCGGTTGCGCAAGGCCGGCGTGAGGATTCCGGGGCTCCAAGACGGCGACCCCGAGCGGATCGTCGTCGAAGCCTATCCCGGCGTTCTCGCCCGTCGGCTCATCGGCAAGCAGGGTTACAAACAGGACACGCGGTCCAAGCAGACAGCACAGCTGGACGAGACCAGGAAAAGGCTTCTCGACCTGATCCGCGCCGGAGCGACACAGCCTGTCTACGGCCTGAAGGTCGAGGCGGATCCGAGCCTCGCCGAGGCTCCGAGCGGTGACCGGCTCGACGCCTTGCTGTGCGCGATCCAGGCGGCTTGGGCCTGGACGCAACGGGAGAAGGGGTTCGGGATGCCCGATGCGATGGACTGTCTGGAGGGCGCAATCGCGGATCCGATCGGCTGATGGACTCGAACGACCAGACTCGGGGACGATGAGGTCGAATCGTCGCTTGGGCAGCCTGTCAGGGCGTAGGGGACGATTCGCGCCCCATCACGACGCCCGAATGCCCGCATTTGAGCCCCGCGAGCTTGACCGCCTGCACGACCGCCTCCCCGGATGGCAGGCCCTGCACAAGACCGTGGATGACCCCTGCGTTGAAGACATCGCCCGCACCCAGGGTATCGACGATACGCGTCGGGACGTAGGCAGGCACCCGCTGGACATGACCGCCGCGCACAAGGGATGCGGCACCTCGTGCGCCCCAAGCAACGACGCAAAGCCGTGCATCGCTGCGCACGAGGAGATCCTCCAAGAAATCACCTGGATCCTCGAATCCACCGCCGCGCGCAAAGACGCGACTCGCCAGCAAGAGTTGCGGGCCGTTCAGCAGCGCCTCGATCCCGGGGCGGTGCTTTTCGAGCTCGACCGAGATCGGCACATCAGGGGCCTCCTCGCGAACACGGCGGATCATCCGTGCCGTCTCCGGCGGGTTGCGCCCTTCGAAATGGACCCAGGCGAGTCCATCGAGCGAGACCCGTCCGAAATCGTCCGCACTCAGCTCGGGAAGATCTCGAAAATGGACGATGGTCCGGCTGCCGCCGGCGCGGCTGAGCAGGATCGAAGAGATCGGGGTGGTCCCGCCGGGGACGCGCACCGCATCCTTGGCCTCGATGCCGTGACCGGCAAGGTCGGCGAGGATCAGGTCCGCCGCCGGGTCGTCGCCCAAGGTGCCCACCCAACGGCACGGGTGTCCGAGTTGCGACAGCACGGCGAGGCTGTTGGTGACGTTGCCGCCGCGCACCCGGCGCATGGCCAGGGCGCGGACCTCGTCGTCCTCGGCGGGATAAACCTCGACCTCGTTGACGAGGTCGAGCACGGCAATGCCGATACCCAGCACGGAGCCGGTCGCGCGCACCCGAACGGACCCGGCCACATCAGAGATCACGTGCAACGCGAAACCCCAGCATGCCCAGACGCGTTCCCGGAACGAAGCGCGCGCGAACGTAGGTCCGCATCGAGGCGGAGGGTTTGTTGAACGCACCGCCGCGCGCGACGCGATAGGTGCATGGACCGTCCGTGCGGGCGCGCCCGTCGCTCGGCGCGCCGTCGTAGTCCGGCTGATAACAGTCCGCGACCCACTCCATGACATTGCCCGCCGTGTCGTGGAGGCCGAAAGGGCTCGGCTCGAAGCTCCCTACGGGAGCCGTCGAGCGGTTGTCCCAGGCGCTGCCGCAGTCGAAGCAGGCCGCCCGATTCGGCTCCAGCCCGAACCCCCACCAGTAGGATCCGCCCCCGCCGGCTCGCGCCGCATATTCCCATTCGGCCTCGCTCGGCAGGCGGTAGCTGCGTCCCGTCTCGCGGGAGAGCCAGGTCACATAGGCCCGGGCATCCTCCCAGCTCACGCCGACCGCCGGGCGGTTGCCTCGACCCCATCCGAAGTCCTTCGCAAGGCCGCGGCCGACGGCGCGGGCGAAGCGATCGTATTCCTCGAAGGTGATTTCGTAGACACCCAGCAAGAAGGGCGCGATCTCGACCTCGTGCGCCGGCCCGAAATCGCTTGCGACCGTGAGATTCCGGCCCATCCGAAAACGCCCGCCCGGGAGCCTTGCGAGCGTCGGACCAAAGCCGCCGTTGCGCAGCCGATCCCGCTGTGTCGGTACGGAGACCATCGATGGCGCAACAGGCTCGATCGTTGGGTCGGATCCGGGCGGTAACTCGCTCGCCCCGGTCGCGGTCTGTGTCGCAGGGGCCTCCGATGAAACGGTTTCCGGGTCCCCGGGGGCCGGCGGGCGATCGGCACGCAGCCAGACGAAGATGACGAGCAACGCGAGCACCGGTAGAAGAAGCAGGGGCCAGAGGCCAAGCCTGATGACGCGACGTCGGGCTTGTGGTGGTGCGGCCGAGGGCCCACGCGGCGGTGCCGTGTCGAGCACCGCCGGCTCGCTCCCCTGCGCCTGCACGTCGAGCAGGGCTTGTCTCAAGCGGCCGACCTCGTCTTGGGCGGCCTTCAGGGAAAGATCGCGCCGCTCGACCTCCTTGCGCAGGCCGTCGAAGACCAGATGCTGATCCTCCAAAACGTCCTCGAGACGTCGGCACTCTTCGGTGATCGCGTCGAGGGCCTGCTCTTTCGCGCCGAGGGTCCGCTGAAGGCTCTCGAGCTCCTGACGCAGGGCGAGCTGCTCGGCGGCCGAGGCTGCTCCGCCCTCGACCGCGGAGTGCTCGCTCAACTGGCGATTGATGCGCGCGACCTCCTGCTGGGCCTCGCGACGAACCTCGCCCAAGGCCTGCCCCAATGCCTGTCGCAGTGACTCGGTCTCGGTGCGATCGCCTTGCGGAAGCTGTAGGTTCGTTTCGTCGACCATTCAGGGGGCATCGGGTAGGTTGAGCGTCGGGCGCCTTCGTCGGATCATTCGGCTCGCGAGTGCGGGGCCGACGCGTAAGATTCGCATGATCGGGGGTCGGTTGCACCCCGGGTTGAACCGACCCCGCCGCCTCGGGCAGCAGCGAGCGCGCGACACACCAAGCAGGAGGGGCGGCGACCGCCCGGTCTCCGGATCACGCCATCGGCATAAAAGAGGCCGGCAATGCATTCAATACCTCCAGCCGGACTCCGGCTCCCATGACTACCCTCGGTAGCGTAGCAGCCGGTCATCCGTTGACGGCCGAGGCAGCCGTCGAGGCACTGCGTGCCGGCGGCAATGCCTTCGATGCGGCGCTCGCGGCGCTATGCGCGGCCTGCATCGCCGAGCCGGTCCTGGCCTCGCTCGGCGGCGGCGGCTTCCTGCTCGCGCGTCCCGCCGGCGCGGCGCCGGTGCTTTTCGACTTCTTCGCGCAGACCCCGCAGCAACACCGCCCGGAGCAGGAGCTGGACTTCTATCCGATCCTCGCCGATTTCGGCGACGCCACGCAGGAGTTCCACATCGGACAAGGATCGATCGCGACACCGGGGACGATCGCCGGTGTCGTTGCGATCCATCGTGAGCAATGTCGGCTTCCGCTCGAGACCATCGTTGCGCCGGCCTGCCGTCTCGCCCGCGACGGGGTGATCGTGAACCGCGTCCAGCGGGATATCGCCGAGATCGTCGCGCCGATCCTTCACGCGAGCCCTGCGGCCCTCGCACTCTATGCCGATCCGGATCAACCCGACCAGCTCGCCCCGATCGGGGCTCGGCTGCGCAACCCGCAGCTCGCCGAGACCCTGGAGCGGATCGCCCGCGAGGGCGCGGATCCCTTCTATCGCGGCGACTTGGGAGAGCGCTTGGTCCGTGATTGTGCCGAGCACGGAGGACATCTGAGTGCGGCTGATCTTGCCGACTACCGGGTCGAGCGCCGCGCACCGCTCGTCCACCCCTATCGCGGAGCCCACCTCTTCACCAATCCGCCACCCTCGCAGGGCGGGTTTCTGCTCGGCGTCGCCTTGGGGCTACTCGACGTGGTCGAGCCGGTCCGACTCGGACGCGGCAGCCCCGAGCATCTGCACGCGCTCGCCCTTGCTCAGGAGCTGACCCAACGTCTGCGTCGCGCGCAGCCGGCTGCGCGCGACGAGCCGCTCTCGGCGCCACTTTCTGAGTTGGCCCCGAGCATCCCCGAAGCCTATCGCAGGCTCATGGAGGACGCGGCGACCTTCAGCCGCGGGACCACGCAGATCAGCGTCGCCGATTGCGAGGGCAACCTCGCCAGCGTGACCCTTTCCAACGGGGAGGGCGCCGGCTATGTGCTGCCCGGAACAGGCATCATGCTCAACAACATGCTGGGGGAAGAGGACATCAACCCGCACGGCTTTCATCGCTGGCCCACCAACCGGCGGATCAGCTCCATGATGGCGCCGAGCCTTCTGGCACTGGCGGACGGGGGATGGGTTGTGACCGGCTCGTCCGGATCCAACCGGATCCGCAGCGCCATCCTGCAGGTGATCTCTAATCTGATCGACTTCGGTCTCGATCTGGAGGCAGCAGTGGCCTCGCCCAGGATGCACTACGAAGACGGGGTCCTGAACCTCGAACCGCCGATCACGGAGGAGACGATCGCCGCGCTCGGCACGCACTGGCCGGGGCTCAAGGTCTGGAATCGCAGAAGCGTCTTCTTCGGCGGCGCCCACAGTGTGGCTGTCTCTCCGGACGGCAGCACGCATGGCGCGGGCGATCCGAGGCGCGGCGGGGTTGCGCTCCAGGTCGGTTAGGGACGATTCAGAAACAAGGCGAACGCCTTGATGAACACGTAGGATGGGTAGAGCGGCAGCGAAACCCATCCTCCAAACCGCCGCGTTGCCGGGTGTCGGTCCGATGCCCTTGGCGCGGGCTGGATGGGTTTCGCTTCGCTCTACCCATCCTACGTGTTTCGGTTGTTTTTGAATCGTGACTTATTCACCTGAATACGGCCGCAGGATCATCTCCCCGCCGCGCAGCACCAGCTCCATGCGTCTGAGGTAGGCCATGCCGAGCAAGACCTGATCGCCCTGCATGTTTGGGAGGATCGTCGCGTTGATGTCATAGGCGACCAGCCCGCCGACGTCCACACTCTCCAGCCGCGCGACCCAGGTGCGGACATCGCCGTTGCCGGTCTTGCTGATCCCGCCGGGTTGGAGCGTCAGGCCGAGCGTCTGGGCCACCATGTAGGGCATAGCGACATCCACGGCCCCGGTATCGACCAAGAACTCGATGGAGGTTCCGTTGATTCGCCCGGTGGTGACGTACTGACTCACCTGATTCTCTTTGAGGACCACCTCGGGCACGTCGCCGGCGCCGAGAAAGGCGACCGGGTTCGGATTCGGATTCTCCCGTCGCGCAGCCAGATCGCGCGCCAGCAGGATCACCAGCAGACTTGCCAGCAGAAACACGGGGATCGGCAGCTTGCGTTTGAGCCAGGCGACGGCGTTGTCTCGGATCCTGTGCAGTCTGATCATCGTTTGTCGGGGTGCGTCGCTAACCATGAAACGCCGTCGGCGTTGATTCCGAGCCCGATCACGAGGCCGGATCGCCGCAGGCCGCCCGCCCGTCATCGCGCTCGAAGCGTCGCGCCGATGTACGGGATCGGTCGAGCTTAAACCGAAACCATAAAGATGACGAGGTTGTGTCGTGGAGTCGCGGAGGGCTGTCGTCGAGAGTCGGAGCCGGCGCGAGAGGCCGGCGCCGAGATGCGGATCAAGATGATCCGAGGTGAGGACGCAGCGTCAGCACACCGCCGCGCTGGATCAGCTCCAGATGCCTCAAATAACTCATGCCCAGAAGGACATCGTCTCCCGGCATGTTCGGCAAGACCGTGGCGCGGACGTTGTGCGCGACCAATCCGCCGAGGTCGACGGTGTCGAGCCGTGTCGTCCAGGTGCGTACCATGCCGTTTGCAGTCTTGCTCATGCCGCCGGGTCTGAGCGGCAGCGACAGGCGCTCGGCCAAGGACAGCGGCAAAGCCACGTCGGTTGCACCGGTGTCGATCAGAAAGCGTACCGTTTCGCCGTTGATCCGACCGCCGGCGACATAGTGCCCGGCGCGGTTGCGTTCGAGGCGCACTTCGGGGACCCCGCTGCCGCTGTGCAGCGCAACCGGATCCGGGTTGGGATTGTCCCGGCCGGTGATCACGCCGTCGAAGAACATCGCCAGCAGCGCCAATCCGACGATCCATGCTGCAAACAACATCACCCGTCCGACTTTCGAGGGCATGTCGTCGGCGCCGGGCGGCGCGCTGTTCATCGGTCCATCCATCGTCGGCTCCCGGTCGGGCGAAATGATCGCCGGTTGCGACCTCTCGCAAGGTCCAGTCTATGGCCTTTGGCTGCGTCTCCTTCAAGTGGTTCGCTCCGACCGAACCGCTCCTTCCGGCACAGCTCGGTCGGAGCGGCTGGGTCGAGGATCAACGCGTCGGCACGGCCCCCTGTCCGGCCATACGCTGGAACTGCACCCGATAATAGGCGGCCGCGCTTTGGCCGTTCGCCACGACATCGTAGACGCGCCAGCCGGTCGGCGATTTGTACATCCGAAACTCGAGCTTGGAGGGATAGCTCTGCGCGCGCAGCAGCGCCACGTTGACGCTGACGTCGCCGCGCGGGCCCATGCGGGGCGGCAACACGCGGATCTGCTGCCCCTGATAGTCCATCAGTCGGGACGCCAGCGTGCCGAGGAAGTCTGCCTCCAGATGCGCGGCCATCGCCTTCTTATCCTCGGCACTCATGCCTTCGGACGCCGGACCTGCCACCCACTTGGCCATTTGCTCGAAGTCGAAATAGGGCGCGATCTCGCGGTCGAGGAAGGCGGCGACCTGAACTCGATTCGGCACCTCTTCGCGGGCCAGAAAGCCGAGGAGCTTATCCATGCCCTCTTTGAGCGTCGCGCTGGCCTCGGCCGCAGGCCCCCTAGGCATCTCGGCAGGCGCCCCTTCACCCCGGGCCGGCGTAGCCGTCTGCGCACGCGCGGGCGGCTCGGCCGGACGCGTGGGGCGAGCCGGGGCAGCGGGCATTTCCGGCATGGCGGGCATTGCCGGATAAGCGCCGCCGTAGGGCATCTGCATCGGGCCGTAGCCCTGTGGCATGGGTGGCGGAGCGTAGCCGTAAGGCTGGGCGGAAGCGCCGGCGGCGGCTCCGAGTAAAACGAGGAGCGGCACCAAAGAACGAGACTTCATCGAATTCCTCCTAAACATTATGTTTTTCGTCGTCCGCCAAGCGCCCTGTAGCTGCCCGGCAGGCTCGGAGCGTGCCAACGGACAGGGTGAAAAGCAAGCCGGTCCGGGGTCCCCCGAGCGCATGTCTATTTTTCGCGGGCAGGGTGCGTCCCGCGAGCGTCGGGACAAGGCGCGCCGACGAGGCGTCACGGCTGCTGCGGCGAGGAGGCACAACGGCGGCCCGGCGTGTGCGGGGAGTGCAATGCGAAAAACCGAAGTGCGCTCGGTATAAACTATCGTGCATCGACAGGACTCGGAATCGCCCGAATCCGGCACACCACTACGAGGGAGGCAACACGTCATGTCACTACCGCGCGTCTACTACCGGGTCGTCGGACAGGACGACTATGCGCTGGAGATCACCCTGGAGCCCACGGGTGCATATCGGGTCGATTGCGGCGACCACACCAGTCACAAGCCACGCCAAGGCGTGCTCGACGAGCGTCGGACACGCGAGATCGCCGCCCTGATCGACGCCTTGGGCGACCAGCGAGAACACCCGGCACCCGAAGGTGCGACCGGATTCATCGCCGAGCTGACCATCGGTACCCCGCCGGACACGCGCCTCTACCGCGTCTGGGAGGGCGAGCTGGCGGAAGAGCCGGATGTGATGGCGCTGATCCGCGCACTGGAAGTCATTTGAGCGGCGTCGCGATCGCCGCGAACGCACCTTCCGCATTCGGCAGGACAGCAGGGAGATCCCATCCATGACACCAACCCGCTGTTTGACCGCCGCGATGCTCGAGGTCGGGATGCGCCACGAAGCACGGCTGAGCTTCAGCCGCGAGGACGTCGACCGCTACTGTGCCCTGGTCGCCGATCACAACGCGATCCATCGCGACCTCGACGCGGCACGGGTGCGGTTCCCGGATGCCCGCGACATCATCGTCCCTGGCGGACTCGTGCAGACCCGTATCTCCGCCCTCTTCGGGACCGAGTTTCCGGGCGACGGGACCCTTGGCTTGACCTTCTCGCCCGAGCGCCTTCGCCGTCCGCTGTATCCGGGCGACGAGCTCGTCGTGACGCTGGAGGTCGCGCGCCTGATCCGCGGCGGAATCGTCGAGATGCAGATCGCCATCGCCGATCCCGAGGGCAACCGCGTCAGCGAGGCAACGGCCAAGGTGGTTCCGCCGGACGCGGCCTATCGGGCTTGGTGGGAGGAGAATATCGGAGGCTAAACCGCGTCCCGAACGACATGCGTCGTTTTTATTGTGCGTTTGGCTTCGGAGATATCCTCGAGCCCGGTGAGACGCGGTTTAGAACTTAATATTTTCAAATACTTTAAACCGCGCCAACACATTACGCATACCGCAACGGGAGCGGTTTAAGGTATCGGGTTCGGGGTTCGGGGTGGGAATGCGCGGAGGTCGCATCAGAAGCCGCCGGGGTGCGGGTGTACCTGTTCGCCGTCGAGGAAGGCGGCAAGATAGCGGGCGGTCTGTTCAGGTGCCTGATAGAAGAACCCGTGTCCGCCACCCTTGATCTGAATCACGGAGGCGCCGGCGATGCGCTCGCCGATGATCCACGCATTGCGCGGCGGGATGACGACATCCTCGGTGCCGGTCATCAGCAGTGTCGGGGCGACGATCTCGGACAGTCTTGGGCAGACGCCCGGCCAGGCGCGAAGTGCGTCGGCCTGACGCAGCAGATTCGCGTCGTCGATCGGTGCCGTGATCGGCGGAAAGACCTGCATCGGATCCGGGGTCTCCCGCAGCCATTCGGGTGGAAAGAGGTTCTCGAACATCCGGCGGATACGCTCTTCGAGGGTCCCGGACATGTCCACCAGCCTCCGCCAGACCGCCTCGTCGGGCCAGACCGCCTCCGCGCCGCCACAGGATGCGGATAAGAGGATGAGCTGCTCGACACGCTCCGGGTGCGCAAGCGCAAGCTCCTGCGCGATATAGGATCCCATGGACCAGCCCAGGACGTGTGCGCGCTCGATGTCCAGCGCCCGTAGCAGGGCATGGGCATCGGCGGCAAAACGCGCGATCGAATAGTCCTGATCCGAGGACGTGCTGTAACCCATGCCGCGATTGTCGAAGACGATGACCGGGCGTGTTCGGGCCAGCGTTTCGACGATCGTCGGAGGCCACATCTCCATCAGCCCGCCGTAGCCCATGATCATGAGCACGGGGACGCCGTGTCGGGACGGCCCGGAGATGCGGTAGGCGATTTCGATATCGTCGATGGACACGCGTTCGATCATGCTTTTGACTCCGTTGAGGTCTGCCGATCCTTTAGCGGGGCCCGGGCTCTCGAATCCGGGCTGATCAACTGCGGGCTGGTCAGCTCCGGAGCGGTTGACCCCGGACTGACAGCCGCAGCGGCGCAGAGGGCGCCGGCTGCGGCAAGGAAGCGGAAGCCCCCTGACCTCAAGCCGACGCCCGGCCAAGCTCGCCCGGGGGGCGGCGCACGATCAGCTCCTGAGTCGGATAGGCGAACTGGATGCCTTCCTCTTGGAACTTGCGATAAATCGCGAGGTTGATGGCCTGTTGGATGTCCATGTAGAGCGTGAAATCCGCACCGATGACATAGTAGACCACCTCGAAGTCCAACGAAAAATCACCGTAGGCGGCGAAGTGGGCACGATCGAAACGGGTGAACCGCTGAGCCCGGACGATCTCCTCGATCATCTTCGGGATGCGCTCGAGCCGATCCGGCGGGGTCTGGTAGACGACGCCCAGCTTAAAGACCACGCGACGCTCGCGCATGTGCTTGTAGTTGCGCAACGTGCTGTTGAGCAGATTGGTGTTGGACATGACCACCATCTCGCCCGAGATGCTGCGTATGCGCGTGGTCTTCACGCCGATGCTGTCGACGACGCCGAGGGTCTCGCCGGCGATGACGAAGTCTCCGACCTTGAAGGGTTTATCCAGGATAATGGCCATGGAATGGAAGACGTCGGACAGGATATTCTGGACCGCGAAGGCCACGGCGATACCGCCCACACCCAGCGCTCCGATCAGACCGGCGATCGGATACTCGAAGTGGGCCATAACCGAGACCACCACCACGATCCACACGCCGACCCGCAGAAAGAACAACAGAAGGCCGTAACCCGTGACGGCCGAAGGGTCCTGCTGCTCCTTTTTGCTGCGCTGCCTCTGCACGAAATCGACCAGGCCCGCGGTCGCCCAGATTCCGACCTGGACGTAGATGGCGACCACCAGGAGCGTCCACAGCCAGACCTTGAGATGACCTTGAACCAGGCCGGAGACGGTCATGGCGGCGTAGAAGGCGACGATCAGGACGAACACCTGGTTGGTATTGCGGATCAGAGCCAAAACGGCCGCACGCGCGGTCTTGCGCTCGGTCTCCGGACCCTCCACCAGCTTGGGTAGTACGGTGCGCCGCAACAGGGTGCGCAGGAAGGACACGAGTACCAGGACCAAGGTGAAGACCACTGCGCCGGTCACCAGATCGCGGGCAAAGATCCCGTGATCCTGGATGACGAAGAGCTCCGTGTTCCACCAAGACTCCAACTGAAGTTTGGCCGCGTCGAGGCGCTGATCGAGCGAGCGCTCGCTCACCAAGGGGTCGAGCTGGTCGCGCAGGCGTTGAGCAAGCGACTGCACCTGATCCTTTACGAGCAGCATTTCCCTGGCGCGCTCCTCCTGCGTCTCGAGCGCGCCCACGCGCTCGCGGATCGCCTGCTCGACCCCGGCACCGAGATCCGCTCGGGCGAGACGGCGCGCGAGCGCGAGCTGCATGGACCGCAAGGCGTCGAGCTCGGCCTGCGCGAAGGCACTCTCGTCACTCATGTCTTTGATCAGCGCCTGTGTCTCCCGCAGCCAGGTCGGCCAGAGCGCGCTTTCCTCTCCCTGCAAAAGCGCGTACCGCCGCTCGTATAGTGTCCGCGCCGAACCGGCGAGCCCCACCGCTTGATGCAGATACTCGACGCCTTTGCGCGCGGCGGCCAGCTCCGCTTCGCGCGTGAGCACCTGCTCCTGTGCGCGATCGCGATCCGCGGCGTCGGAGCTCATGAGCCCCAAGCGGCGACGCGCCTGGAACAGCGCCAGCTCGGCAGCATCGCCGGCCTCCACGAGTAAGGCGATATCTGCGCGGACCGCCTCCTCTCGGGCCTGTATCTCGCCAAGCCGTTCTTCCAATGCCTCGCGCGTGAAGACGACATCGCCGGCGACATGGGCGATCTGGGTCTGCAGCCGGACGAGCCGCGCTGCAGCCAAGGCATCCTCGCGCTCGGCCAAAGCGGCGCCGACCTGCGCGGACTGGCGCTCCTGAAGGGTCACGAGAACCGCCAGTCGGGCAACCTCCAGCTCCCGTTCGAGCGTCGCAATGTCGGGCCGTGCGGATGCCTGCCCTTCGGCCTGATCCCGGGCAACCGCAAGGCGATCTCGTGCGAGGCGTCGCTCGCGCACCGCCGCTTCATGGCTTCGATCGGCCGCGGCAACCCGCCGATCGGCCTGGCTGCGCAAACGCGCCGCGTCTTCCCGCGCGTGCTCGGCAAGGCTGCGCTTGGCCCGAAGCTCGTCCAACAATCGCAGCGGATAGGGCGGCTCGACGCCGAGGTCCAGGTCGAGCGGCTCGCTTGGCTCGGCAGCCGCCTGCGACTCGGCGAGCGCTCCATTCAACTCGCGCAGCCGCGCGGCAAGGACGGACTCGCGCTGGACCGCGGTGCGCAGCTCGCCGAGGAGGGCGATCCGCGCATCCTGCACCGGATCCTGGCTCCGTTCGGTCGAGTCGCCTCGGTCTGGATCCCGAACCTCGGCCTCGAGCTCCGAGATGCGCGCGTCGATCAGCGCCAAGAGCTCGGCATAGTCATCCGCGCTCGAGCGCGGCTCGGTAAACCCCGGCAGGCCGACATGCGCCGGATCGAAAGCGATCTCGGGTTCGTTGGGGCGTTGCGCCGGTGTCCGCTCTTCGACTTGATCGGGCGCATCGGAAAGTACCGACGTCTCGGCATCCGCTGCACCGGTAGCGACGGCGCCGGAGTGATCGAGATCGGATTGAGCGGGCCCGGACTGGGCATTGGTGATCAGTGGGGCCGTGAGAAGGACGAGGGCAAGAATCAAAAAGTGTGCGGGGCTGGCATGCGTCAAATGATCACCTGTTCGATTTCGATAGTTGTCGCCAAGACGGCACTTCGCGACATTTTAACGTGGATCGAAGAAGCGATGCGAAGTCGGCCCTCGCTCGGTAGGCTGGCCACCTAAACACTGATGGCTCGCGACGTCCGCTCCGCGGTCACAGATGTCCCGTGACGCTCTGCCCTGCGTCCGCGGACATCACCGACACCGGTACACGATTGCAAACCATACAAACACTATTGATACTCGCCAACTCGAACGACCCGACCGACGTTGCATGCCCCAACCCGAACGAAGACAGTCCAGACGAAAAGGAATCATCCCATGAACGACACGCAATCCATCGAACGTTACGGCGTCATTTCCCAACTCTTTCACTGGGCCGTCGCCGGCCTGCTTTTTGCCATGCTCGGCACGAATTTCCTGCGCGAGATGGCCGAGAAAGGCTCGGACGCGCGCACCGAGTGGCTCAACCTGCATATGTCGCTCGGCATCCTGTTGTTCGTGATCGTGATCCTGCGTTTGTTCTGGACCAGGATGACGTTCCAGCCCGCGCCGCTACGCGGTCTCTGGATCACCCGCATCCTCGCCAAGGCGGCCCATGTGCTGCTGAACCTGGCTACCCTCCTGGTGCCGATCGGCGGCTATCTGCGCATCGCCTCCAAGGATGTTTCGGCGGATTTCTTCGGAACGCCGATCCCCTCGATCGTCGGCGACATGCCATGGCTGCACGACATCGCCAAGCTCGGACACGGGCCATACATGGAGTATTTCTTCTACGCTTTGATCAGCCTGCATATCCTGGCCGCGCTTTGGCATCAGTATGTCCGCAAGGACGGCGCCATCGATCGGATCGTGCCTTGGGGGAAGGCGACGGCCGTGAGCTGAGTTTTTCGGGAGACGGAGCCGGGATACTTTCGCCGGCTCCGCGCTTCTAAGCCTCCAGCTCTCAGCTCTCAGCTCTCAGCGATCGACCTTCAGTTATGGGCGGCGGTGCTCGCGGCGGGGTGCCGAGGGTGTGCACGCATGTCATGCGGTTGAGTCGGCGCAGGATAATCCGATCACCGCATCTACGACTGCCTCTGCATGCCTTCTTTTTGCCCGGGCGTGACCCGGATCAGTCTCGCCTCGCCGACTGTTGCGGATCCGCAATTCCGACGGCAGCGGAATGGCTCACACTGACCGCGCTGGGCCGCTCGACCGAGACCTCCCTATCAATAGATCCCGACGCCTTGCTCGATTGCGCATCCGGCCGGCCGCGCCCCCTGACCCGTTTTCGCTCAACCGAGAGACTTGATTTATGTCGTCGCAACCCCTGCGTATCGTCGTCATCGGCGGCTCCGCCGCTGGCCCCAAGGCCGCCGCCAAGGCTCGCCGGATGGACGAGCATGCCGAGATCACCCTGATCCAGCGCGAGCCGGATCTGTCCATGGCCTCTTGCGGCTTCCCCTACTATGTCGGCGGCACCTTCGACGACCGCAACATGCTTGTCTGCACACCGGCGGGGATCGTCCGCGACCCGGCTTTTTACGGAAAGGCCAAGCGCATTCAAGCACTGGTGCGCACCGAGGCGACCGAGATCGACCGGGTCGCCAAAACCGTCACCTATCGGGATCTACCGACCGGTGAGCAGTCCACCATCCCTTACGATCAACTGGTCATTGCAACGGGCGCGACGCCGCTGCGGCCCTCCGTGCCGGGCATTGAGCTCGATGGGGTCACGACGCTGCATTCGATGGCCGATGCGGATGCCCTGCGTGCGGTCCGTGACGAGAGAAAGACGACAAAGGCGGTGGTCGTCGGCGGGGGACTGATCGGGTTCGAGGTCTGCGAGGCTCTGCGGCTCGCCGGGATTCACACGACCGTGATCGAGAAGACCCGGCAGATCCTGCCCTTCCTCGACCCGGACTTGTCGAAGCTGGTCGAGAACCACGTCCGCGCGCACGGCCCGGACATCATCGTCGGCAACGGCGTGGCGGAGCTTCTGGGCGAAAACGGCAAGCTCGTCGGCGTCAAGCTCGACAACGGCACCGAGCTGCCCTGCGAGGTCGCGGTGATCGCCGTCGGGGTCAGACCCAATGTCACGCTCGCCCAAGCCGCCGGAATCGAGATCGGTTCGGTCGGAGGCATCCGTGTCAACGAATACATGCAGACCTCCGACCCGGACGTCTATGCCGTCGGCGACTGCGTCGAATGCACCTCGCTGGTCAGCGGCAAAGCGGTGCGCGCGCCCTATGGCGACCTCGCCAATCTACAGGGCCGCGTCGCCGGTCAAAACCTGGTGAAGGAGGGCAGTGCCCGCTTCCCCGGCATCATCCAGACCGGCATCTGCAAGATCTTCGACTACACGGTCGGCTTTACCGGACTCTCGGCCAAGGATGCCCGCGAGGCGGGATTCGACGACATCGAGACGGCGATCATCTCCGGGCTCGACATCCCCGGCTACATGAGCGGCAAGCTGCTGATCAGCAAGCTGGTCGCCGATCGCAAAACCGGGCGCATCCTCGGCTTCCAATGCATCGGCCCCGGCGATGTCAGCAAGCGCGTTGCGGTCGTCGCCATGGCGATCCGCGGCAAGCTGACCGTCGAGGACATGGTGAACGCCGATCTGCCTTATGCCCCGCCGTACTCGCTCGCCATCGATCATGTCATCAGCTCTGCTCAGGTCATGGACAACAAGCTCCAGGGTCGGATGCATGGGCTCTCCGCGAGCGAGGTCAAACAGCGCGTGGACACCGGCGCCGACTGCTTCATCCTGGATACCCGCAGCCCTCAGGAATTCGAGGAGACCCGCCTGGGCATCGGCGAGACCCTCATCCCGCTCGGCGCATTGCGTGATCGCTTCGCCGAGCTGCCGCAGGACAAGTCCAAGGAGATCATCCTCTACTGCCGGATCTCGCTGCGCGGGTACGAAGCCGCAGCCATCCTCGACGCCCACGGCTGGCACAACGTGAAGGTCATGGAAGGCGGTGTTGTCGCTTGGCCTTACGCGAAGGAGAAGTAGCCATCGATTCCGGCGCGATACAAGGGGCGACTTTCATCGCCCCACACGACTTGAAGTAGGCCATCTCGTTGCCTCGTTGCGTACGATTTTGAGTACAAGTACGAGACGCAGTCTCATCGGTCCTTGTCCGCATGCGCACGTGGTGGCACATTAGATCCATGAGCTCCAGTGTTGCCCTTTACGAAGCTTGGCCGCCGCGCCGGACGAGCGTACCCGCGCACCTGTGATCGCCGAGGCGTTCGAGCGACTGTAGCGCTATCCGCACCTTCCGCATCTCGCCACCCAAGGCCACCTGCGCAAATACGAACGACGTCTGCACAAGGAGGTCGAGAAGACTCGCGCCGAGGGCAGGGGACAACGATCGATCAACAGGAGTCCGAAACACGCATGGCCGCAGAGCTTTCGCATCAAGACCTTTCAGCCATGCTCGCCGAGCGACTCGGCGCCACCGCAGCCCTCGTGGAGGCCGTCCGGGGCGACGCCGAACTGCTTGCCGCCACGGTCGAGGCCGCGGTGCGCACCGCCGAGTCCATCCGCAACGGCGGCACGCTCTTCATCTGCGGCAACGGCGGCAGCGCCGGCGAGGCCACCCACCTCAGCGGCGAGCTGATCGGCCCCTTCCTGAACAAGACCCGCCGTCCGATCCCGGCCGTTGCCTTGGGCTTCGACACCAGCGCATTGACCGCAGTCGCCAACGACTTCTCCTTCGCCGAGATCTTCTCGCGCCCGCTCACCGCACTGGCCCGGCCCGGCGACGTGCTCTGGGCGCTCTCCACCAGCGGTCGATCGCCCAATATCGTCCGGGTTCTCGAGGCCGCTGCCGAGCGTCGGGTTCTGAGCGTGCTCCTGACCGGTGCACGACATGCCGATCTTATTGCGCCGACGGATCTCCTACTGTCGGTTCCGTCCCGCGAGACGCCTAGGATCCAGGAGATTCATTTGGTGCTCGGGCATTTTTTGTGCGAGGCCGTCGAGGCGCAAGTTGAGGCTCCCGTCACAAGACCGCTCAATGAGGTCGTCAGCCGCTGACGATAGGATGGACAGTTAGGCGGGTGCGAGGCATCCTAGTTTCGGGAGCTATGTCGATCAGGCATTGGACACGTATATGTTGTCGCTGGACGCCTCTTTCGGAGGCGAATCCAGACTCCTGAATCTCTCCGATATGGAATCTAGAGGGTAAGAAGATGACGACGAAGACATCTGTTCGGTGGATACTCATTGCCCTCGTCTTGACAGGAGGTTTGATCGCCGCCGGCATTGCGACGGCATCCGGGGAAGATTCGACTTCGTCCCCGCTTCTTTTTGAAGACTTCTCAGGTCCGGACGCCGCAAAGACACAGGAAGCCGTCCCTGGCCGCTACATCGTGTTGTTTAGGGACTCGGCGTTCAGTGCATCTGCTCTTTCGGCGGGTACCCTTGAGAGCGAAGTCGCGAGCTTAAGTCGGACCCTCGCTCAGCGGTATGGCGCCAAGGTTCAAGCGCAGTGGAGCCATGCTCTAACCGGCATGGCGGTGGAGATGAGCGCGAAAGCGGCGGCGGCCCTCGCCAAGGATCCTCGGGTGCTGCTGGTTGAGGAAGATGTCCCGATATCCGTCGACGGTGTGCAGAGTCCTGCAACCTGGGGCCTAGACCGGGTCGACCAGCGCGATCTTCCACTGAACAACACCTACTCTTACGGCAACGGGGGCGATGTCGTCACGGCCTACATCATCGATACGGGTATCCGCATTACGCACGCTGAGTTTGGCGGTAGGGCTACCTGGGGTGCCAATTTTGTCGACAGCAACAACACCGATTGTCAAGGTCACGGCACCCACGTAGCCGGCACGGTAGGTGGTTACACCTACGGTATCGCGAAGAACGTGGCCTTGGTTGCCGTAAAGGTGCTTGACTGCGATGGCTCCGGGCTGTCGTCTGGCGTCATTTCCGGAGTCGACTGGGTTGTCGCGAACAAGCAAATCCCTGCGGTTGCGAACATGAGCCTGGGCGGATCATATTCGGCGTCGCTGAATCTAGCTGTTAAGCGGGCGATCGATTCGGGCATCACGGTTGTCGCCGCAGCTGGAAACGAGAACGAAAATGCCTGCAGCGGCTCTCCCGCATCCACCCCGGAAGCGCTTACCGTTGGTGCGACCACGCGAACCGATAGGCGCGCTTCGTTTTCCAACTGGGGCAACTGTCTGGATCTCTTCGCGCCGGGTGACGGGATCACGTCAGCTGCGATATCGAGCGATACGGCAACCACGGTTAAGAACGGGACGTCGATGGCAGCACCTCACGTTGCCGGCGCAGCGGCCCTCTTCCTCCACACTGATCCGGGTGCGTCCCCGGCCGAAGTCGCCCGCGCGCTGAACAACAATGCGACCGCCGGCAAGGTTACGGACCCGGCCACAGGCTCCCCCAATCGGCTGCTCTTCACCGGATCCGACAACACTGTCGGGCTCACCGTCCGGAAAGCCGGATTGGGTACGGTCAGGAGTTCACCTCCCGGAATCGACTGCGGTGCGACCTGCAGCGCCAGGTTTGCGCGGAACACCAGCGTCGCTCTGACTGCCCTGCCTGCCACTGGTTACACCTTTTCCGGGTGGTCCGGAAACTGCTCCGGAACCGCGACGACCTGCACACTCTCGATGAACACCGACAAGTCGGTAACCGCGACCTTCGTCGATTCGCATGGAGACACCGAAGTGTTCCCCGCGGGTGGTGTGTGGCCTGCCGGCTTCACGACCCCCTCGAGCTCAAGCGCGGTCTGGAACATTGTGACCTCTCCGGTCACTGAAGGTCGGTACAGTCTGCGATCCGGGACCATTCGAGACAACCAATTCAGTGCGATCGAAGTCACGGACACCTTCGCCGCGGGAACCGTGTCGTTCGACTGGACGGTCTCCAGCGAGATCTACTTCGACGGAATCGTCTTTTCCGTCGATGGCCGACCCATAACAGGCCTATCGGGATGTAGCTCATGGTCCCCGAGCTGTTGGCGGTCTTACAGCTATCGGCTCCCCGCCGGTCGACACACCCTGCGGTGGTCTTACCAGAAGGATTTCAGCACCACATCCGGGCTCGATGCGGGCTGGTTGGATAATTTGGTCATGCCCGCAAGGCCAGGGGCCGCGAACATCAATGCTGCCGTGCTGCCCTATGCGCGCGCCGTCGCGATCGGGCAAACCGCAACAGCGTTTGCCAGCGTCGTCAATGGCGGCACCGCGACGGCCAGGGTTTGCAGGCTGGCCTTGCCGAGCGGCATTCCCGCGACCTTCACCTATCAAACGACGAACGCCGCCAATGCCTTGATCGGTTCTCCCAATACTCCGGTTGACATTGCGCCCGGGGCGACCCGGGGCTTTGTATTTGCGATCACGCCAACCAGGGCTATGGCAGCGACCGAGATCGCGCTCGTGTTCGACTGTGACAATACCGCTCCGGCGCCGAGCAGGGCTGGTCTCAATACCTTCATCCTCTCGGCAGCAGCGGTCGCACCCCCCGATCTGCTCGCGATCGGAGTAACACCGAGCGGGGACGGGGTGGTCCGGCTGCCGAGCCGCAACGGCACGGGACTATTCGCTGTGGCTGCGGTCAACATCGGCAGCGGGGGAATGGTGACGGTCAGTCCGGACGATGGTGGGCGTGGTTTGCCTGTCACGCTGCGGGTCTGCGAGACGAACCCGAGTGGT
>NZ_JAABRP010000236.1 GCF_011390875.1 Thiocapsa sp.
AATCCGCCGAGGTCTCTTGGAATTGCGTTTTCGAGGACAATTATCCTTGCGCAGTGCGCGAAACTTTTTGATTCTTGCAGGCAGGTGCTAAAATCCTCCAACGAGACTCGGTTTCTCGCACCCGATCTGCGGCTGGCTGTGCCTTCGAGACAACCGACCCGCGATACGTCTGGTTGACGGTTCGGGTACTATCATTCAATCGGAAAAGGGAACGTAAGGGAGATTAAGCGATGTTGATTCTAACCCGCCGGGTTGGCGAAACCCTCATGATCGGTGACGAGGTCACAGTGACTGTCCTCGGTGTCAAAGGAAACCAGGTACGCATTGGGGTCAA
>NZ_JAABRP010000237.1 GCF_011390875.1 Thiocapsa sp.
GTACATCGTGAGGAGATTTACGAGCGCATCAAACGTGAGCAGGCCGAAGGTGGTCCGATCGCCGGAGCCGTTCCGCCCGGAACTCGCCTCGACTGAGCCTGTAGCCAAGGGCGCGTAGGCAGGATAAACTACGCGTTCGTCGGAGAGATGGCCGAGTGGCTGAAGGCGCTCCCCTGCTAAGGGAGTATAGGCTAATCCCCTATCGAGGGTTCGAATCCCTCTCTCTCCGCCAATCATGATAAGAAATTGCAATAAAAATAATAATTTAGAATTTAACCAGTTCTGCGATTTTCCTTCGCCCCCAAATTTACCCCCAGCCGAAACCCTCGATCTGTTGGAACCGCGCATCGAGCATCTCGGATCACAGATCGCCTGATCCTCGGCGGATGCCTTCCTGACCGCCATGCTTGCCCCTCCACTCGACGACGCTGCCGTCGGATCCGCAACGGTTGTGTTGTGTGCCCCTCGCAGTTGGATGCCCGAAGTCAACCTGCGCCGCAGTTTGCCGAAAGGGTTCGTCGGCACTTGCCTCGGTTGATCCGATCGTTCAATTACCCCGGTTGCGATTCGGAAGCCGAGGACGGGACGGACGCGATGATCCGTTCTCCGGCATCGGGGTCTTGAAGGTGCTGTCCCCGACGAAAGTAATGACCGAGTGGATCGTCTCGGGAGGCACGTCGAGCAGCGCCTGCAAGACTCTTACATGCTTGTTGTTCTGCAGCAACGGATTCTGAAACCGAGTCGTGTGCCGGTAGATCTTCTGCGTCCACTGCGCCTGGCGCTCGCCTCCGAAGATCCAGCCCTTCATGTTCTCGGTCTCGATCACGAAGATCCGGTAGCGCGAGACGACGACATGATCGATCTGGGTGGTCCCGTCGGGGGTCGGCAGGGTGAGATCCTGCTCGGAGCGATAGGTCTCGCGATCCAGGCGAAGGCGAAGCGCCAAACGAACGAGGTGCTCGCCGACGATGCCTTTTACCCGCGAGGACCTGAGCAGAGCGCCGAGGAGCGCGAGCGGGATCAGCCGCCAGAGGGCGTTCACGAGTGGCGCGAGGACGGGCGTCGGGTCCATGACCGGTGGGTCTCCTGGTGGAGGCTTGCGGCTTCGCGAGCGCGAAAAATGTAAGTCATCGGCGAGCGACATGCGAGCTTGGGGACAGCCACGGCAGACTCGCAACCGCCAGAACGACGACTAGTCTGTGCAGGGGTCGTCGATGCGTCGTTCGTGAGACCCGTGCTCGGCGATCAGCCGCTCGGTGGCTTCGTCCAGCATCTGGCCATGATCGATTTAGACCACGCCCGCCTCGATGGCCTGACGGGCCGCGCGCAGGGTGTAGGCATGCACCATGACATAGGTGCCCCAGTTTTCTGCCGCATCCATCGCGGCACGCAGCTCCGGCACCGTATATTGGCTGACATCCAGCCGGTCGTAGCTCGAGGATACGGGACAACGCGACCTCGGGAGGCGGCGCGATCGGCTCCGACGCGATGCGCACGATGGCGTTGCCGATTACCAAGACTTGAACCGGCTCGGACAGGTGCTCGGACGTCCCGTCGAAGACGCGCAGGTCTTCGAACAAGACGCCATGTGGAGGTGCAGTCGGAGGCTCGGCATGCGTGGCCATGGGCGTGGTGAGGCACATCAGCGTGAAGAGGAAGGCCAGCAAGCTCGCCGGCCAGGTCGGGCGCATGTTTCCTCACTCACCTTTGCAGCCCGCCTTTTCATGGGGCGGAACCTTCGC
This sequence comes from Thiocapsa sp., assembly GCF_011390875.1. Lineage (GTDB taxonomy): Bacteria > Pseudomonadota > Gammaproteobacteria > Chromatiales > Chromatiaceae > Thiocapsa. Next base: position 1,743 of record NZ_JAABRP010000237.1, read on the forward strand.
AGAAACGCTGACGGCTTGCCTTTTTTGGTCCACATGCCGAGTATAGGCCGAGTGTATTGTTCGCCATGGCCTATGGCGGCAACGGTATTACCTACAGTATGATCGGCACAGGTCTGTTGCGGGCAGCGATTGAAGGGCGCATTCATCCCCTTGCAGAGATATTCTCGTTCAAGCATCTCGGTTAGCTATAGAAGCAGCGATACCGATTCCGCCCTGCGCTTTTCGCTGTATACATTGCCTGATCAGCTTTTCTTATTAGGTCTTCAGTGGTGCATGCATCCTGAGGGGAAAACGCTATCCCGACACTGGCAGACAGATGAATAAAGTTATTTAGCACTTGAAAGGGACTAGCCAGCGCCGTCAGAATGTTCTCGGCAACCAGTTCGACCGCCGTGGTGTTGATAAAGTCTCGCAAAATGACACAGAACTCGTCCCCGCCCAGGCGCGCAACACTATCGGCTTCGCGAATAGATGAGCGAAGGCGATCGGCGATGAACCGCAACAACAAGTCCCCCGCATCGTGGCCGAGCCGATCATTGACTTCTTTGAAGTAATCGATGTCGATGAACAATAGGGCGGTGCTTGACCCGAGCTGACCGCTATTCTTGATATCTTGTTCCAAACGCTCGAGAAACATGCGTCGATTGGGTAAGCCGGTTAGCTGATCATGATTTGCTTTGTGCCAGGACTCGTCCTCCTTCGCTTTGCGTTCAGTAATGTTGTGGGCAGTCCCAATAACCGCTTCGACGGTACCATCCTGGTAAATGATAGGAACAAACAGGTACTCATAAAATTCAGAATGTCCGGAATGGCTCGGATAGCACATCTCACCTCGACATTGTTTCTTGGTGAGGATGACGAGATCAACGTGCTGCTGTAGCTCGATGCCATTGGGCAGGTCGATTTCGTTGAAGCGTTTTCCAACCAGTTGGTCCGATGGATGCGCGAATAAATCCGTTGTCGCTTTATTGACATACGCAAACCGACCATCCAGCGTGAAGGTAAAAGTGAGGTCCGGCGAAAACGATAAGATCGAATCGAACACGCGCGCCTGCTGCTCTTTTTCAAAAGAGTAACTGGTTGCGGAGTGACTGATGGATTGGTCGATCGCTTCGTTGAATCGAATGACATCCCCAATCTCCGTGTCCGATACCGGATCGCCGAGAAGTGACTTTTGCCATCTTCTTATTACACTTGCCCGTAGCGCTCTATACTCGGCGATTGTTGCATTCAGGCTGAAACCCAACGCCAATCGCTCCTTGCCGTGCGATATGGACGCAGCGTCGTTGTTGGTTGGCAAATCGTTCTTTCCTTTCGACTTTGCGGTTTCCGCCCTCTCTGTCTGCGGTTCGGTAAGGTCGGCGGCCACCGCTTCGAGTATTTTTCTTGCGTGATCGCGCAATGCTCGCTTGTCCATCATTTGATCGGGTTCGAGGAGAGATGCTGCGAAGCACTCCCATTCTTGAAGAATCGCTTCGAGATCGCAAATTATGAATTCGGACAGTCGCATCGCTATGTTCCTAAGTGCGGGCAACGTGCAGTCCGGTTGACTGGACCTCAGCGCGGCGTCTCGTAACGGTGATATTCCAGTTGGCCGTCGCCGTTTTTTGGCGCTGTGTCCGCGGAATCTGCGGGCGTGAGTGGGGAGAGGAACCAATTCGAGGTGAAGCCTTTTCGTTTTCGACAACCATTGAACCTCGATCCGGCAGTTGACCGCTTCGTGCTTCATGCAAGGTCTTGACGACTTTGACGATCGCGCTCATCTCACGACTCACCGGCCGGGTGAACGCCGTTCAACTGCCGGATGGAGGTTGAACGACTGTCGGGCCGCTCGCACTTCAGCTCCTTCGCCCGGCAGCCGATCGTTGGGGTGGCGAGATTCAGCGGAAAAATATCGCGATCAGGATGATGATCGGAATAGGAATCCCGAGAAAGAACAGCAGGATCGAACGCATGGTGTTCTCCGAAGTTGATGGTTGGGTACAGGCGTCAAGCCTCGCGTTGACGACCGCCGAGCGTCGCGGCGAGACTGGCGATAAACGCGCCGATCAGCAGCGAGATGAACACCCAGAGGGCTGCATAGGCTGACGCCTTGCGGGCCTCGTCAGCCGCTTCTCGGGCGGTCATCTCGGTCTCCTGCAGCGTGGTTTGCACGCGTGCAAAGGTATCCGCCACGCGCTCCTGCGCGTCGCCTTGGCTCAGGCCGGTCCTGCCCGCGACCACCTCCCCGATATACCGCAAGTCCTCGTCAGGTAGTCCTCCAAGACGTATTCCATTGATGAAGATGCGAGCGCTCTCCGCTGTCGCGTCGGCCGAGCCCGGGTCTGCCGCCCCGCCCGTGGTGCCGGCACGGAAGAGTGAGTCAATGAAATAGCTCAGGGTATCGGTCGGCGTGTCGGACTCGCTTTGGGTGCCGACGATGATCGCTTGGCCTGCCGCAACGCCCCCGGCTACTCCGGCTTGAATGCCCCCACCGACGATCGAACCAACGACGGACGTCAGCAGTGTAGCGCTCACGAGCGTGGCCACAGCCCATGACAGAAAGCCATGTGCGGTGTCGCGAAAGTAATCCTCGTCCTTGGAAACCGCGATCGAGTCGGTACGGAACCGTCCGGCAAGGTACCCACCCAGGCCGGCGGCCACGAGATGGGATAGGGTCAGCCAGAGGATGGTCGAGACGCCGAAGGTCGTCGCCGTGACACCCTCGAACTGCCAGGGGGAGACCGCGGACAGACCCAAACCAACCCCCAGCATCAACAGAATCAACCACAGGGCCGCGCCAGCGGCCGCACCGGCAAAGATGGCGCCCCAGGACAACGCACGATCACCTCGATAGTGGGTTCCGGCATAACCCGCCGCGACGGGATCGGTATCCCTATAGGTATCGGTATCAGTCGCGGGTGATGGGGTATGCCGGCTGAATGAATCAGTTGCGGGATGGTTCGGTACAGTCGTACTCATAGTCAGGCTCCGGTTGCGAAAGACTCGGTGTTTTATTCACGACATCATCGAATCAAACCAATATATTGTTGAATCGATCCAAGGACCTGAGGCGCAGTCCGTGTGTGGTCGCGATTTCAACCGCGTTTCCAGCAGAGCAGGAGGATGCCCGGCCGCTGATAATCCCGGGAATGGATCATTTCGTGCCTCCTGACGTGCACCGGAAAGCTGTTCGCCGTCGTCGCGATGAACACCTGCTTAGTTTAGACCGGCGCTTCGAGTCGTTCGGTACGCTGCCGCACATTAGCGGATTCAACGAATAAAGTTGATCGGTTCGAGTGCTGGAGACCCGCGGTCGTGGCCCGTGAGCGCGGCCAACGGAGACGTGTAAGGCCAGTGCGAAGTCATCGCTGGCGGCTATGGGGTCGGAGGGATTCACATGACCGTTCGAGGGTCGCTCTGCCCCGATACTCGCGCGGGGGTGATTACGTCGTTTCTTCAGCCGCGACCGCTGAGCGAGTCTCGGCAATCGGCCGGCTTCATCTCGAGCGCGGCGCGGACCAGGGCCAGTCGCTCCGTCAGCCTTTCCCGGTCATACGGGGAGGCGACCCCGCGCTCGGCCGCTTCGGCGATCTCGTCCACCGTCTGTCCGAGCGCGGATCGCCGGCTCGGGCTGGTCGTCTGGCCGGCAATGGTGTGTATGGCGCCGAGGATTCTCAGCAGGATCGCCACGTTGCCGTCGGCATGCTGCCGGATCTGGTCGAAGGCCACGCTCAATAGCCCCTCGAAAGTCGGTCCACGCACAATCACCCGCACCTCCCCCCGATCGGATCGCGAGGGTGTCGCGATCCGGCGGCCCGCCAGGCGGCACAGAATCGCCATCAGATAGTCCACGCACATGATCGCGGTCGAGGTGTCGTTGATGCCGGGCGACAGCGCCTTTAGGGCGATGTCCACGATCTGCCTGATGCCGAAGGTCGCATCCTGTTCCAATGTACGCTGGCGGTTGATGACGTAGACCGCGTTCAACGTGTCCGTCATCGCCTCGTCGACATCGTCAAAACCCATGATCGAGATCAAAGGCGTTCCGGCGGCGACGAACTCGCCGATGCTGCGCTCCATCCGCAGGACAGTCTCCTCTTTCCGAGCCAATTCCAGCAGTGCGTCTGTATCGACCGTCACGATATAGCCGGTCTTGCGGGCTGGAACGGCAGAACACGGTTGCAGCATGAGCACGTCCGCAGGGCTGCCGTTCGCGTCTTCGTCGTCGTTCTCATCCAACTCTTCGGGAATAAGCTCATCGACGGCCGAAAGGGTCTCCTCCGCCGTGGTAGCAATCAGGCTCGACGCCTGAATGGATGTCACAATGTGATGGATAAAATAGATCAACATGCCAATTCCGACGAATGCGAGGACGAGTCCGCCAAGCACCGCCAGCGTCGGAACGAATGATCCGTCGCCCTCCTCGCGAATCGTCCGCAGCACCACGAGGCAATAGGCAAAGATGCCGACGAAGACGCCCAGGACCACTTGGTTCACGCGATCGCGCATGAAATTGCGGATGAGTCTCGAGGTGTACTGACTGGCCGTCAGCGAGAGCGCTACGAGGGTGATCGAGAACACCACCCCGGCCACGGTGATCATCGAGCTGGCGACGGTCGTCAGCAATCCGCTAGCACTCGCTGGGCTAGCCCCGAAGAAGAGCGGCCAGCGTTCGACCAGATGTAAGTCGCCGAGCGGTTCCAGAATGACCAGCAGCATGGCGAGCGCTACCGCGCTCAGCA
>NZ_JAABRP010000238.1 GCF_011390875.1 Thiocapsa sp.
TGATCGCCTACAACGGTATCGGGATCCGGTTCATCAATGACTGGCAAGGCAACGTCCTGACCGGAAATCGGTTCAAGGGCAATACCACGCAGGTCGTAGTGGAGGGCGGCAAGACCGCCAATCGCAACACCTGGGACGGCAATTACTGGGACGACTACGAGGGATTCGACCGCAACGACGACGGCGTCGGCGACTCGCCGCATGCCATCCAAGCCTTCGCCGATCGGCTCTGGATGGACGTACCTCCGGCGCAGTTCTTCAAGGGGTCCCCGATGCTCGAAGTCATCGATTTCCTCGAGCGGCTCGCCCCCTTGTCGACCCCGGACCTTCTGGTGCGCGACGCGCATCCGCTGTGGAACGCCGATACCGAGGTCGTGCTCGCCGTGCCGCAAGCCGGATTGGCTGGCGGGTCGGATTGGGAGCTGGATCCGGATGTGGAGCCCGAGGCACCCGCCCCGGATGCCGAGCCGGGCGGCTATGACGCTTATGAGGCGCTGCGCCGCTCGCTCGGGCGGGACTAAGAGGTGGAGCGAAGATGAAAGAGCAATCGACGGCCAAGCCGAAGGCTCGGCGCAAGACAAAGAAGCTGCGCGAGCAGGGACGACGCGAGTTTCTGCGCAGCACCGCCCTCCTCGTCGGTATGGTCGGTGCCTCGCTCGTCGGACTCATCCCGCTGATCGGACAGGCCAACGCGCGTCTGCGTCCACCCGGTGCGCTCAAGGATCGGCTCGACGAGCAAGAGTTCTTCTCCGCCTGCATCAAATGCGGTCAGTGCGTGCAGGTCTGTCCGGTCGAAGCAATCAAGCTGGCCGACATCGACGACGGTGTCGGTCTTGGCGTGCCCTACATCGAGGCACGCAATCAAGCCTGTGACTTCTCCTGCGACGGGCTGCAATGCGTACTGGCCTGTCCAACCGGGGCGCTGACGCACGACATCGACTATCCCGCCGAAACGCGGATGGGGTTTGCGCGACTCGCCCGGCCCGGCCGCTGTCTCGCCGTGCGCGGTCAACCCTTCAAAGGCGCGGCGCGCGGCAAGGATCACCCCGCGTTGCTGCGCTTCGAGTCCGTCGACCGCTGGAATCCGATCCCGCTGGCCGAGCATCCGTTCGACTTGCCGCTGTGCGATCTGTGTGTCCGACTCTGCCCGATCGAGATCCGGATCGCCCAATGCGAGGCCGGCACGCCGCCCTCCGGCGATCCCAATCAGTGCCCGCCGCTGCATGCCATCCGGATGCAGCCGATGCCGAACGGACGCGCCGCGACACCAGTGGTCGAAGACGGCTGTGTCGGGTGCGGGGTCTGCGAGATGGTCTGTCCCGCCGAACCCGCCGCCATCGTCGTGGACATCCACCGGAGCGCCGACTTCCAATGAGCTACTTCGTCGACTCGCTGCGCCAGCTGGTGGGACTCAAACCGGTCAAGCCTGCACCCGAGCAGATCCCGATCCCGATCAAGACGATCTACAAGGAGAAGCGCGAAACGCCGTTGACACGCGAGGCGCTCGAAGCGGCAGAGGCTGGGCATGCGCGCAGCGCAAACCGCCACAAATGGCGCAATCGCCGCTGGATCACCTTGATCGTCGTAAATCTCCTGTTCGTGGTGTCTTATGTGCTCGATGTACAACTGGTCGAGGGCGCGCTGACCGCCTCGCGCGTCATCGGCTTTCACCTGGCCGATCTGAACTCGGCGCTGCAGGTCACGCTCGCCTACAAGCACATCGTCATCAACCTGCTGATCGGAACCCTGACCGTCCTGGTGCTCTGGATCCTGCTCGGCGGGCGGACCTTCTGCTCCTGGGTTTGCCCCTATCACCTTGTCGCCGAATGGGCCGAGTCCCTGCATCTGTGGCTCGCCAAGCGCGGCTGGGCGATCGACATCCAGTTTCATCGTACCGTCCGGGCGGTCTTCTACGTCGTCTTCGCCTTGCTCGCGCTGTTGACCGGCTACACGGTCTTCGAGACCATTTCTCCGACCGGGATCCTCAGCCGCGCGCTCATCTACGGTCCCGGTCTGGCGCTGCTCTGGATCCTCGCCCTGCTGGCCTTCGAGGTGCTGCTCTCGCGCCGGGCCTGGTGTCGCTATGTCTGCCCGATCGGTATCACCTACGGTCTAGTCGGTGTCATCTCCCCGCTGCGGGTGCAGTACAACATGCAAAGCTGCCATCACGAGGGCGACTGCCGCGGCGTCTGCATGGTGCCGCATGTGCTTGATGTGACCATCCGTGGTCGGGCGAAGGGACTCACCACCGACATCGGTGCGGACTGCACCCGCTGCGGTCTCTGTGTGGACATCTGCCCGACCAGCTCGCTGAGCTACACATTCAAGGGACTGGAGAAGGCCCTATGATCCGTTTCGAGCAGGTCAGCAAACGCTTTCGTCGCCAGACCGTCCTCAAGGGGATCGACCTCGTCATCAAGCGCGGACATCGCGTGGCCCTGGTCGGCTCCAACGGGGCCGGCAAGACCACCCTAATCCGCTGTCTGCTCGGGGAGTATGTCTGCCAGGGCAAGGTCCGCGTCGATGATCGGGACCCGCGCGAGCACCGGCGCGAGGTGCTCGGCAAGATCGGCTTCGTGCCGCAGCTGCCGCCGCCGCTCAAGATGCCGGTCGGGCAATTGCTCCAGTTTGCCTCCGGGGTCTGCGGCGCGGATCCGCGCCGCATGGAGGCGGTCGCGACAAGGCTCGGGCTGGATGCGAAGGCGTTTCGGCACCAGCCCTTCGTGAAGCTCTCGGGCGGCCAAAAACAGAAGCTCTTGATCAGCATCGCCCTGGGTCGGGATACCGAGCTGCTGGTCATGGACGAGCCCGCCGCCAACCTGGACCCCGACGCGCGGCACATCTTCTTCGAGCTCCTCGCCGAGCGCCAGGAGCAGGTCGCCATGCTCATCTCCAGTCACCGTCTCGACGAGGTCGCCGCACTCGTGAACCGGGTCATCGAGATGGACCAGGGCCTGGTGGTGCTCGACGATCGCGTCGCGGACCTGGTCGATCTCACCAGCCGTCTGCGCTGCCGTCTGGTCCTGACCCGGGCCGACGATGCCTTCGCGCGGGCGGTCACGCCTTGGGGTCTGCGCAGCAACGATCAGGGCATCACCTGGGAAGGCTGGGTCGCCGGCGCCGATCGGCTGCGGTTCCTCGGGCTCTTATCGCGTTATGCGGCGCTGCTTGATTCCATCCGATTGGATGCGGCGAGCGAGCCCGAGTTGGCGGAGGTGCGGTATGCGTGAACCGCGTCCGGCAGGATATGAATCGGTCCCGCATGAGCGGTTGGTCCGCGCCGATCAAGAGGCGTCGCAGTCGACGCGGTTCAATGATTTATTTCTTCCTGTTCCAGGGCACGTCCAACACGGATCGCTCGGGGTGAACCGGGAGGCGAGTCTGACGCGGATCGAGCCGTTATTTGGCGCCTACGGTAAACGACTTTGCGCCGGGGTTCTCGTGGCCATGCTCACGTTCGTCCTCTCCGCCTGCGGCGGCGATCCGGGACAGGGGCCGGTCGAGGTGAAATGGGACCGCGATGCGTGCGAGCGTTGCCGCATGGTCCTCTCGGATCGCTTGCACTCTGCTCAGGTGCGTGTCCCGATGCCGGACGGGCGCTCGCGCGTCTATCGCTTCGACGATATCGGATGCGCCCTGATCTGGCTCGAAGAGCGTGCGGAGCGCGACAACCCCGCCACCGAGATCTGGGTGAACGACTGGCGCACCGGCGACTGGATCGATGCGCGCACCGCGACCTATCTGCGCGACCAGGTTACCCCGATGGAATATGGCTTGGGCGCTCAATCCGCGCCTGCATCGGACGCCCTCGACTTCGAGCAGGCCAAGGCGCACATCTTCGATGTCGAAGCCCGCTTCAACGTCCACGGGGGACACCTTCACCCCCGAGAACCCTGAGACCGACAGAGATCCTGCCGGGATTCGCGAGGGACGATGCCGCGATGATCGCCGGCCGACATCCCGAGTTCGGTTAGTGACGGTTCAGAAACAAGGTGAACGCCTTGATGAACAGGTAGGATGGGTAGAGCGAAGCGAAACCCATCCAGCCCGCGCCAAGGGCATCGGACTGACACCCTGCAATGCGGCGGTTTGGAGGATGGGTTTCGCTTCGCTCTACCCATCCTACGTGTTTCGGTT
>NZ_JAABRP010000239.1 GCF_011390875.1 Thiocapsa sp.
GGTTGTTTTTGAGTCCTTCCTTAGGCGCGCCGGCACGTCGTTGAAGGTTGCCCGCCGGGGTCGATGCGCGCCTTAACCCGACGTTCGGCGCCGCGCCGAGCTCGGATGTCGGATTACGCTGCGCTAATCCGACCTACATTGCCGACGGAGTCCCGAGACCATGCGTGAATTTTGGCTGACCGCCCAAACCGATCTCCTCGAGTCGTTTCGGGCCAAATGGTTCGTCGCCTACACGCTCGTGTTCGGCGGGCTGGTGGTCTTGCTGTTCGCCTTCGGGCTGACCGAATCGCGGATCATGGGCTTTACCGGGCTGTCCCGCCTGATGGTGACCTACATCCAGCTCGCCATGGCCATCCTGCCGGTCTTCGTGCTCATCACCACGGTCCGCTCGGTGGCCGGAGATCGCGAGGCCGGCGTCTACGAATACCTGCTCTCGCTGCCCATCGGGCTGGCACCCTGGTACTGGGGCAAGCTTGCAGGGCGCTTCCTGGTCGTCTTCCTGCCCGTGTTCCTCGCGATGGTCGGCGCGATTCTCTGGGGCTCGGTCAAAGGGGCCGAGGTGCCCTGGGTACTCTTCATCTGGTACACCGCGCTCCTGATGGCGCTCGCCTGGTGCTTCCTGGGCATCGGGATGCTGCTCTCGACCCTCAGCCGTTCGGCCGATGTGGCCCAAGCGTCCGCCTTCGTGGTCTGGCTCACGCTCCTGCTGTTCCTGGATCTCATCCTGCTCGGCACCCTGATCCGCAATCAGATCCCGCCCGAGACGGTCGTCGGCATCGCCTTGGCCAACCCCATGCAGGTCTTCCGCACCGCGGCGATGCTCCTGCTCGACTCGCAGTTGGTGATGCTCGGCCCATCCGCCTACGTCATCCTCGACAACTTCGGGCAGGCGGGGTACATGGCCTATGCCATTGTCTATCCGATGCTGGTCGGCACCGCGTGTGCCTTCGGCGGCTATCTCCTCTTCCGCCGAGGGGACTTACCCTAAAACCCCATCAGGCACTGGACTCGAGCGGGCGCGGCGGGATGTCGTCCCGACACCCGCCGAGCGCACGTCAATTGACCGAGGCGAACTGCAAAGGCGCACCGGAGCGATCGAAGGCCAGATAGGTGCCGACCTGCCCGATCCGCACGGACTCGACCATCCGATCGAGCGCCGCCTCCACCGCGAGCGGGGTCGGCTCGCGATTCGCGACCCCCGGCAACGCGGCCACGAAGAACACCGCCCAGTCGTCGATATTTCCGTCGGCCTCCTCCACAAAGGTCGAAAAACCGCCGATCTCATGCGGCGCCTTGTCCACGCAAACGACCGGGGCCAGATGCCCGCCTTGGCCGGCCTTGTAGTGCTCCGCCTGCTCGGGCGTATGGCCCTCCGGAAGCTCGTTGCGCGTGAACACGAACAGCAATTGCTGGGGCTCGGGCTGCCGCCGAGCCAGGTGCAGAAAATCGTCGAATGACGCCAGCTCGATATTTTTCATCGTTGTTGTGATGACCTCGCCTCTTTGGTGGTACTCGATCTGATGCTGTCGATCGGCCATCCGGCGACTGACTCAAGCCAAAGACTCGGCGCGCATCAGTCTGTTGCGCACGAATAACCAACCGCAGAAGTCAGAGTATCGACCTCGAGACCAACAGCGTCAATTCACCCCGAAGGCTGATCCGGATCCGACGTCATCACGCCATCACGCCATCACCAGATAGTCGTATGCCCCTGGACCACAGCGACTCTCCAGCTGCTTGACGATGCGCCGCTGCATCGCCGATGTGTCGTTCGGCCCGGCGACATAGAAGGGTTTGCCGTCCTTCCCGAAGGTGAAGGACATCGGGCAGGCGCCGGCATCGATGTCGCCGAAGATCAACCGAGCAATGCGATAATCCGCGTGCGGCTCGAAGCCGAGGTCCTTGGCATAGGCCAACGCCTCTTCGACCAGCTTGCGCGCACAGCTCGGATGCCGGGCCTCGCCCGACTCCGTCGGATTCCCTCGGATGCGGGCCAGGACGGTCGGATACTCGGCCGCATCGACAATCTTGTACAAGACGTTTTTGACGCCTAGACAAAACACATCCACCAGGATCCCGGCTACGGCATAGCGCCCGTCCGGAAGACTCCGGCTCACCCAGACGGTGCCGATGCCCAGCTCGAAGAGGTTCGACGGGACAAAGATATCCGCGATCGGCGCCCGGCCCACGTTGGCCCAGACGCGCGCCGCCGACAGGGCGCCCGGTAGCCCTGAAGACGCCGGTTTGGTTTGCCTGCGTTTCAGCTCACGTTTGGCCCGCTTCTTCTGCAATGCCTTTTGATCGAGCGCCATAGATGGTCCTCGTGGTTTTTCGTTGATGGATGATTCGCCGGATCGTTCTACATGATGGGCGTTGCAGCGTATGCGCCGGATCCTCTCAGCCGCACCGCGGGTAGTTTCGCCGTCATCGCCCTCATAATGTGCCTCCAGCTCCGGATTCAACGCAGACGCGGCCTCGAAGTACGCCGCGCACAAGGCGCAGGATCCGTGTACCGACCGGGCATCAGGAC
>NZ_JAABRP010000240.1 GCF_011390875.1 Thiocapsa sp.
ATCCGGGAAAGGGAGCCAGGCCGCCAGCCGCCGGCCGTTGCCCGACCTGTGGCGGAAAGCCCGAAGGCTCATCCTTCGCTCGGCGCCTCCGAGGCGGCCGCGAGGGCCTGCTGAGCGATCTCCAGCTCCTCGTTGGTGGGAATCACCAGCACCTGAACGGCACTCTCGGGTGTGCTGATACAGCGCTCGCCGCGCCCTTCGAGGGCATAGTTGGCGATGTCGTCCATCTTGATCCCGAGGTTTTCCAAACCCTCGCAGGCACGACAGCGGATCTCGGCGGCGTTCTCGCCGATGCCGCCGGTGAAGACGACGGCGTCGACCCGGCCGAGCTCGGCTGAGTAGGCGCCGATGTACTTCTTGATGCGATGGGCCGTGATGCCGATGGCAAGCTCCGCGCCGTCGTTGCCTTCCTCGGCCAGACGGTCGATCTCGCGCATGTCGTTCACGCCGCAGATCCCCAAGAGACCGCTCTGGCGATTCAGGAGATCCTCGATGGCATCCGTATCCAGACCGAGGTTCTTGGC
>NZ_JAABRP010000241.1 GCF_011390875.1 Thiocapsa sp.
GAGATAAAATTGGATTGCCGGATCGATGTCGCCGCAACGCGTACCCATCACCAAACCTTCCAGCGGGGTGAGACCCATGGAGGTGTCAACGCTCTTGCCGTCGCGGATCGCGGTTGCGCTCGAGCCGTTGCCCAGATGTAGCGTGATCAGGTTGCAGCACTCCAAAGACCGGCCAAGCATCGCGGCGGCGCGTTTGGCGACGTAGTAGTGCGAGGTGCCGTGGAAGCCGTACCGGCGGATCCTGTGCTCGCGGTACAGCCACTCGGGGATCGCGTAGCGATAGGCGGTCCGCGGCATCGTATGATGAAACGCGGTGTCGAAGACCGCGACCGAGGGGACCGTCGGGAAGAGCCGGCGGGCCACCTCGATACCGGCGAGATGGGCCGGATTGTGCAGTGGCGCCAGGGGGACTACGCCCTGAATCGCCTCGGCGACGGCATCGTCGACGATGGTCGGGCGCTTGAAATGCTCGCCGCCGTGGACGACGCGATGACCGATCACGGCCAGCTCCGAGACATCGCCCAAGACCCTGGTCTCGTGCAGCGCCTTGACGATACGGTCGATGCCGTCTTGGTGGGTGGGAATCGGCACCCGGGCGCGTCCCGACTGCCGGATCCCGGAGGCATCCAACCACTCCTCCTTGATCTCGCCCTCCGGCTCGCCGATGCGCGACACCGAGCCCGAGGCGAGGGCAACCCAATCCTCGCTGCGGAAGAGCTGATATTTGATCGACGAGCTGCCTGAATTGAGGACAAGTACCTTCACCTGAGTCTCCTGGTCAGTCCCGAGCGATGCCGAGGGCATCGGCGTCGGCTTGCGCCAAAGCGAGTGCGTGATCGTTCTGCGCCTGGATTGCGGTGATTGTCACCGTATTGACGATGTCGGTCACGGTGCAGCCTCGGCTCAGATCGTTGACTGGCTTGTTCAGACCCTGAAGCACCGGGCCGATGGCCACGGCATTGGCGCTGCGCTGCACCGCCTTGTAGGTGTTGTTGCCGGTGTTGAGGTCCGGAAAGACGAAAACGGTCGCGCGCCCGGCGACTTCGCTCTCGGGCATCTTCGAGCGAGCCACGCCGATGTCGACCGCCGCATCGTACTGGATCGGACCCTCGAGCTTGAGATCGGGACGTCGCTCGCGTGCGATCCGCACCGCCTCGCGCACCCGCTCCACGTCCGCGCCCTTGCCCGAGCTGCCGCTGGAATAGGACAGCATGGCCACACGCGGCTCGATCCCGAACGCCGCCGCCGTCCCGGCCGAGGTGATGGCGATGTCGGCGAGGTCTTCCGCGGTCGGGTTCGGGTTGACGGCGCAGTCGCCGTACACCAGGACCCGATCGGCGAGACACATGAAGAAGACGCTGGAAACGAGCTTCACCCCGCGTTTGGTCTTGATGATCTCGAAGGCCGGTCGGATGGTGTGCTGGGTGGTATGCACCGCACCCGACACCATCCCGTCGGCATCGCCTGCGTGGACCATCATGGTGCCGAAATAGCTCACGTCTTCCAAGGCGTCGCGCGCCATCTGCTCGGAGATGCATTTGTGCTTGCGCAGCTCGAAATAGGTTTGCGCATAGCGCTCGCGATCCGGAGCTGTGATCGGGTCGATGATGGGGATTTCGTCCAGCTTGAGCCCCAGCTCGCCGATCCGACGGCGGATCTTTTCGGGGTCGCCGAGCAGAGTCAGATCCACGACTTGGCGCAGCGTGAGGATCTCGGCGGCCCGCAGAATCCGCTCGTCCGTACCCTCGGGCAACACGATGCGTTGACGGCGCGTCTTGGCACGACGCACCAGCTCGTACTCGAACATCAACGGCGTGGTGCGGTCGGAGTGTCGCACCGCGATCCGGGCGCGTAGCTCTTCGACGTCGACATGACCTTCGAAGACGCCGAGGCCCGCCGCGATCTTGCGCTCGTCGCCGGGGAGGATGGTCGCCTCGATGCCGTTGACCCTCATGGCGGTGGTGAAGGTGTCGGTCGACACGCGCAGGATCGAGACCTTGGTGCGACGCAGCCCCTCGAGCAAACGCTGCACATTCTCGGCCGGCTGCAGCCCGCCGGTCAGGAGCAGCCCGGCCACACGGGGGAAGGAGGAGGAGACGTCGGCCGCGAGACTCGCGAGGATGATGTCGGATCGGTCGCCCGCGGTGATGATGAGACAGCCGTCCTCGATGTAGCTGAGGAAATCCGGGACCTCCATCGCCGCGATCTTGTAGTTGGAGACGACCTGGTTCATGGCATCGCCGTCGCCGCAGAGACACTCGCAGTCCAGGGCCTGGCGGATCTCGCCCACGGTCGGCATCCCGAGTGCCGCTTGGCGCGGCAGCACATAGACGTTCTCGCGCTCCGGCAAGAGCTTGCGGGCACGGGCCTTGACCGTTTCGACATGCTCCGGGTCGACCCCGTTGATGACGCTCGCGAGGAAGTCTCCGCCGCGATTGCGCATCGACTCGTGGGCCATGTAAAGCGCCTCGAGCGCCTCTTCCGGGCTGCGGCCGAAGCCCTTCACCACGACCACGACGTTGCAGCCGAGGTTGTTGGCCAGGTCGGCGTTGAAGTCGAACTCCAGGGAGGGAACCAGGCCGTCGAAGTCCGTTCCGGCACAGACGACGAGATCGCAGCTCTCTTCCAGCATCTTGAATTTATTCAAGATCATCTTCAGAAGCTCGTCATAGTGACCAGCCGCGACCAGATGGCTGGCGGTCTCGGCCGTGCATCCGTAGAGCATCTCCGGGGAGAAGGGCAGGTCGTATCGACTGCGGATCAGGGTGGTCAGATTGTCGCGCTCGACGCCCTTGGAGACGATCGGGCGAAAGAACCCCACCTTCCGATTGACGGCGTAGAGCATCTCCATGAAGCCCAGAACAACCACGGACTTACCGCTGCCGGAACCGGCACCGGCGATGTAGACGCTTTGCATGGATCTTCCTCTTGCGCGAAACAGGCTGGACGGGGTCGAGCGACCCGATCGAATGGTTGGATGATTCGGCACGACGAACGCCCCGAATGCTGCACTGCGCAAAAATACCAGATAACGGCTCCCGGCCGCGACCTCGCATTAAGCCGCGTCCGCGCGACATGTGGATGTGCGATTCAGGTCCGCACCGTCGAGTGCACCAAATGCCTTACCCCTGACGCGGCTTAAGTCATTAAAATTTTTCTCATCTTGAACCGCGTCGACGCCGACGCCCGGCGGAATCGACGAGGTCGAGGCAATCCCCGGACCGTCCATGTCACGCCGGACGCGGTTCAACCGCGGTTCAAAGGGCCTCGGACAGGCGCCACTCTCCGAAACTCTCGGTCAAGTACGCCTTGCTGCTGATGTAATTCAAGACGTTGCGCAGCCGATAGAAGCGCACGACCGAGTCGACGCGCAGCAGCTCCTTGCCGCGCTCGTCGAAGAAGAGGATTGACGGGGCATAGAAAAGCCCGAGCTGTTCGGCCCAAGCGCGTGCCGTGGTGCGCTCGCCGGAGGGCGTGACGACGGGCGTCTCCGACCACATGTCGAGCTGAACGCTGTCGAAGTTGCCGAAATAGCCGGTGATCGCGGGCTCCTTCAGGGCTTGGCCGTGCAGCACGTCGCAAGCGTGGCAATCGCCCTGCTCGAAGAAGACGGCGAGCGGGCGCTCGCTCGGGAAGCGTCGATCGAGGTTGTACGGGGGCTTCGCGAAGAAGGGCTGCTCGTTGAGATCCTCCGGTTCGAACACCATCCGGTTCTCGCCGCGGGCGAGATAGTCCCGAAAGGTCTCGCGGGTGTAGTGCCCGTCGGCGACATACTCGAGCGCGGCGCGAAACTGATAGGGCGGATAGTAGCCGCGCAGGCGCAGGGCGAGCTTGCCCTCGGCGTCGTAGAAGAGCAGTGATGGGGTGAAATTGGTGTCCTCGCGGACCGAGAACTCGCGCTCGGTCATCACCTCGCCGTCTACCGTCGTGACCTCCTCCACGCCCCAGACGTCGATGGAGACCAGATCGAAATGGCGCTGAGTGTACTCGAGGATATCGGAAAGGCCGAAGTTTTCGTTCAGGAGCTTGTGGCAGTAGGCGCAATGTTTCTGCCCGAAATAGACGATCAATCCCTGTTTCCCGTCGGCGATCGCCTCCTCGAGATCGCTGGGAAGATCGAGGAAACCCGTTTTGAACCAATCCGGATGCTCGAGCAGATCCTCGCGCGGGAAGTCGTCGAAGCTGTAGGCCGAATCATCCGGCGGGGGCACGTCTTGGGCCTTCGCGCCGTCGATGACCGTCGGGGCGCCCGTGATCAGACCCAGTGTCAAGACGATCGCCGAGGCGGCGGAAAAACGAAACATGCGTGATCTCCGTTGGGGGTTTAAACCGCGTCCAGAGTGAAATGCGTCGTTTTCATGTTGTGTCGAGCTCAAGGATTCTTCCGACCTTTTTTTGGAGACGCGGTTTAAAAATTTAATATTTTTATACTTTAAACCGCGCCGGCTCCGACGGTTGTCGGCGCCGGCGCGGCCAAGCCAATCCAGCAAACGACGCATACCGCACCGGGCGCGGTTGAGTCGTGAACGCCGTCCGGGGCCCATCCGGATCACCGGTTCGGATCGGTCAGCGCTCGCGATCCATGACACGCAAGGCGATGAACAGAGCCGCCACCGATCGAGCCTCGTCGAAATCCTCCCGAGCAAGCAACTCGTCGATCGCGTCGAGCCTCCAGGGCACCACCTCGATCGGCTCCGGCTCGTCGCCGAGGAGACGGCTGGGATAGAGGTCGCGTGCCAGCACGATAAGGCTATGATGCTCGATATAGCCGGGCACCAGGGAGACGCGTTTGATGATCCGCAGATCACGCGCACCGTAGCCGATCTCCTCCTGGATCTCGCGATCGGCGGCGGCCAAGGGATCCTCGCCCGCTTCCACGACGCCCTTGGGCAGTCCGAGCTCGTAGCGATCGCTGCCGGCGCCGTATTCGCGGATCAGGAGCACCGTCTCGGGGTCGAGCATGGGGACGATCATGACCGAATCCGTGCCGCCGGGCACGCGCTCGAAGGTGCGGCGCGCGCCGTTCGCAAACTCCAGATCGACCTCTTCCACCCGGAACAAGCGGCTCTGGGCGACGATTCGCCGATCCAGTATTTTCGGTTTACGAAGCATGAACGAAACTCCGATGGGTCAAGTCGCTACGAAGCGACGCTGAAAACACGAGGCGACAAGGGGTATGGCATGATCGATTGGCATCGTATCGACACCGTCTTTTTGGACATGGACGGCACCCTGCTCGACCTGCACTTCGACAATCATTTTTGGCTCGAGCATGTCCCCAAGCGCTATGCCCAAGCCCGCGGTCTTGTGCCCGAGATGGCCAAGGCCCAGCTGCTCGCTCGCTATCGCGACGTCGAGGGCACACTCGAGTGGTATTGCATCGACCACTGGAGCCGCGAGCTCGGTCTGGATATCGCCCTGCTCAAGCAGGAGGTCGAGCACCTGATCGCGGTCCATCCGCATGTGCTCGACTTCCTGGAAGCACTCGAGCGACGTGGCAAGCGGCGCGTCCTGGTCACCAACGCCCATCAGAAGGCGCTCGCTCTTAAGCTCGCGCGGACCCGTCTCGGGGGACACTTCGATCGGGTCATCTGCTCGCATGACCTGAAGGTCGCCAAGGAGGCGCCGGGGTTTTGGTCGCTGGTGCACGCGATCGAGCCTTTCGACGTCGAGCGCACCCTCTTCATCGACGACAGCACGAGCGTCCTGCGGGCGGCGCGCGATTTCGGATTTCGCTGGTTGATGGCCGTGGTCGAGCCCGACTCGAAGGGTCCTAGGCGCGAGGTCGCCGATTTCCCGGCGATCGCTCACTTCGGCGATCTGCTTCCGAGTCTGCATGCGGACTGAATGAGCCCGATGTCGCAGGGGCCGCAGGTTGCGGTTTCACTCCTCAATCGACCGGTTCGGGCGCTGAAGAGGGCGTCGGCGGATTCGCGCCTTCTGCGCTCGGTTTTTTCGACCGACGCCGCCGGCGTCGCTTCTTTGGCTCACCGCTCGGGGCCTCCGTGCGCGGTGGGCTCGCCTCCAGGCTCTCGGTCACAGCCGCACCGGTGAACGCCGACGGGTCTGTCAACGCGGCGACTTCGGGCTGCCTCCGGGGTG
>NZ_JAABRP010000242.1 GCF_011390875.1 Thiocapsa sp.
GCCCCGTCCATGCCGGAATCATCGAGCCCGGACACTTCCGCTTCCAGGCCGCGGGCGAGGACGTCCTGCGTCTGGAGGCGCGCCTCGGCTATGTCCATCGCGGGATCGAGAAGCTCGCCGTGGGGCGCGATCCACGGGGGCTCATGCGACTCGCCGGGCGCGTCTCGGGTGATTCGACCGTCGCCTATGCCTGGGCCACCGCTCAGGCAATGGAGCGCGCCGCCGGCTGCGCGCCGCCGCCTCGCGCGACGAGTCTGCGCGCACTCCTGGCCGAGCGCGAGCGCATCGCGAACCATCTCGGCGACATCGGCGCCATCTGCAACGATGTCGGATTCGCCTTCGCCCACGTCCAATGCGCCCGGTTGCGCGAGCAGTGGCAACGCCGCAGCGCCGCGCTCTTCGGGCACCGTCTGATGATGGACGCGCTGGTCCCCGGCGGCGTCGCCAATGATATCTCTGAGACTGCCTTCCGCGAGCTGCGTCTGGACCATGCGGCCCTGCACAAGGCCATCGAGCCGCTGTTCGATATCGTCGACGACCATCCGTCGCTCGACGACCGGCTGATCGGCACCGGCATCCTCGCGCATGCCGACGCGCGCGCACTCGGCTGCACCGGTTATGTGGGCAAGGCCAGCGGGCTCGGCTTCGATGTCCGCCGCGACAGTCCCTATGCGCCGTACGACCAGGTGAGGGTCGAGGTCCCTGACGAGACGGCGGGCGACGTCGCCGCCCGCGTGCGGGTGCGCATGAAAGAGGTCCGCGCGAGTCTCTGGATGCTCGACCGTCTGCTCGATGCCCTGCCGGAGGGCGAGATCGCCGTGCCCTTCCAGCTTCCGGAGGAGGGCGCCATGGGCCTGGGCCTGATCGAGGGCTGGCGCGGCGAGATCCTCTGCTTCGTGCGCTTCGCCGCAGAGGGACGGATCGCCCGCTACTTCCCGCGCGACCCGAGCTGGTTCACGTGGCCGGCCCTGGAGCGCCTGATCCACGGCAATATCGTGCCCGACTTCCCGGTGTGCAATAAGTCGGTTAATGGGTCGTATGCGGGAGTGGACCTCTGAACCGCGCCACCCGACGACAGGCGCGGTGAGTTGCCCGGTTCGACCTCCCGGCCATCAACGAAAGTCGGAGCGGGCGCGGTTCAGGATATTGAATGCTTTTTTCCGAACCGCGTCATGCAGAGGATTCATGGATATCCTCGCCATCGCCACTTCCGATCAACCTCTCGAATCACGACGAGACGCGGTTCAGTATGTTCCGAATTCTTAAGCAATCCTTCCGCATCGGTGTCGTCACCGAGGCCCCGCCTGCGCACGACGACGCCGAGCTGGAACGGCTCGGCATCGAGGTGCGCCGACACATCGATGCGCGCTTCGATGGCAGTCTCGCCATCCGTCAGGTCGACGCGGGCTCCTGCAACGGCTGCGAGCTCGAGATCCATGCGCTCAACAACCCTTTCTACGATGTGGAGCGCTTCGGTATCCACTTCGTTGCCTCGCCCCGCCATGCCGACGTGCTGCTCGTGACCGGTCCTGTCTCACGGCACATGGAGACCGCCCTGCGCCGGACGTGGCGCGCCACCCCATCCCCGAAATTCGTCATCGCCGCCGGGACCTGCGCCTGCGACGGCGGAGAGATCGGGGTCTCTTATGCCTCCTGCGGTGCGATCGAGAACGTCATCCCGGTGGATGTGAAGATTCCGGGCTGTCCGCCCACGCCGGTCGACCTCTTGAAGGGACTGCTCGGGGCATTGGAGATCGATCAGTGAGGGTGGGTGCTTCGAGGCTCGAAGGCTCTAAGCAAAGGATGCCGCGAAGGTTCGGGTAGCGTCGTCGACGGGGCGATGCTCTGCGGAGTTTTTTGCGATGGCGAGGTTGGTCGTCGCAGCGACGCCTGCGTGCTCCTCTGTCCTGACCCCTCTCCTCCTCGGTCGTCGGGCGTAAAACGGGCCTGCCAGGTCCTCATGGGTGCCTCTTCAGATTTCAACGGATCGCCCGACCGGGCCGGATGCGGGGATCAAGCCGCTGTTCTCTCGACCGGCGCTGATGCCATCTTGACCGCCTGTGTGAAGGATGCGGATCAGGTGCCGACCAAGCTACCCTTCGATTGGGAGGGGTGGGAACCAGAGCCGGAAGTGACGTACGCCACCGGCCCAGACTTGGAAGCCGTGGCCTTGGTCGAGCATTACAGCGCCAGGGCATTGGCCGGCGCCGTTGGCATCAGCAAGACCGAGGTCTCTTCCTCTCTGCGGCGTAGCTTTGATGCCGGCTTGGCGCGGCGTGACCGGGATTCCGGTCTGCCACGGGTCAATCGGAGCGCGTTGCTCGAGATCGGCGAGCACTGTCTGCGCTGGCTGTTTCCGGTGCATCCAGGTCCGCTCGCGCGCGGCATCCCTACCGGGTTTGCCGCCCCCGTGCTCGCCACCATGCTGGAAACCACGTGAGCGCCGCTGCGGATACGCATCGCGCGATGGTTGAACTGGTCGCCCGCGCGCTCGGTGACGATTTGCTGCGCCGCATGGCATTCACTGGCGGCTGCGCAACCGGTCTGCTGATCGTTGACTTCATGCCGACTGACGAGCGGATTCTCGGCTTCACCAACCGCTGGTATCGGCATGCTTTGGCAAGCGCCGAGCCCTATTCCCTGACACCGGACGTGCTTATCCGTTTGGTCTCGCCAGCCATGTTTGTCGCCACCAAGCTCGAAGCCCACCGCGGTCGCGGCAACAATGACCCTTTAACCAGCCGCGACCTTGAGGATCTCATCAATTTGACTGACGGGCGCGACGACCTCGTTGCTCAGGTCGGATCCGCGTCGCCGGAGGTCACGGCATACATCGTCGCGGAGATTGCCGACCTGCTCCGCGACCGCCGTTTCGAGGATGCCGTTCAGGGCAATGTCAGGAACCCGGACCGGGAGGCTCTGATCTTCGAGCAGCTGGAGGCCATTGCAGGTCTCCCGACGCCCTTTGTATCGTCGTGAGCGAGCGGCCTCCCCGACGATCTCCGAACTCGGCAAGGATCATCGGGGCACTTCGAGGAGGTGAGCTTGACACCGGAGCACTTGCGATCCCGCTACGTTCGACCAGGCAAGAAGGCAATCATTGAACTTCGATCGGGTCCCTCCTGATCAGCGGCAAGGTATCGCTGCCGATGGGCGTTGCGGGTCCATACATACCTTCTCATACGTGACCCGAAAAAATCTCGCCGTACGCCTTTTCCGTTCAGGTCACGTTCAGGCTGTCTTGCGTATTCTGGATCCAACGACGGGATACACCAGTTCTCGTCGTCAAGAACCCCTGACATGAGGGCAGGGCCGATTCGCCGGGAGACGCAGCAGTATTGCGCATCTCCCCGAATCCACTCGATCCGTCCGATATGCTTGATCAACCTAAGAGGGTAAACCAATGACCAACACGACCTCCAAGCTCTTCCCCGTCGCTCTTGCTGCCATCCTCGTCACGCTCGGCGGGGCCGCATCGGCGCAGACCAACTTCAATACCACGATTCAGGAGGGTCGTATCAATACCAACGACACCTCTCAGCGTGGTGCTTACAACGACAACGCGACCTACCAGGAAGGGCGCGACAACGCGAACCGCACCAAGCAGCGTGGTGACGAGAATTGGAATCAGACCGGTCAGTTCGGCAGGATCAATTACAACGAGACCAGCCAAGGCCCCATGGCCGATCGCGGTGGAAAGACGCGCGATCGCTAACCTGAAGGGTTGTCGAGCCGACACCCCGGCGTGGGTGTCGGCGATCAGGTCTACCCAACGAATGGTGTCTATCCATGAAAACGTCGATCTTGTCGGTTGGTATCCTGCTGTTTTCCTTGTTCCCTTTGGCGCAGGCCGACGGGGGGGGCGACCGGACGCAGGGCCCTTGTTACAGCGTCAACATTCAGAATGATCGTGTCAATCGATCGGATGTTCAGCAGGACTGCGAGATGAACTTTAGTCGAACCGTGCAGGCCGGAATGGAGAACCGTACGTCGACGATCCAAACCGGTGATGTGAACAACAACAAGGTTCGACAGTATCAATACCAGCATCCACGTTACCGAATCTCCGGGGATGGCGACTAGCTTTAAACTCGGTCTTTGTTTCCGGGGTTTTCGAATTAGTGCGGAAGCACCAATCAATGTCTTACTCCGGGTAGAGGATTGTTCGGAACGTCGGTCCGAAGATCACTTGTTGCAGAGCGCCACGGGGCATGCGTGACACCGCAAACCGGTGTCACGAGCCCCTGAACGTTGGGTGCCCGATCTATTCAGCGTTGTGCCGCGAAGCGGTGTGACGGCCAGCGTATTTTTTTGGCCGTACATCTTCTTCAGGTCGATGTTCTTTCATTTAGCCGAGCTAAGGTCAAGAAAATGTCGAACTCTATCTTCAAGCCATTGCCTTTAATTGCTTTTGCGCTGTCGGCTCTACTCGTCGGTCCGGTCTTGGCGCAGGACAATACCAATAGATCCGTTCAAGTGGGTAAGGTCAATATCAATCACACCCGCCAGTGCGGGGACACCAACGACAATGCCACCTATCAAGACGGCAAGGTCAACATCAACAAGACCAAGCAGGGCGGCTGCAACGACCGAGGTAACGGGAAGGGGCAAGGGGGCGGGGCGAAGGCCGATGGCACGCACCCGGGCAAAGGTCGCTCGGCGCTCGCCGCGCAGGCGCGATAGCACACGTGGGGCGCGATGGCCTGAGCTCACGGCGGCCGATACGGTGCGCCGGATCGCAGGCGCTCGGGGCAAACGACCGAAGTCGGCGCTTCGGGTCGGCGCCTGCCCCTTCTGGCTGGTCGTCCCGCGGGAGAGACCGATGAAGATGAAACGAATCAGTACGAGCGGCGTCGACCGGGTGTTGTTCGGCCTGGCTGTTCTGTCGATGAGCGTCGTGGCGGGATGCGCCGTTGCGCAGACCCACTCATCCGGCGGTTCGACGGCGGTGATCCAACAAAGCGGAGGCAGCCGTCCGGTCGAGTCGCGGGTGACCCGTGATCGGGATGGACAGACCATCGTCACGCAGGACGGCCGCAGCACGGACATCACCATTCAGCGAGACAGCGCGGCTTCGGCCTCCGGCAGTGATGGGCCGCGCATGAGCCCGCAGTCGGAACGCTTCGAGCGGCCTTCGCGCCGGGATGGCTTCAGTTCGCGGTTTCCCGGAACCAGCGGAGGTGGCGACGACGTGGGAGAGACGTCCGGGTCTACACGGGATGCCTTCAAGTCGCGGATGCTTGAGCGGATGCGATGACTGGGGCCATGATTAGGATGGGTAGAGCGCAGCGAAACCCATCTTTTCCGAGTAGCCGCTCGGATCGGGTGTCCGAGCGGGGAGGATGGGTTTCGCTACGCTCTACCCATCCTACGTTTTTGGTTGTTTTCGAATTGTTCCTCGGGGCCTGACGGCCGATCAGCCCCGCAGGGCTTGGGCGGTCGGGAAGTCGCCGGCCTGTGCGACCCTTTCCGGGGTGCCTTCGGCGACGACCCGACCGCCTGCGTCGCCTGCTTCCGGCCCCAGGTCGATGATCCAGTCGGCCTCGGCCATGAGGTCGAGGTTGTGCTCGATCACCAGGACGGAGTGACCGGCGTCGACAAGTCGATGCAGGACGTTGAGCAGGCGCTCGACGTCGGCCATGTGCAGGCCGACGGTCGGCTCGTCCAGGACGTAGAGGGTCGGGCGGGCGTGGCGTTGGGTCTTGGCCGAATCGGGACCGTGCCCCGGTCCCGGAGCAGGCGTCGATCGGGCTTTGGTCAGCTCGGTGACCAGCTTGATGCGCTGGGCCTCGCCGCCCGAGAGTGTGGGGCTGGGCTGACCGAGCTGCAGATAGCCGAGTCCGACGTCCCGGAGCAGGGCGAGCGGGTGGTGAATGGCGCGATGTGCGTGAAAGACATCCACCGCCTCGTCGACGCTCAAGCGCAGGACCTGACCGATATCGAGTCCCTGGTAGCGGACCTCGCGGGTCTCGCGGTCGAAACGGCTGCCGCCGCAGACCTCGCAGGTCATGCGCACATCCGGCAGGAAGCTCATCTCCAGCTTCTGCACCCCCTGTCCCTCGCAGGCGCTGCAACGCCCTCCGCTGGTGTTGAAGGAGAAGCGTGCCGGTCCCCAGCCGAGGATGCGGGCCTCCGAGGTGGCGGCGAAGAGGCGGCGGATCGGGTCCCAGAAGCCGACATAGGTGGCGGGGCAGGAGCGTGGCGTCTTGCCGATCGGCGTCTGGTCGACCTCCAGGACGCGCGCGAGGCCCTGCCACCCGGTCAGGCGCTTGCAGCCGACCAGGGTGCCGTTGCCGGGACGCGCCGCCGGCTTGCCCTCCAGCGCGAGCAGGTTGCGCATGCTCTTGACCAGGACCTCCCGCACCAGTGTCGATTTGCCCGAGCCCGAAACGCCGGTGATGCAGACCAGCCGGGCGAGCGGGACGCGGACCTCGATGTCCTGCAGGTTGTGCCGGCGGGCACCCGAGATCAGGAGCCAGTCGTCGCCCTTGCCGGTCGCGCGGACCGGCCGCGAGCGTCCTCGCACGCGGGCGAGCGCGCGCCCGGTGACGGAGGCCGGATCCTGCATCAGCTCGAGCGCGGTGCCGCGGGCGATGATCTCGC
>NZ_JAABRP010000243.1 GCF_011390875.1 Thiocapsa sp.
ACCCGAGGTGGCACGTTCTGCACGATATCGACCGGCGCGACCGCTACATCATCGGGGGTTGCGTGGAGGATGTCTGGACCGGCGTCGGTGCCCTTCTGAGCCTATTCCCCGGCCTGCGCGGGCACATCGGCTATCTCGGCATCAGCTTCGGCGGCGGAATCGGCGCTATGGCCCTGCCGTGGGACCGGCGGATCGCGCGCGGGCATCTGAACGTTCCCACCTTCGGCCACCAGCGTCTGAGACTCGATCTGCCGACGATCGGCAGCGGTGCAGCCGTTCAGGACTTCGCTCGCCGTTACGGGCATGGTCACGTTCTCGAAACCTTGGCGTACTACGATGCCGCTGTCGCCGCGCGGCTCATTACCCAGCCCATGCATGTGGCTGCTGCACGTTTCGACCCCGCGGTCGCGCCGCCGGGCCAGTTCGCGATCTACAACGCGATTCCCGGTGAAAAGCACCTGTTCGTGCTGGAGGCCGGACATGTCGACTATCCCGATCGCGAACGCCAAGAGCAGGAGCTCATGGCGGAGCTGCGGGCCTTTTTCGCTGCTCTCTGAGCTGGCGCCGACGCGCTCGACGCCCGCCCGAAGAGTCGGTCGAAGCGGTCCGCGCTGCCGGACGATCGGCGGATGAGACGCATCGTGAACCGCGAGTATTACCACTGGTACAGTCCACGCCTCGGCCGCGATATGGAGTTGCTCGTCTTCGGGCATGCCGGTGCGAAGGTGCTCGTGTTCCCGACCCGAGACGGTCGCTTCCACGAGTACGAGGATCTCCGGATCGTCGAAGCGCTGCGACCCAAACTCGAGGCCGGGCAGCTTCAGCTCTACTGCGTCGACAGCATCGACCGGGAGACCTTTTACTGCGGGTGGTGCAACCCGGCGGATCGGATTCGGCGTCACCATGCCTTCGAGGAGTACATCCTCAACGAGGTCATGCCTCTGATGTCGATCAAGAATCCGCATCCTTGCACAATCGCGCACGGTTGCAGCCTCGGCGCCTATCACGCGGCCAACATCGCCTTCCGGCATCCGCACCTGTTTCGGAAGCTGGCGGCCTTCTCCGGCCGCTACGATCTCACGCTGCAGGTCGCCGAATTCCAAGACCTGCTCGGCGGCTATCGCGACGACCTCGTCTATTTCCACACGCCCGCGCACTTCCTGCCGAACCTGGCGTGCCCGTGGCGGTTGGATGCTCTGCGCGGGATGGACATCGTCCTGGTCGTCGGGCAGGACGACCCCTTTAGGGACAACAACCGTCACATCGGCCAAATCCTGCGAGACAAGGGCGCACGGCCTACACTGCACGAATGGGAAGGTCGCGCGCACCAGGGTTATCACTGGCGGCGCATGGCGCCGCTGTATCTCTAACGGGAGGATTTCCGGCGGGTGTATCCGCGGCGGGCCCGCGTAAGGGATCGATCGAGGGCCAACAATGAGACTTGCCCTGCAATATCTTCGTCGAATCGGATTTTCCGCTCGACAAACGCAATGCGATTCCGGCACCCTTTGATCATCGCCAACACCTGCTATGATTCAGCGGCGATGTCTTGCCGAAGGCCGTGGACCCGGCCCGGCGAGACGCCGGATACGGCAGGACCGGATCGACGGAGCACTCGGAAGTGCAGGTTGTTTCACCGAGTACGCCTTCTGAAACCCGGTGGTCGACGTCGACCGCCGATGCGAAGCAAGACGCGTCACTTCAGTCCGGAGAGTCCAGACGCTGCCGCGGCAATCGATCGACGCCGAGGCAATCGGTCTGGATTGTCCGATTCGTGCGACCAGCAAGGAGAAGAAGCAAGTGAAAACCAAGCAAATCCTGTTAAGTTCCGCTGCGGCACTCGCCATCATGCTCGCCGGCAGTGTCGCTGCCGAGCAACCTGCAACGCCGCTCGTCTCTGGCGACGAGCCGATGAACGTCGGCCAAGAGGCTCAGATCACGGCTCCGACGCCGGATGCGAAGGCGCAGGAGAAAACCAGCGAAATGCTCAAGAAGCAGGGCGAGGAGCTGACCGGAGACTATCCCACCGATCAAGGGGCCGAGGGACAGGTCAAAGATCCGACCCCCAACGCAGCCGAGCAGGCCGCAACGAAAGAGGCACTCGAGAAGGAAGACGCTTCCGGTGCAATCAGCGGCAAGTACGAGTAGTCCGCTGCTTGATCCCGGCTGCGATCGCGCACGCGATCCGAGCCGCCGGGATCGCCCTGGGGAACCCCGCGCAACTCGGGTGTTCCCCTCACGGTTTTTCTTCCTCGATCGCCGCACGACCTCGTCCACCGCGATCAAGGCCGCGCCGCACCCGCTTGCTGCGTCCCGAAGCCTCCGCAATGCCCTCGCCGCCATGACTGCGCAACGACCACCGGGGATACACACATGACCCAAGGTCGTCGTGTCCGGGGGGTCGAGGTCGGCTTGACGTTCGTGGAAGACGACTCGAACGCGACTCCCGCCACCCCGGTCACCTGCGAGACCTGCGCCGCCAGCTGCTGTCGCTTGGAGGTTTGGTGCCTCACCGACACCGGCGTCCCAGGGCACCTCACCGTCACCGATCACTTCGGCCGGACCCTGATGAACCGGCTCGAAGACGGCTGGTGTGCGGCACTGGACCGCGACACCCTGCTGTGCAGAATCTACTCGCAGCGGCCCTTGGTGTGTCGCGAGTTGGAGGTCGGCAGCCCCGAGTGCCTTGCCGAGCGCGGTTGAACCTAAACCGCGTCCGGAGCGACATGCGTCGTTTTCATTTTGCGTTTGGCTTCGGCGACGTCCTCGATCCCGGTGAGACGCGGTTTAGATCCGGCCGGCTCCTGGCGGTATGGAGCTACGGCCTCCTCGAGACCGATGACCAGGCCATCAACGACTGCATCCGACACGACGATCATGCGATCATTCAGCCTTACTGGCCGCAGGAGTGTCGGGGCGTGTAACGAGACGTCGGAGCAAGCGGTCAACCGCGGGTTGAGAGAGTCCACATGGCACAACAGCTGATCAAGGTTCCACCGACCAAGAACACCCTCCTCCGGCTGAAAAAGCAGGAGAAGTTTCTCGAGGAAGGCCACGATCTGCTCGAACGCAAGCGCGAGCTGCTGACGCGCCTCGTCTACGAGCGCATCGGCGAGTACCGGCGTCTGCGAGACGCATCCGAAAAGGCGCTCGCCGAGGCCTATCGTTGCCTCAGCATCACCCATCTGCGCATGGGAAGCCGCGGGATCCATCAGGCCGCGCTCGGCTCGGAGCTGGCGCTGACGGTCGACATCCTGCCGCGCCGTGCGCTCGGCGTGGAGTATCCAGCCGTCACCAGCGAGCGCATCCCGCTCAAGCCGGTCGGCCTTTTGGGGACGGACGCGAGCTTCGACACCACCCGCGAGAACCTCGCCAACGCCTGCGTTCTGCTCGCCCGTCTGGCCGAGGTCGAGACCGCGCTGCACCGTCTGATGGAAGAACAACGTAAGGCCCAGAAGCGGGTCAATGCGCTCAAGTACAACATCATTCCGCTCTATCGGCGGACCATCCACTTCATCCAGTCCTCGCTCGAAGAGGAGGAGCGCAACACGCTCTTCCAGGTCAAGTTGCTGCGGCAACGGGCCGAGGCTTGAGGAGCCGTCAACCGCCATGCCCAGCTTCCCTCGCAAGGTCCTCGGTCTGCTCCTGATTCTGGCCGCCGTCGGCGTCGCCTCGTGGCAGGCACTGGCGGTCTCCTGCTCGTCTCCCGCCGCTGCCGCCGAGACCACGCGGCACGCCGCCCGCCACGCTGAACCCCGGGAGACGCATCCATGATTCGCGTGTTTGCGCTTGTCGCGACCCTCACCGCGATCACCATCCTGATCCTGGTCGTTCGCTTCAAGCTTCTCGGCACCGACGATCACCGGCGTTCGATCCCGGAACAGCCGAACCCGGCAAAGAGCCTCTTGATGTTCCTGCTCACGCTGCCGGTCTTGGTTGCCGCGGTCGTCGCCATGGCCCGCGGGCTCTTGATGCCGATGATCGGCAACGCCATCGGTTACGGTCTGTTGCTGGGCGGGGCGTGGTTGCTGTGGCGCGGCCTGGTCTCGGAAGCCGCCTACGCGCGCCGTCTCATCGCAAAGACACCTTTTCCCCTCAAGGCCGTCGGCGGCGGCCTGATCGGCTTGGGCACCGGCCTCACGGCCTGGCTCGGCGTCGGGCACCATCCGGGCATCGCCTTCGCCTTCGGGCTCGTGGCCCTGCTCGGGTGTCGGCTCTTCTACGGAGGCGATCCAGTTGCAGCCAAGCGGGTGACGGCCGCCTCCGGACTGGACACCACGGATCAGGTGCTTGCCGCCCTCGGACAAGCCGAGCGCGCGATCGCAGCCGTGGAGCAGTCGAGCCGCGATATCCGGCAACCCGAGCTCAATCAGCGCCTGCGGCGCGTCGCCGCGCTCGCCCGCGAGATCCTGACTTTGCTTGAAGAGGACCCGCGGGACCTGCGACGCGCCCGCAAGTTCTTGAACGTCTATCTGGATGGAGTGCAACGTGTCGTCGAAGGCTACGCGAGGACGCACCAACGCGCCGCCTCGCCCGATCTCGACGCCAATTTCCGCCGGGTTCTGACGAGCATCGAGGAGGTATTCCAGGAGCAACGCCGGAAGCTTTTGGAGTCAGACATCATGGACCTGGACGTGCAGATCGAAGTGCTGACGAGCCAATTGAAGCGCGAAGGGCTCTTATGAACCGCGTCAACCGAGCCCTCTTTGGCTCGTTCGAGGCATGCCCGGAACTTAAACCTCGCATGTCACTCCGGACGCGGTTTAATCGCCATCTCGATGACCCTCGACACAGCCGCGAACCCGAACGTCGCCGTCACGAAGCTTGCCGATCCGTAGCCGAGTCGACAGTCCAGTGAAACGCCGCTGATCCCGGGCTTTTGGTGCCCGACACATCCATCCGCCCTCGGGTAGACCGGTTGCTCCAGCGAGTAGACGCAGTCGACCTTGAAACGCCGTTTCGGGTCGCGCGGGAATCCATAGCCCTCGCGCAACCGCCGCCGCACCTTCGAGGCCAAGGGGTCATGCTCCGTCCGGCTCAGATCGGCCACCCTGACCGCGGTCGGGTCGCGCCGTCCGCCCGCACCCCCGGTCGTGACGATGAGGATCTTGTGCCGCTTGCAGTGTGCAATCATCGCCGCCTTGAATCGAATGCTGTCGATCGCGTCGATGACCGCGTCATAACCGCGGCTTAGATACGCCTCAAGTGTCCGATCGGTGATGAAATCGCGAATCGGCTCGCACCGGCAAAGCGGGTGTATGTCCCGGATGCGCTCGGCCATCACCTCGACCTTCGCCCGATCGAACTGGCTGGTCATGGCATGACTTTGGCGATTCACGTTCCCCGCTTCGATGGTGTCGTCGTCGATCAGGGTAATGGCGCCCACGCCGGTACGGGCGAGCGCCTCCGCCGCCCAAGATCCCACCCCGCCCACGCCGACGACACAGATATGCAGATCCGCGATCCGTGCGCTCTGCGCCGCCCCGTAAAGACGAGTGATCCCACCAAAGCGCGCCTCCCGCCCTACCGAAATCTCTGCATCAGGCTGCGCGGGAGTGTCTGTTCTTTCCATCACGGCATCATCCTCGATCCACGCCCGGACGGAAAGCGTCCGCTCGAGACGACTTTCGATCCCGCAACCCCCAACGACCCCGCGAGCCCGCCGCGGTTTGCCGAGAACCGAATTCTCCTGAACCGCGTCCTCCGACAGCCCTTGGAAAAACGAGGTCGAAATTACCGACGCCGGATCGGAGGACTCCGAACGCGGTTCAGCGCTTGACATCTTGGGATTTTTCTCTAGATTGTTAGCACTCGATCCGACCGAGTGCTAACAGCCCGTCGAGATCGCGAACTTTCGGTTTCTTCGCTCAAGGAGTCACGTCGTTTATGAACCTACGTCCTTTGCATGACCGTGTCGTTGTTCGCCGCAAGGAGGAGGAGCGCACCTCCGCCGGTGGCATCCTGATCCCGGACTCGGCGGCCGAGAAGCCGATTGAAGGCGAGGTCATCGCCGTCGGCAACGGCAAGCTGCTGGACAACGGCGATATCCGCCGCCTGGATGTGAAGGTCGGCGACCGCGTGTTGTTCGGCAAGTATTCCGGCACGGAGGTCAAGCTCTCCGAGGAGAAGCTGCTGGTGATGCGCGAAGACGACATCATGGGCGTCATCGAATAGCGGACAACCGCCCGCTTGCGCCACACCCCCCATTTCGCTTTACCGAGGCAAGCAATCCATGAGTGCAAAACAGATTTCCTTCAGCGAGCAAGCCCGTGCCCGGATGCTCCGCGGCGTCGACATCCTTGCCAATGCAGTCAAGGTCACCCTGGGCCCTAAGGGACGCAACGTCGTGATCGAGAAGTCCTGGGGCGCCCCGACCGTCACCAAGGACGGCGTCTCCGTGGCCAAGGCGATCGAGCTCAAGGACAAGCTCGAAAACATGGGCGCTCAGATGGTCAAGGAGGTCGCTTCCAAGACCTCCGACATCGGCGGCGACGGCACCACCACCGCGACCGTACTGGCTCAAGCCATGGTCCGTGAGGGCCTCAAGGCCGTCGCCGCCGGCATGAACCCGATGGAC
>NZ_JAABRP010000244.1 GCF_011390875.1 Thiocapsa sp.
GGCTGGGTGCTCTTCACACTCAGCATCTCCCACCTAGCCATCCTGGTTATCGGCTTCTTCTTCTTCGACTACAAAGCCAGCAAGGAAGAAGGCTGGTTGACCGAACGTCATCCGGAGTATGCGGAGTATGCGAAGGGGGTGAAGAAGCTCGTCCCCTGGCTCTACTGACACTACGCGTCCGAGCTTTTCTGCGTGCGCGACGGCCGGGATCGGTCTTGGATGGTTCCAAAGACCCTGTGAGTCGACCCGGTTCAGGAGATTAGGAACAATTCGAAAGCAACCGAAACACGTAGGATGGGTAGAGCGAAGCGAAACCCATCCTCCAAACCGCCGTGTTGCCGGATGTCGGTCCGATGCGCTTGGCGCGGGCTGGATGGGTTTCGCTTCGCTCTACCCATCCTACGCGTCAACCAAGATGTTGGTCTTGTTTCTGAGTCGTCGCTTAGGGTGATTTAGTGGCTGAGGCGAGGACATAGTCCAAACCACCGTAGACGCTCTCCGCGCTCATGCCGAGTGCAAGTCGGGCCGGGAGTCGGGTTGCGGGGTGGAGTCGGTCGAGCGTTTCCGGGTGTCTCGAGAGATAGTCGTGCAGGGGGGTGTAGACGCGATCGCGGATGGAAGCGACCTCGACATCTGCGAAACCGCAGGCTTCGAGCTTTTCCGCGTAGATCTCGCGCGTGTAGACGTTATCGGCGGGGATCGCAAACTTGCTCGCGACCAACCTCCAGGACCAGCGCTGTTTGAGTCGGGTACGCCAATCCTCGGACAGCGGCATGGGGATGATGTCGGCCGTGACCAATCGACCGCCCGGGCGTAGGACGCGGAAGGCCTCCTCGAAGAAACGTTCGCGGGTCTTGAAGTGGAAGGCGCACTCGAGGGCAACGACCTTGTCGACCGAATTCGCCGGCAGCGGCATCTCGGTCGCGGAGCCTTCGCGCAGGTCGATGCGGTCTTCCAACCCGAGGTCCGCAACCCGAGCGCGTGCGACGGCCACCTGAGAGGCCGTGATGTTCAGACCCTGGATGTGATCCGGCGCGTAGGTCCGAAGCCAGTAGATGTCTTGGTCGGCGAAACCGAAGCCGACGTCCAGCACCCGATCACCGGGCCCCATCGCTGCACGCTCCGCGACCAACGCGGCCAGCGCTTGGCACGCCTCGTCCAGTGTCTGCTCCGCACTCCAGTAGCCCAGATTGAGATAGAGACCGTTTTCGGTGGCCACGTCGGTCGATAAGAGGTCGTAGACGCGAGTCACGTCCCATGACCTGAAAGGGTTGTAGAGCCAATCGAGATAGGCGAGATGCCGTCGAAACGGCCGCGGAGTCGACATTCAGGTGTCCTGCGTGTTGGGCGAGGGTTTGGAAACGCGAAGGCGCAAAGACGCAAAGGAAAACAAGGAGCTGCAATGCGAAGGATGTTCACCCTTTGGTTGAACAGCATCATTGAAGCAAGGCACTAAACACCTTTGCGCTCTTTGCGCTCTTTGCGCTCTTTGCGTTTTAACGGCTCTTCTTAAACCGCGTCCAGAGCGACATGCGCGTCATTTGCACGTTGCGTTTGGCTTCGGAGATGTCCTCCACCTCGGTGAGACGCGGTTTAAGATTTAAATATCGGCGAGTGATTCTGTCGGCGGCTCGCACTGTGTACCCCGGCAGCGGTAGATGCGCGGGCGCTCGCCGGGCACAATTGCGGCGAGCGTGCCGGGGAGATGGCTCTCGTCGGACGGGATGCCCAGGACGAGGCGTCGCGGTCGGTAGCCGCGCTGTGCCTCTCGGCGCCAGGCGTCGAGACGCTCGTCGCCGGCACGGATCACCAGGGTCTCGGGCGGGTCGAGCCACTCGTCGAGCGCGAACAGGAGCGTCCCGTGGGCATAGGGCATACGGCCGATCGACTCGGCCGCCAGCTTCAGGGTTCCTTCGGCCGCAGCGAGATAGCGCGGCTCGCCGACGAGATGGCCGAGGCGCTGGAGTGCCAGCGCGGCGATACCGTTGCCGGAGGGAATGGCCTCGTCGCCGAGCGGTTTGGTGCGGTGTATCAGGGTCTCGTGGTCGCGTCCGGTGAACCAGAAGCCGCCGTCGACCGGATCGTAAAACTGATCCAGAAGCACCTCGGCCAACGCAAGGGCGAGGTCCAGATCCGCCCGCGACCAGCGTGTCTGCAAGAGCTCCAACAGGGCGTCCAGCAGGTTGGCATAGTCGTCGAGATAGGCATTCAGATGGGCGGTGCCGTCCTTGTAGGTCGCGAGCAGCCGACCCTCGCGCCAAAGTGTGCCGCGGATGAAGGCGAGCGCCTGCTCGGCGGACTCCAGATAATCGGGCCGATCGAAGGTGCGTGCGGTACGCGCCATACCCTTGATCATGAGTGCGTTCCAGGCGGTCAAGACCTTCTCGTCCCGACCCGGGCGAACGCGGCGCTCACGTGCGACATAGAGGGTCGCGCGGGCGGAGGCGAGCAGGCCCTGCACTCGCGCCGGCTCGAGCCCGAGGTCAACGGCGACGGCCTCGGGGGTGCGATACCCGTGCAGATGCCAGCGGCCTTCGAAGTTGGCCGGGCGATCCAGGCCGTAGACGGCGGCGAAGGGAGCATATTCGGCGGGAGCCAGCAGCGCCTGGATCTCGTCGCGATCCCAGACATAGAACTTCCCTTCCTCGCCCTCGCTGTCGGCGTCCAGACTGGACCAATAGCCTCCCTCCGGGGACTGCATCTCACGCAGTACCCAGTCCGCGGTCATAATGGCCGCATCCCGAAACAAGGGGTCTTCGGTGACGGCGAAGGCGTCGCAGCAGAGTGCGAGGAGCGGACCGTTGTCGTAGAGCATCTTCTCGAAGTGCGGAATCATCCAACGCGCGTCGACGGAGTAGCGATAAAAGCCCCCGCCGAGCTGATCCGTCAGTCCGCCGCGCACCATGCGTTCGAGCGTCCAAACGGCCTTCTCGAGCGCCGACCGATCGGGCTCGCCGGCCTGCGACCTGTCCGCCGCGTGCCGAAACAGGAGCTCGAGGTTGGTCGGGTGCGGAAACTTTGGCGCATCGCCGAATCCGCCGTGCTCGGGATCGAAGCTCTCGTCGAGCTGTTGCAGGGCCGCATCGATCACCGAGCGCTCGGGCAGCGCGTCCGAGGCGCGCGGCTCCAGCTCTGCCAGGGCCGCCATCAGGCTCTCGTTTTGCGACTCGATCGCCGTCTTCTGCTCGCGGTAGGCCCGCTCGACGCTCTGCATCAACTGCTTGAATGCGGGCAGACCATGCCGCGGCTCACGCGGGAAATAGGTCCCTGCGAAGAAGGGTCTTTGATCGGTCGGCATCAGGAACACCGTGAGCGGCCAACCACCGGCGCGCCGCGCGAGCAGTTGGTGTGCGGTCTGATAAATCTTGTCGAGATCCGGTCGCTCCTCCCGGTCAACCTTGATGTTGACGAAAAGCCGGTTCATCAGCTCCGCCGTACCGGAATCCTCGAAGGACTCGTGGGCCATCACATGGCACCAGTGGCACGCCGAGTAGCCGATCGAGAGCAGGATCGGCCGGTCCGTCTCGCGCGCCAGATCAAGCGCCTCCTCGCACCAAGGCCACCAGTCCACGGGGTTGTGCGCGTGCTGTTGGAGGTAAGGACTGGTCGTCGCGGCCAGACGGTTGGCATGGCCGGTCGGGGACGAATGAGCGTTCGACATGGCTGATCCTCTGGGCGTGGAGCGCGACTGATCACTGTAGGCTGGCGGCTGGCGGCTCTCCCAAGAACGTGGGTCCCCCCGAATCCCTTTCCATCCCCGCCCGACCTCGCCCGGTTCTGATAGTCTGTGATCGCGCAAGACGACAAGCGCCCAGACACCACAGGACATCCGATCATGAAGACCCAACCCCTCATCCTGAGCAAAGACCAGGAACGCCGCCTCATCGCCGGACACTGCTGGATCTACAGCAACGAGGTCGATACCAAGGCCACACCGCTGAAAGACTTCCAGCCAGGTCAGCCGGTCGCGATCCGCAGCGATCACGATCGCTGGATCGGTCACGGCTACGCGAATCCGCACTCTTTGATCTGCGCCCGTGTGGTCAGCCGCGATCCGACACAACCGCTGAGCCCGACCCTTTGGCTCAAGCGCATCCACGATGCCCTGACCCTGCGCGAGCGGCTTTACGCGCGGCCCTTCTATCGGCTGATCTTCGGGGAAAGCGACGGGATGCCGGGCCTGGTCGTCGACCGCTACGGCGATCTCCTCGCCGTGCAGATCACCACTGCCGGCATGGAACGGGTGCAGGGCGAGATCCTCGCTGCGCTCGAGCAGGTGCTGCGCCCCAAGGCGATCGTGCTGCGCAACGACACCTCGGTGCGCGAGATGGAGGGTCTCGCACAGGGTGTCGAGGTCATCCTGGGTTCGCCCGAGGACGCCCTGCCCCTGATCGAGAACGACCTGGAGTTCCTCGTCTCTCCCCTGACCGGCCAGAAGACCGGCTGGTTTTTCGACCAAGCCGAGAACCGCACCCGACTGGCACGCTACGGTGTGGGCCGGCGCGTCCTGGATGTTTGCAGCTATAGCGGTGCTTGGGGTCTGCGTGCCGCGGCGCTGGGTGCCGAGCAGGTGGTTTGTGTCGACAGCTCGCTGCCGGCACTCGAGCGGGTCGCCGACAATGCGGCGCGCAATCGGCTGGCGGAGCGCGTCCAAGGCCGGCACGGGGATGCCTTCGAGGTGCTGCGCGCCCTGCGCGAAGAGGACGCCCGTTTCGACACCGTGCTCCTCGACCCGCCCGCCTTCATCAAGCGACGCAAGGACGAAAAGGACGGGGTTCAGGCGTATCTGCGGCTCAATCGACTCGGGATGGAGCTGCTCGAGCCGGGCGGCCTGCTGGTGACCTCCTCATGCTCCTTCCACATGGGTCGCGATGTCTTTGTGCGGACCGTGCAGCAAGCGGCGCGGCGCGCCGGGCGTACCCTGCAGTTGCTGGAGACCGGTCAGCAGGGGCCGGACCATCCGGTGCATCCCGCGATCCCGGAGACCGCCTATCTCAAGACGCTCTTCTTCCGCGTCCTTCCCGAATTCTGATCGGCGATTCCGGAGGCTCGGCTCGGGATTTCCTGATCGAAAAATCACCAAACAAGATAGCCTTTTGTCATGAGGTTACCTACACTTTCGCGTGTTGCTGATGAGCACGGCGGATGCCGTGACACCCTTCCAGACACCGGATCAGACCCATGCACACCGACGCGAAAGACCGCACGACCGCCATCGCCGAGCCCACCCGTCGACCCGAGCAAGGCGCGCATCGCGTCCGATTCCTGCTGACGGCGCTCGCCGTTGTAGGGGTTCTGGGACTTGCCGGCTGCGGCAGCTCAACGAAGATGGCGTCGGTCGAGCCGAGCCACGCAGACAAAGTCGTCGTGAAGAAATCCCAACGCAAGCTGGAGCTGCACAACAACGGGCGGGTGATCCGCGAGTACCGGATCGCGCTCGGAGGTTCACCGGACGGCCATAAATTTCGCGAGGGAGACCAGCGCACACCGATCGGCGATTATCTGCTCAACTGGCGCAACCCGAACAGCAACTTCTACAAATCGATCCACATCTCCTACCCGAACGAGCGCGACAAGCTCGTCAGTCGCTCGCTCGGGTATTCGAATCCGGGCGGGATGATCATGATTCACGGCCTGCCCAATTACATCCAGTCCGAGGCGCTGCGCCAGCAATACGCCAATCGCGACTGGACCCAAGGCTGCATCGCCGTGCAGAACCACGAGATCGACGAGATCTGGTCGATGGTGCGCGACGGAACGCCGATCAAAATCCTGCCTTAAACCGCGCCCAGCGCGGTATGTAATGTTTTTGGATAGGATCGGCCCCGTCAGACTCGACGGTTGTTGGAGCCGGCGCGGTTTAAAGTTCTAAAAAATTTAAAATTTTAAACCACGTCTCCACCACGGGCGGTGACGTCCCCAAGGCCGAATACAACACGAAAACGACGCATGTCGCTCTGGACGCGGTTTAACTCAGGAACGATTCAAAAAACCGAAATACGTAGGATGGGTAGAGCGCCAGCGAAACCCATCCAGCCCGCGCCAATGGCATCGGAGTGAAACCCGGCATCCCGGCGACGCGGCGGTTTGGAGGACGGGTTTCGCTGTCGCTCTGGGGGTGCCGGGACCGGGGTGTTGGAGCTTTGAGGATGGGTTTCGCTGACGCTCTACCCATCCTACCCGCCAGCCGCCCTCAGATCCGCCCCTGCGCCGTATCCGGCAGAACGATGTTCAGCTCGAGGACCTCGTGGCTGTCCTCCTGCTCGTATTTCACCGAGACGGCATTCATGTCGACCTCCACGTACTTGCGGATCACCTCGAGGATCTCCTGCTGAAGCTGGGGAAGATACGAGGGTCGGCCACGCTGCGTGCGATCATGGGCCACCAGGATCTGCAGCCGCTCCTTGGCTACACTTGCAGAGCCCTTCGGTCGCGAGGAGCGGAAGTAGTCGAGTAAGCCCATAG
>NZ_JAABRP010000245.1 GCF_011390875.1 Thiocapsa sp.
TGCCTCGCTCGCCGGCGACCCTTGCCGTCAAGTATCCGTCGCGATTCTCGAAATACTCATCGAATTGGGATTGGCCCGCTCTGTTGCTGAACAGGATGCGGCCGTCCGCGCTCAGCGTATGCACGCCTGCATCGATGGCGTCGAGTGCTTGTTTCAGGGCTGCCTCCATGCTTCCCATGTTCGACAGACGCAACGAGATCCGCAAAGACTGCTCGACGTGTCGCCCGAGAAGGCCCAGGGTTTGCATCTCTTCGGAGGTAAAGGGTCCCTTGGCCTTGGCTCTCGGCACCGACACCACGACCAGGTCGTGACGATCCGGAAGGATGATGCAGGACATCAGCCACCCGAACCCAACGCGCCGAAAAAAGTCCGTGTAGATCGGATGACTCTGGATCTCCGATTCGCTTGCGACGGTTTGATCGCTCATGACCTCGAAGCCGCGCATGTTCAAGGCGATCGCGCGCTGCGCGTGTAAATCACGCTCCCACCACTGCTCAGCCAAGTAGACGCTCACTGCCGAGCGCAGCTTTTCCGGATAGATAAAGGTCGACGGCGACTGGGTTTCGTAGAACAGGATGATGCCGCCTTCTCCATCGAAATAGTCTCCGATACGTTCCAACGCATGAGGCCATCGCTCAGGGTTCGGACCTGCCGCGTAAATCGCCTCGATGGTTTCGCTTAGAGCCTGCATCTGCGCTTTCATCGGGATCCAACCTCCTCGGGAAATCGACGCTCTCTCGGAACATGCCCTTGGACATCACTCATGACTCCGGTTAAGCCTGGTACCGCCGACGCAACAGGATGTTTTTAAGGTGGACAACGCGACTGGGGGATCGGAAGCGACCTTTATCCCATTTAGGACATTGACGCGAGCTCCCGCCCGATGGAACATGATAACAAAGGCTAGGGACCCATTGATCATCCGTGTGGATTTTTGCCTGGATGGTGCCGGAGGATACACATGTTTAGCGTCGATTCCGCGGTCGGTCGGGGTCGCGGAGTAAAGGGACCGAGGCGCCCACCGTCCATCGGCACGCCGACGGGAATACCCACCTTACGGAGCGGTTTTTTCTTGGCATCAAATACTTCCGTCGGATCGCAACCGCTGCGAGAAACGCGACAGACGCTGGAAAGCGTCCGTTGTCGTCACCGCAGCATGAATCCGGCTGCCTTGATGTCATCGTTACCTCGCGATCGCGGCATCGATTCCGTCTTCCGAGAACGGCATCACGATCAACGAGCTGCGGGGGCGTCTCGATCATGGAGTAAGGAACTTTGTCATGCTAAGACACGCCGCCGGAATTCTGGTGATCGTCGCCGCGGCACCTGCCCTCGCGCAGGCCAATGACCGACACATCCCCGTGTTGGGATCGACCGACGTCTCCAAGGTCCAAAAGCTCGGCCGTCTACACGATCGCATCCAGCGAGCGACCTGGTGGGAAACGCTGAACCGCGACCTCACCGGCGCCTACAGCACCTATTCAGGCTTCAAGAACACAATCAAGAAGGACACTGGCCTGTCATGGAGCATGCCGGTGAGCTATTTGCAGCAATGGGGCATGCCTGACGGCGGCTGGACGGCCGGGCAGATCCTGGCAACGCCCGGCCTGGATTGGGAGATGTTCGACAGTAAGACGTTTGGCGCGGGTTCCTTGCAGGCGGCCTACACCTGGGTGCGATACCCTTGGCGCCAGACTGCGGCAGACATCGCCGAGAATCTCGGGATCATTACGCCGATCAATGACTTTCCCGGAAACGGGGAGGACTCCTTCCCGCAGCTGACCTATACCCATGCGTTGCCCGGCAACAGGCTGCTGCTGTCGATCGGTCAGTATCCGTTCTACAACTTCGACGGCAACCCGTATCTGGC
This sequence comes from Thiocapsa sp., assembly GCF_011390875.1. Lineage (GTDB taxonomy): Bacteria > Pseudomonadota > Gammaproteobacteria > Chromatiales > Chromatiaceae > Thiocapsa. Next base: position 1,871 of record NZ_JAABRP010000245.1, read on the forward strand.
CGATCAGCAGCAGAACTTCAACAACTACGTGTTCGCTCAGAACGGCAGCTCGACCTACCCAATCGCCGGTCTTGGCGCCTACACGCAATTCAACGTCACCACTACCGTCCAGCTTGCCGGCGGCTTCCAGAATGCGACCGACATCACCGGCGCGGACATCACAACCACTGGTTTTGGCGAGGAAAATCTCGCGTGGTTCGGATACGCACAATGGACACCAAAATTTCACGGGTTCGGCACCGCGCAATATGGGATCACCTACTACGATGTGCCCGAGGTTCCGGAGCAGCCCGACAGCAGCACCGGGTGGTCGTTCAATGCCGTCCAAAATCTGAATGACACCTGGGCAATCTTCGGCCGCGCAAACGGTGTTTGGGGCTACCAGACGCCGATACGGGCGTCCTACGCGATTGGCGGGGCAATGAACAACCCGCTCGGTCGCAGCACGTTGGACCAGATCGGCTTGGCGATCGGATATGCCGAGGCGGCAGGCTCAGCCGTAAATCCGCCGGGTACGAGAGACGAACAGGTCGTGGAGGCGTACTGGAACTGGGAGTTCTTCGGGGGATTGCTGTTGACGCCGGACGTACAGTACATCCGCAATCCCGCTACCGACACGGGACGGGACAGCGTCTGGGCGCTGTCGCTGCGCGCAACGCTGATGTTCTGATTCACCAGCGCACCAAACGAGCGTGCATACAGAGCTCTCCGACTGAACAGAATCTCAGCACTGACGCAGGATAGCGGCGTTCCGCTTGCTCGATTGTTCGGCAGAGCGGCCGATCGATTGACGGGGGTTCGATTTTCACCTTTTCCATTGCCGAGGAGTATTCAACGATGCCGAAGCAGGACGTGAGCAAGCAAACGGGGCGCAGCGACCGGGATCCTCTGTACGACGAGGGAGAGAACAGCAACGACGAGACCTACGGCTCAAGCGAGCTCGCGACGGGCCTTCCGAAGTCGACCTTCCCCGATATCGAGCGCGATCCGCGACGCATTTATGCTGCGGTCCGCGACGAGCTGATGCTCGACGGGAATTCGCGTCAGAATCTCGCGACCTTCTGCCAGACCTGGGAAGAGCCCGAGATCCATCGGCTGATGGATGCCTGTATCGACAAGAACATGATCGACAAGGACGAATATCCGCAGACGGCCGAGATTGAATCGCGCTGTGTGCAGATGCTCGCCGATCTTTGGAATGCGCCTGCCGGCGAGCAGGCGGTCGGATGCTCCACTACCGGCTCCAGCGAGGCCGCGATGTTGGGCGGGCTGGCCATGAAGCGGCGCTGGGAGATGCGTCGCCGGGCCGAGGGCAAGCCCACCGACAAGCCGAATCTCATTACCGGGCCGGTCCAGATCTGCTGGCACAAATTCACCCGCTACTGGGATATCGAGCACCGCGAGATTCCGATGGACAAGGGGCGACTCTTGATGACGCCCGAAGAGGTCCTGAGCCGCTGCGACGAGAACACGATCGGCGTCGTGCCGACACTGGGCGTGACCTTCACTGGCGAGTACGAGCCGGTAAAGGCGATCAGCGACGCATTGGATGCCTTCCAGACCAAGAGCGGTCTCGACATCCCGATCCACGTCGACGGCGCCAGCGGCGGCTTCCTCGCCCCCTTCTGCGCACCAGACTTGGAGTGGGACTTTCGTTTGCCGAGGGTGCGTTCGATCAACGCCTCGGGGCATAAGTTCGGCCTCGCCCCGCTCGGTGTCGGTTGGGTGCTGTGGCGCGAAGAGCAGGACCTGCCCGAGAGCATGGTGTTTTGGGTGAACTATCTCGGCGGCAACATGCGCGACATCGCGCTGAACTTTTCGCGGCCCGGCGGGCAGATCGTTTGCCAGTACTACAACTTCCTTCGCCTCGGACGGGATGGCTACCGAAAGGTCCATACCGCCTGCTATCGCAGCGCTGAATATCTGGCCGAGGAGATTGCGAAGATGGGGCCGTTCGAGATCGTCTTCGGCGGCGACATGGCACGCGGCATCCCGGCGGTTGCTTGGAAGATCAAAGAGGGCACCGATCCGGGCTTCACCTTGTACGATCTCGCCGACCGGCTCCGGGTGCGCGGCTGGCAGGTGCCGGCCTACACGTTGCCGTCGAATTGTCAAGACCAAGCGGTCCAGAGGATCTTGGTGCGCAACGGCGTGAGCCGCGACCTCTGTTCGCTGCTCATCGATCACATGAAGGCGGCCTTGGATCATATCGAGGCGCATCCGATTCAGGAGTCGCTCACGAGCAAAGAGGCATCGGGCTTCCATCATTAGGATACACAACGCGCGAGGTTTTCATTGGCGAGCAGACTCATCGGCGCCGGCGTGGCGTGAGGGGTCTGTACGCATCACGCGTGACGCTGGGGTGCGCATCGCACCGCCCGAGATTGGTTTCCGGACTAAGTAATCAGGAGAGGACTTTCGTCATGGCCGCCGATGCCTTAAACACACAATCGAAACAGCTCTCGTTACTGGGGTTCTTCGCCATCACGGCCTCCATGGTGATGGCGGTCTATGAATATCCCGCGTTCGCCACCTCAGGCTTCAGCCTGGTGTTCTTCCTGCTGCTGGGCGGCCTTCTATGGTTCATCCCGGTCGGCCTGTGCGCGGCCGAGATGGCCACCGTGGAAGGCTGGCAGGAGGGTGGTGTCTTCGCCTGGGTGTCCAACACCCTCGGCGAGCGCTGGGGGTTCGCGGCGATCTCCTTCACCTATCTGCAGATCGCGGTCGGCTTTGTGCCGATGCTCTACTTCGTACTCGGGGCGTTGTCATATATCCTGGCCTGGCCGGAACTGAACACGGACCCGGTCGTGAAGACCATCGCCGCCCTCGTGATCTTATGGGCGCTCGCCGTGACCCAGCTCGGCGGTACCAAATACACCGCAAAGATCTCCAAGGCCGGCTTTTTCGGCGGTATTCTGCTGCCCGCCGTCATCCTGGTGTGTCTCGCGATCCTGCATCTGGCGAGCGGGGCGAAGCTCGAAATCACTATGGATGCGTCGACCTTCTTCCCCAACTTCAGTCAGATCGGAACGCTGGTGGTGTTCGTGGCCTTTATCCTCAGCTACATGGGGGTGGAGGCCTCGGCCACCCATGTAAACGAGATGCGCAATCCCGGACGGGATTATCCGCTCGCGATCTTCTTGCTGATGTTGGCGGCGATCACGCTCAGCTCGATTGGTGGCCTGTCGGTCGCGGCCGTGATCCCGCATGACCAGATCAACTTGAGTTCAGGCGTTGTCCAGACGTTCCATCAGCTCATTCTCACCCATGGCGGGACCGGTCTCGGATGGGTGGTCCGGATCATCGCCGCGCTGCTTCTGCTCGGTGTGCTGGCAGAGATCGCGGCCTGGATCGTGGGACCCTCGCGGGGCATGTATGTGACGGCCGAGAAAGGAATCCTGCCGTCGGCCATGGCCAAGGTCAACAAAAACGGCGTCCCCGTGCCGCTGGTCGTTTTCCAGCTCTTGCTGACCACTGTCGCCATCATCGTGCTCACCAATACCGGCGGCGGCAATAACATGTCGTTCCTGATCGCACTGGCGCTCACGGTCGTGCTCTATCTCATGACCTATTTCATGCTGTTTCTTGGCTACATGACGCTGGTGCTCAAACACCCCGAGAAAAAGCGTGGCTTCAACATTCCCGGCGGCAAGGTGGTGAAACTCTTGGTGGCCGGTTCCGGGTTCCTGGTCTCGTTGCTCGCCTTCGTGGTGTCGTTTTTTCCGCCGAGCGGTCTGCCTGGCGGGGAGAGCACCGACATCTACGTGGGGCTATTGATGGCGAGCTTTTTGGTGGTCGTCATGATCCCCTTCCTCGTCTACGCGTTGCAGGGTAACCGGCCGGGACGGTTGGTTCACATCAACCACCACAACGCACCGGTCGGCCACTTTGCGATTCATCCGCGGGCCCGTGGTACCCATATCCTGGTGCCGCTCGACGCGCGCGAGGACAACGCTTAAACCGCGCCGAGTGCGGTATGCGATGTTTTTGGATGCGATCGGTCCCGGCGGATTTGACGATCGCTGGAGTCAGCGCGGTTTAAGAGATCGAAAAATTTCAAATTTTAAACCGCGTCTCCGCAAAGTTCGGACAAATCCTTGAGCCCGACACACAATGAAAACGACGCATGTCGCTCTGGACGTGGTTTAGAGGCTTCATACCAATTCGGGCGGTGAGATGCCATCCATGGCTTTCTCACCGCCCGCGGGTCTTGAGATGACAGCCGTGTCGAAACCACAGATCGAAGCAGCCCTTGCCGCCGGATACGCGGCCGCGAAAGGCGCAAAGGGCGGGAAGAACGCCGACTACATCCCTTTTCTGGCATCGGTACCGTCGGACCTCTTGGGCGTCTGCGTCGTCACCACCGACGGATGCATCTTTAAGTCCGGCGACTCCGACGATGCCTTCGCCATCGAATCAATCTCCAAGGTCTTCACCCT
>NZ_JAABRP010000246.1 GCF_011390875.1 Thiocapsa sp.
TCCGATGTCGAACCGCACGGACCAGTCGCCAACTCGTCGGAGATTGCCGAGCGCGCCCATCTCGAACATGTGAAACAGCGGCTGCAGTCCGCGTTGGCGCAGATCGATGCGCGCGTGCGCCGCTACGCCGACGAGATCAAGGAGCAAAAAGCCTATCTGTGGGAGAGCCGGGCGGAGATGGATCATGCCGAAAAGGTCTCGACCCGTCAGGCCGTGAACGAGCGCGTCCTCACCGGCGAGGCCATCCTCGCCAACAAGAAACGGCTCGCCAAGCTGCTGCGCTCGCCGTATTTCGGTCGCTTCGATTTCAGCGCGCAGGACAGCGACACCCCGCTGACCGCCTATATCGGGATTCATTCCTTTTTCGACGAAGAGGACAAGGCGCATGTGGTGTTCGATTGGCGTGCGCCGATCGCCTCCTTGTTCTACGACTACGAGATCGGCGCTGCGCGCTACGAGGCGCCATCGGGCGAGATCCGAGGCGAGATTCTCCTCAAGCGCCAATACCGCATCCGCGACGGCGCCATGGAGTTCATGATCGAAAGCGGGCTCAACATCGTCGACGACGTCTTGCAGAAGGAGCTCAGCGGCACGTCCGACAACCGGATGAAGAACATCGTCGCGACCATCCAGCGCGATCAGAACGCCATCATCCGCAACGCCGACGCACCGACCTTGATCATCCAAGGCGTCGCCGGCTCCGGAAAGACCTCGATCGCACTGCACCGCATCGCCTATCTGCTTTATCGCTTCAAGGACACCCTGACCTCCAAAGACATCCTGATTCTCTCGCCCAACCGGGTGTTCTCGGATTACATCGCCAACGTCCTGCCGGAACTCGGCGAGGAGCAGATCGACGAGATCGACATGGAGACCCTGGTCGGGGAGCTGTTGGAGGGGCGCTACACGTTCGAGACCTTCTTCGAGCAGACCGCACGCCTGTTGGAGAAGGACGACCCGGCGCTCCAGGAGCGCATCCGCGAAAAGGCCTCGCTCGATTTCCTCAAGCAGCTCGATCGCTATGTCGCCCATCTGGAGGCCACGCGGCTCACGTCCGAGGATCTTTGGATCGGTAAGCGCCTGGTGCCGGCCTGGTTCATCGCCGAGTCGTTCGAGCAGCAGCGCGCGCTGCCGCCCACGGAGCGCCTCAAACGCATCGCCTACTTGATCGAGAAGAAGATCGGCCTCCACTACAACTACGACATCACCCCCGCGGAGCGCGCCGAGATCAAGCGCGCGCTCAAGGGGATGTACCGCGAGACCACGCTGCGCAACGCCTACAAGGCGTTCTTCACCTGGATCGGTCGCCCCGAGCTGTTCGCGCCGGCCAAGGGCTCGCGGCTCGAGTACGCCGATGTCTTCCCGCTGATTCACCTCAAGAGGCGACTGGAGGGGCTCCCGAATCGCTTCAAGGACATCAAGCATCTGCTCATCGACGAGATGCAGGACTACACGCCGGTCCAGTACGCCGTGCTCGCCGCGCTCTTTGCGTGCAAGAAGACCATCCTCGGCGACGCCAGCCAATCGGTAAACCCCTTCGGCGCATCCTCGGCCGAGACCATCCGCGCGGTGCTGCGCCAGGGCCAATGCGCCAAGCTCAACACCAGCTATCGCTCGAGCTATCCGATCGCCCGCTTCGCCCAGCGCGTTCTGCCCAATCCCGAGCTGGTCGCCATCGAGCGCGACGGCGAACCGCCCCGCGTCGTGGCGCTGCGCAACCGGCGCGAGGAGATCGCTCATCTCGCGGGCGCGCTCAAGGAATTCGAGCAGAGCACACATCTCACCCTTGGCGTTATCTGCAAGACCCAGCGTCAGGCCGCACGGCTGCACCAGGCGCTGACCGAGACCGGCCAGGCAGCGACCCTGCTCGATGCGGCGAGCCGTACCTTCCCCCGGGGCACCGTGGTCTGCACCGCGCACACCGCCAAGGGGCTGGAGTTCGACCGGGTGATCGTGCCCGAGGCGAGTGCGGCGAACTACGCCCGCGAGATCGATCGCCACATGCTCTACATCGCCTGCACGCGCGCCATGCACCACCTCACCCTGACCCATGTCGGCGACCCGACGCCCTGGATCGCCGCCCCCCAGCCGACGAGGATCGATCGATGACACACTCCAATCACCCGCGGACGCTACAGGCACGACTCGCCGCTCGCTTCGCCACCCTGCGCTGGCGCCTGGCCTCGCTGCCCGAGCGCTTGAAGGCCACCCGGCATGGGCCGCTGGTCAACCGCCGGGCAGCCGCCACGCGTTTCCCGATCAGTGCGCTGCGCTACTGGTGGACACGCTGCGCCCTGCTCGAGGAGACGGAACATCGGGGCGCCGGGGTGGTGATCGCGGATCTCGGGTGCAACAACGGCCAAATGCGGCGCTTCGTCGGAGACGTGCCGGAGGCGACCTGGATCGGACTGGATCAGCACATCGACGCAGCGCCTCTGCGCGCCCATGGTTACGACGATCTCCATGAATGCGACTTCGATCGGCCGCTTCCGCTCGCCGACGATTCGGTCGACATCGTCGTTTTCCTGCATGTGCTCGAGCATCTGCCGCGGCCTGCCTTCACCCTCGTCGAGCTCTCGCGCATCCTGCGGCCGGGCGGATTACTGGTGGCCGGCAGTCCGGTCGCGCCCGCCCCCGTTGCACGCCTTCGCCAATGGCACCATCGCTCGCGCCTCGCGCGTGGACTGGTCAAGCCGGGCGGACATATCAACGCGCTGGATTGCCGGCGCTGGCGAACGCTGCTTGCCGACAGCGGCATGACCGTCGAGATGATGACGGGCACCTTTCTCGCGCGCTGGTCGGGCAATCCACTCGAGAACCACGCCTGGTGGGTGCGTCTGAACCAGGCTTGGGGAGCGTTGTTTCCATCGCTCGGGGGCGAGGTCTATCTGAGCGCCCGTTTCGCTCCGCTGCGCCTGGACTGACTCGCGCACGGCCTCCACGGCACCGAGGTGCCGATCGTAAACGATGTCAGACCTGCAACGGCTTGCGCAGCAGGGCGACATCCTTCACCGGAATCTCGCACGACCAGCCGCGCGCGGCGGCGAGATACCGCCAGGTCGCGGCCCGGTAGAAGACGACATGGGTCGGATCGCGCCGGTAGTGCCACGCAGCGAAACGCGCGTCGTCGGTCTGAAAGCCGGTCATGATGCCCAGCCAGCCGCCGGGCGCGAGCAGCCGGTCGAGACGCTCCAGCTCCTCGGCGGGGCGATGGAAGTGCTCGACGGTCTCGGTGCAGGTGATGAAGTCGTAGCACCCTTGCAGCGCCGTCGGATCCGGATGGAAGAAGGGATCGTAGAGCGCCATGGGATGTCCCGCCTCGCGCAGCATCGCCGCCAGTGCCGGACCGGGGCCGCAGCCGAAGTCGAGTCCGCGGGCACCGGCGGACAGCCGCGCCAGCAGCGGTTCGGCAAGCCGGGCGAGAAAGCGCCGGTAGGCTGGATCCGCCGGGTCGTTCTCGTGGTGGAGATAGTGCGCGTACTCCTCCGCGCGCGACGGGTGCTGGCGGGGGTCCAGAAAGCGCGCCTCGCAGGCTGCGCAGGCCCAGTAGTGGCGCCCCGCGATGGACAGCAGCGGATCGGGTTCCGGCGAGCCGCAGACCGGGCAGCGCGCCGGACGGTCGCGCTTCAGGGCGTCGCGGTCCATGCCAGATAGACCGTTTGGGTGAAGGGGCGGCTCTGCAGGGGGTTATGGAAGGTGACGGGCTCGCCCCGAGCGCGGCCGAAGACCGCCGCGAGCCGGGCGACGAAGGCCGCATCGGGAGGGTCGTTGGACCAGAGACCGAAGACCCCGCCCGGGCGCAGATGCGCGGCCAGGGCGCGCAGACCCTCGGGGCCATAGAAATCGGCGCTGCGTACATCGAGCCGCTCCTCGGGCGAATGGTCGATATCGACGAGGATGGCGTCGAAACGCCGGCCCGGCTGCTCCGGATCCAGGCCCGTCTCCCCGGCCACCAGGGCGAAGAAATCGCCCTGGACGAAACGGCAGCGTGGATCGCCGGTCAGGCCGGCGCCCAGCGGCAACAGCCCCTCGCGGTGCCAGTCGATCACGGGCGCGAGAAATTCCACCACCAGCAGCGAGCCGACCCGATCATGTTCCAGAACCGCTTGCGCCGTGTACCCCAGACCGAGTCCGCCGACGGCCACCGCGAGTCCCTCACCCGGCCGCTCGGCGAGGGCGAGACGGGCGAGTGCGATCTCGGAGTCGGTGAACAGGCTCGACATCAGAAACTCCTCGCCCAGCTTGATCTCCAGCACGTCGACATCGAGACGCAGCTCGCGCCGGCGCCGCAGGCTGAGCGCGCCGATCGGCGTGGGTCGATAGTCCAGCTCCTCGAAAAACGGTTGCGACATCCACGCTCCTACGACCGATCAAGGTCAACACATCAACAAACAGGATTCATGATGAGCTTACCATTCCAAGCCTTGCGTTACCGGATCAAGGGTAGGCTGTCATGGCTGCGTGTACCCGTGCGCCGCGGCCCGCTGCAGGGCATGCGGATCAGTGTCTTCAGCGGCATCCGCTATGTCCGGGGGGATTACGATGCCAAGTCGGTTCGGCGAATGCTCGAGGCCCTGTCCGAGGGCGACGTGGTCTACGACATCGGCGCCCATATCGGCTATTACACACTCGCGGCGGCCGGTCATGTCGGCTCGGAGGGGATGGTCTATGCCTTCGAACCCTTGCCCCTCAACCAGCGGTTTCTGACCGGGCATCTCCAAGCCAATGCGGTGTCCAATGTCCGCTTGGTCGGCGCGTGCGTCGGCGCAGCCCCCGGCACGGCCCGTTTCGACCGAGGTCAGGGGAGTGGACGCGGACGACTGAGTGATCACGGCCCGTTGGAGGTGACGGTCGTCACGCTCGACGACGTGTTGCAGGCGGGCGACATCCGTCCACCCACATTGCTCAAGATCGATGTCGAAGGCGCGGAATATGACGTCCTGCAAGGCGCCGGCGCACTTTTGCAACGGCATCGGCCGTCGATTCTGCTCTCTGTCCATAGCGAGCACCTGCGTCGGCAATGCCGCTCGTGGTTGGCCGCTCTTGGCTACGAATTCGATCCCGCGCTGAAACCCAACCTGCTGTTTGCACGCATGCCCATTACCGACCCTTGATGACAAAGGGACTCGGATCACCCGTTTAAGCATCCAGACGTAATGCCGGTTTTGGACCCGATTGCCGGCATGGGCAGCGCGACGACCGGCACCGTGGGGCGCGGAATACCCGCGTCTTCGCAGGCGTCATCAAGCTCGAATTAAACCCTGTGAGAGCGGCGGACACCACCGGCGGCTCGGAAGGACCCATTCCAGATGATCGAGTCTCACCCCTATCGCGCCGACATCGACGGGTTGCGCGCCCTGGCCATCGTACCCGTGGTGCTCTTCCATGCCGAGATCCCCGGGTTCGGGGGCGGCTTCGTCGGGGTCGATGTCTTCTTCGTGATCTCCGGCTACCTGATCACCTCGATCATCGCGCGCGAGCTGCAGACAGGCCGTTTCTCGCTCGCGCGCTTCTACGAGCGGCGCGTGCGGCGTATCCTGCCGGCCTTGTTCGCGGTGCTGCTGGCCAGTGCCGTGGCGGCCGCCCTGATCCTCTATCCCGTCGAGGCACGCGGTTTCGCCCGATCGCTGATCGCCGCGACCCTGTTTGTCTCGAGCCTCTTCTTCAATCGCGAAAGCGGCTATTTCGATCGGGAGGCCGAGCTCAAGCCGCTGTTGCACACCTGGTCGCTCTCCGTCGAGGAGATCTTCTATATCCTCTATCCGGTCCTGCTCTGGCTGGTCTGGAGCCGCGGACAGAGGACTCGGATCGCGCTCGTCGGCGGAATCGCCGCGCTCTCCTTCGCGGCCTCCGTGATCGCACTCCGGCTCGACCCCGCCTCGACGGCCGCCTTCTTTCTGCCGCATCTTCGCGCCTGGGAGCTGCTGATCGGCGCGCTCGTGGCCCTGGCCCCGCTGCGTCTGCCGCGCGGGAGGCTCTTCTCCGACCTGCTCTCGATCCTGGGCCTGGTCCTGATCGCCTGGCCCGTGCATGCGTATTCGCAGGACACCGTCTTCCCGGGGCTTGCCGCCGTGTCGCCCTGTCTCGGCGCGGCGCTGCTGATCGTTGCGGGCCAGCGCCGGCCGTCGCTGATCGGACGGGGTCTGTCCTGGCGACCGATCGTCCTGATCGGCCTGATCTCCTACTCGCTCTACCTCTGGCATTGGCCGATCTTCGTCTTCGCGCGCCACCTGATGGGTCCGGACCTGCCGCTCGGGGTG
>NZ_JAABRP010000247.1 GCF_011390875.1 Thiocapsa sp.
GTCGTCGGGGCTGGCGCGGCCAAGCCATTCCAACACATGACGCATATCGCACCGGGCGCGGTTTAACTGGAGAATGGGCATGATTGTCGCACGCTCCGAGAACCTCCCTACAGCGCAGACGGAACGCCTCAGGCGAAGACTCATCGTTGTACCGGGCAACCTGGCCATGTTTGTCTGGCTGCTGTTCATTTCCATAGATGCCGCCGCGACCGAGGGACCGAATCCTCCCTCCACGGGCTCGATTCGGAGCGGTTATCTGTTGTCGACCCCGCAGATCACCGACCCGCTTGCTCCACTGGCGCACGCCGAGCATGCGGCCGGCAGCATACGGGTTCGCTCTGCGGTCGTGACCGTCGCGGATCCGTTGGAAACCCATCTCGGCCGAGCCTTCGACGTTCAGCTATCGGCACTGATCCGCGCCTTCCACACCAAGGATTTCGTCCTCGATGGCTTCGCGCTGACGTGGAATTTAAGCCGCGCCGAGGCCGTGCAGGACGGCGGCGACATCCCCGAGAATGGCTCCACATCCTTCACCGATGATCAGCGCAGCCGGCCGAGCGTGCTGGTGTTTCGCAGGGATCTCTGGAGGCATGTGGAAGGCCCAGGCGATAGCGGGGCAGCAGGACCCGGCAGCGAATACTTCGTGGTGTTTCTGGTGGGCGAGTCGCCGACCTTCGGTGTTCATCCGCATGCGTTCCGGTGCGCGCTCACGTGCGCCGCTCGGCTTGCCGACGCGAACGATCCCGAGCGCTTCGCGCAGCCCTGCGCCTGCAACGAGAGCGACCTAGCCTGGGGACGAGCCAGGCTGGAGATCATCGGCCCCACCTTTTCCGGCTCCATGCACTCGCTGGCGATGGTTCTCGCCTCACTGTCTTCCAAGGGCGCTTGGATCAAGGTCAACCTCCAATCCCCATCGGCCACGGTGCAGAGCAATGACCGGGTCACCGAGCTGATTCGTCGGATCGTAGGCGAATCTTTAGACATTCAATATACCGCGCTGGCGAGCAGTCTCAACGATCAGCTTGGTGCCCTTGCGAGCTATGCACACGGAAAGAACATGCTAAAGCCGAAAGGCAAGAAGGGCAAAAAAGGGGGCGTCCTGATTCTGGCTGAAGAGTCGACCTTCGGGCACGGCGTTTCCGAGTTGCTGAGAAGCGAACGGAGGAACACTGTTGCCAAGTCGCCATCATGCAAAGATGCGCTCGCCGAGAGCGAAGCTTGGTCGAGGTTTCTCGACATCACCAGGGTTGCAGGCTTCCCGCAGAACATTGCGGCGATTCGCGGCGAACATTCCCGAATCGACAAGAAGCAGAGTGAATCCCGGCGCGATCTTCTCAAGGTCCAGAATCGACTGCTCGAGCTGGATCTATCCGGGATCGACTTGGTCACCGACCGACCGCCGGCCTATCGGCGCCTGCTCAGCTCCCGTTCGGACGAACTCATGCTCTACGGCACCTTTGACGCGCTTCGGGTCCGGGTCAATCCGGCCATGGTCGTCATCGTCGCGACCGATGTTCGCGACCGCTTATTCTTGTTGAACGAAGTGCGTAAATCGCTCCCCAATGCTCTGCCGGTCCTGATGGAGATGGACTACCTGACGACACACCCTGACTATCGCAAGATCAGCCGCGGCGCGCTTGTTGTCCCGAATGGGGACACGGTCCTCTGTGTCGATACTCGTGGTTGCTTGACATCCTGCCGTCCGGCCGAGGCGTGTCAATTCGCACGGGGAAAAACCGATTCAGACGGCGCTAGGAAGTCATATCTGTCCTTCCCTTCAGACTATGCGGCCAACATGTTTCGAGCGGCGCTCAATCTGATCGACACCGGATCCTGCCCCAAGGAGCAAGCAAACTCCAGCGGGTCGAATTGCGATCAGAAAGCGGTCTCCCTGTATGTCACGACACTTGCGGGATTTCAGCAGGTCGGTCCTGAGGTTGAGTCACGGACAAAAGACGACGATCCGACGACGGAATCCGGTGCGCCGCGCAGCCGATTACTCGCTGCAGACGGACGGTTGTTGCTGGATCGCCCGATTACAATCTTCTTTTTGGTCGCCGGCCTCGTGGTGGTTGCAAGCTCTTCGTGGCTAGCAATCTTCGGCCGCGCGCATTTGGTGATGTTCTCACCGCTACGCCATCCCAACCCTTTGTGCGGGATACGGGAGGCGAGGTTCAATCGGGAGAACGACGAAGGCGAGGACCCGGATGGTGCGAAACGCAAATTATTACGCCTGAACCGTTTTCTTTCGATAGTGCTCTTGGTGCTCGGCCTTGCCGTTCTCGTGATTGCAGGAACGCATCTCTTCGGACTCTTCTTATCGACGCGCCAACAGACGTGGAGCCTTGCCCATGGCCGCGACCTCGCGATGTTGATCGGCCTCTTTCTGCTCTATCTCTGCGTGGCGATTGTTGCCGGATGGAGGCTGTCTCTCTGGCGCCGACGCTGCATCGGGCATCTGAGCAGCCTGGCCGGGACCGCCGGTATCCCATCGCCGGATCGCAGTCGTGGTCAAGTCGCGCTCAGTGCGGCAGTGGTTGTGGTTGTCGCGTTATTGCTTTTAGCCTGGTTCAGCGGCATTCCGAACTCGGTTGACTCGGCGTTGACGTCGCTGTTCGTCAACTCAATTCTGTTGCTGCTCGGGTTCTGGTTTCTTGCCGAGCTTTGGACAGAATCGAGACGCCTTGCTTGGTTTGCCCAATTGCTTGCGCCGACGGCCGGCCTCTCGGCCGAGTCGGCGGCAGCAAAACCCGCCCTGTCCAACGGGAGCCCGCCGAGCGAGAGTTGGGCAAACCCGATACAACTCAACTCGCTGCCACAGTCGCCATTCAATCTCCACTTCCGCGAGCGCGATTTGGCTGCCTTGGCCGCTTCTTCGGATGAGACTTGGCGAGCGCAAACACGCGAGCTGTTGGAGTGTCGATCACCGATCAAGGCGGAATCGAATGATTCCTTTCGGATCTGGCAGGCACGCTTGATCGCCGAGATGCGCTACGGTACGACCGCGATCCGGAGCTGCGCCTGGGCAGCCATTCTGGCGCCGACGACAATCCTGCTCGGAATGGGCCTCTATCCGCCTTACGGCGAGCGACTCATGACGACCGCGTCGGTCGTGCTGGTTTTCGTCGCCTTCGCCTTGACCATGTCTGTTGTCATTAAGCTGGAGCAGCATCCCTTGTTGGGCCCGATGTTCACGCTCAATCGCGACAAGTTGTCGTTCGGTGGGCTCATCGGCGCGCTGTGGGGTAAGCTCATCGCGGCAGCAGTCATTCTGATTCCGGTGCTCTTTCCCGATGCGCTATCGGGACTGTATGGACTACTCCAATCGATCGACTCGCTGCGGTAACCGCACCTGATGCCTGCGGGCCGAGGGATCGGGCGCACTGCAAGCGCGGCGACGCTGTGCGAGAATCCTCGCCCTGTCGTCGTCGCGAGGTAATGCCGTCCATGCACCCGGTGGCCCTGAACAAGATGCCGTCTCCGCTCGGCCCGCCGCTGCCCGCTCGACCCGGCGAGCGCCTGCTGTGGGGGCGGTTGTACGGCGCGAGCGTCGCGCTCGCGATCGCCGAGGCGGCCCGCGCGCATGACGGACTGATCCTTGCCGTCGTCCCGGACGTCCAAGCCGCCGCCCATCTGCGTGCCGAGCTCGGATTCTTTTTGGCCGGGAGCGGCCTCCCGCTGCTGGGGTTTCCGGACTGGGAGACCCTGCCCTACGACGTCTTCTCGCCGCTTCCTGAGCTGGTCTCGGAACGGCTCTTGACGCTGCACCGCTTGCCGGGGCTCGACAAAGGCGTCCTGGTCGTGCCGGTCGCTACCCTGATGCAACGGTTGCCGCCGCGCGAGTATGTGGACGGGCAGTCGCTGGTGCTTGCGGTCGGCGATCGGCTGGACCTGGATGCGACGCGGCAGCGCCTGGAGCGTGCCGGCTATTCCTGTGTCTCCCAGGTGATCGGTCACGGCGAATATGCGGTGCGCGGCTCCCTGCTCGACGTCTTCCCGATGGGCAGCGATGTGCCCTTGCGCATCGACCTCTTCGACCAGGAGGTCGAGACCATCCGGACCTTCGATCCTGAGACCCAGCGCTCGCAGGAGAAGCTGGAACAGGTGCGGATGTTGCCGGCGCGTGAATTCCCGCTGAACGAGGAGGCGATCTCGGGGTTTCGCCAGCGCTATCGGGCGAGCTTCGAGGGCGACCCGCAGGCCAGCCTGGTCTATCGCGAGGTGTCGGATGGACGCACGCCGGGCGGGCTGGAATACTATCTTCCGCTCTTTTTCGAGACCACCGCGACCCTCTTCGATTATCTACCCGCCGGCGTCCTGGCCCTGGAGTCCGACGCCTGTCGCGAGACCGCGACCACCTTCATCGCCGGCGTCGCTCAGCGCTACGAACAGCGTCGTCACGACATCGAACGTCCGCTCCTGACGCCGGCCAAGCTCTATCTGCATCCCGACGAGATGGCCGGGGCGCTCAACCGGCTGTCGGGCGTCCTCTATCAGTCCCCCGAGGTACCGGATCGACGCAAGGGGTATGCGGCGTTTCACAATTTCGCGACCACCACCCTGCCCCCGCTCGCCATCCAGGCGCGCGCGGCGCAACCTGCGCAAGCCTTGCAGGACTTCCTGAGCGCGCCGGATCGGCGAGTCCTGTTCGTCGCCGAGAGCACGGGGCGGCGCGAGATGCTCGCCGAGCATCTGGCCGGGTTCAACATCCGCGCCCGTCAGGTCGATGGCTGGCAAGCATTCGTCGAGGGTGATCTCGACTTGGCGCTGACCGTCGCGCCGCTGGAGCGCGGACTTCTGCTGGAAGATCGCGGCATCGCTTTGGTGACTGAGACCCAGCTCTACGGCGAGCGGGTGCGCCAGGAGCGGCGCCGCCGCGCGCGCGAGCGCGACAGCGACGCCATCGTGCGCAACCTCACCGAGCTGACCGAGGGTGCGCCGGTCGTGCATGAGGAACACGGCGTCGGGCGTTATCTGGGGCTTCAGACCCTGCAGGTCGGCGGCATGACCACCGAGTTCCTCGCACTCGAATACGCCAACGGCGACAAGCTCTATGTCCCGGTCAGCTCGCTGCATCTGATCTCGCGCTACACGGGTGCCTCGCCCGAGAACGCGCCCCTGCACCGTCTCGGCGGCGAGCAGTGGGACCGGATCAAGCGCAAGGCCGCGCAGAAGGCGCACGACGTGGCCGCCGAGCTGCTCGATATCTACGCGCGACGCGCCGCCCGCGAGGGCGTGGCCTGCCCGGCGCCGGGCGACGACTATGCCGCCTTCGCCGCCGCCTTCCCCTTCGAAGAGACGCCGGATCAGCTGCGCGCCATCGAGGGTGTGATCGCAGACATGGAAGACGCCAAACCGATGGACCGAGTGGTCTGCGGCGATGTCGGCTTCGGAAAGACCGAGGTCGCCATGCGGGCGGCCTTCATGGCCGTGCAGGGTGGACGGCAGGTCGCCGTGCTGGTGCCGACCACCCTGCTCGCCCAACAGCATTTCGAGAATTTCTCCGACCGCTTCGCCGACTGGCCGATCAAGATCGAGAGCCTGTCGCGGTTCCGCACGGCCAAAGAGCAGAAGAAGGTGCTCGAAGGGCTAGCCGACGGCACGGTCGACATCCTGGTCGGGACCCACAAGCTGCTGCAGCCCAACCTGAAATTCAAGAATCTGGGACTGGCGATCATCGACGAGGAGCACCGTTTCGGGGTGCGCCACAAGGAGCAGCTGAAGAATCTGCGCAGCGAGGTCGATGTGCTCACGCTCACCGCCACGCCGATCCCGCGCACGCTCAACATGGCCATGTCGGGCCTGCGCGATCTGTCCATCATCGCGACACCGCCGGTGGAGCGGCACCCCATCAAGACCTTCGTCAGCCCCTGGAACGACGGCCTGATCCAAGAGGCGGTGCTGCGCGAGCTCAAGCGCGGCGGTCAGGTCTACTTCCTCCATAACGAGGTGGAGACCATCGAGAATCAGGCGCAGAAGCTCGAGGCCCTGATCCCGGAGGCGCGCGTCCAGGTCGCGCACGGGCAGATGCGCGAGCGTGACCTCGAGCGGGTGATGCGCGACTTCTATCACCAGCGTTTCAACCTGCTCGTCTGCACCACCATCATCGAGAGCGGCATCGACGTGCCGAGCGCCAACACCATCGTCATCAACCGGGCCGACAAGCTCGGTCTGGCGCAGCTGCACCAGCTGCGCGGACGCGTCGGGCGCTCGCATCATCGCGCCTACGCCTATCTGATCACGCCGCCGACCAAGGCGAT
>NZ_JAABRP010000248.1 GCF_011390875.1 Thiocapsa sp.
GCTTGGCTCGAGGCGTCCGGCCTGTCCGAGAAGGTCGTCAAGAAGCATCGTGCAAATATCGATTTCTACATCAACGACTATCTGCTTTACGAGGACGCGCTCGAGGCCAGAGACGGCGTGGACCCTGTCAGCTGGTTTCTCGGAGACTGGTTTATCAGGAAGGCCATGTGGTCAAGCCAAGCCAGCATTAAGGAGAATGCAGCAAGCCTCAAAAAGTTCTACGCCTTCATGCATGAAAAAGGCTTGGTCAGCGCGGACGATCTGGTCGAGTTGAAGCAGATCGTCAAGGAAGGGATGCCGGATTGGTTGGAAACCATGAGGGACTACAACAACGCCGGGATCGATGATTCTTGGTGACGGTCAGTGTTCGAGGAACGATAAGCGAACTTCGTTACAATGCTCCCGCGTGGCGGGTCGGGACGCTCGCAAGCCCGCCGATCGCCGCGAAGCGGCGCCCCCGGGATAGACGACTTGCAGTCGTCCTCTTCGCCCGCCCCGACGGCCGGCGAGGTCGCGTCCAACGCGAAGATCTCGAAGACCGCGCCGGCTCCAGCGGTCGTCAAGTCTGCCGGGGCCGATCCTATCCAAAAACATCGCATACCCCGTAGGGCGCGGTTTAAACAGCAAAGCAAGAGCGAGGACGTGGCGGTAACGAACGACATCGGACGTCTGTTTCAACAGGCATTCAAGAACATCGACGATGTGCTTTGGAAGGAGGCGGGTTGCAGCTCGGAGCTGGATTACACGGAGCAAACCTCCTGGCTCTTGTTCCTGAAATATCTCGACGACCTGGAACAGGAGCGGGCGACGGAGGCCGAGCTCGAAGGCAGGACCTACAGTGATGCCTATGGAAAGTAGTGTGACACTGACCAATATGGTGCTGTTATTCGGCGCCATGGCCGTATTGGCGGCTGTGCCGAGCATTAGCGTTTTGGCTGTCTCGGCAAGATCGGCATCTTTCGGCTTCGTCGATGGCGCGTTTACTGCCATGGGGGTCGTCGTCGGGGATATACTCTTCATCTTGCTGGCCATGTTTGGGCTTGCGCTTCTTGTTGAAGCACTGGGCAGCATGTTCTTTATTGTCAAGTATCTGGGCGGGGTTTACCTGATTTGGCTGGGCATCGCCCTCTGGAGATCAGGAGAAAGAGCAACCGAAATCGGAAGCGCCACCGGCTCTTCTCTGCAATCGAGCTTCATGACGGGCCTGCTCATCACGTTGGGTGATCAAAAGGCGGTCTTGTTCTACCTTGGTTTTTTGCCTGTGTTCATTGATGTGTCCGCAATGACCTACCTTGACGCGGGAGTGGTATTGGGAATAACGATACTGGCAGTCGGTGGTGTGAAGCTCGTTTATGCGTATGCTGCAGATCGAACGAGTGCCCTTTTTCGGGGCAAGGCGGGAGAGGCAGTGAATGTGATAGTCGCCTGTCTTATGATCGCTGCCGGTACCTCCATTCTGGTCATGGCGTTGTCTCGCGGTTGATGCAACCTTGTGCAAGACGAACCAGGCATTGTTCGTCCCCATCTCAGTCGCAAATCCGTGGATCCGCCGGGCGATCGAAACGGATTCCCGGGTGCAGTCGAGAACCCCGAGAATGATGTCCATGCGATCGGGGATTCGCCGGCCGAAATGCTCGACCCCGGCCTTCTCGTCGATCAGGCTGACGACCTCGTCTTCGAGCATGAAGTCTCTCACCAACTTCTCGATCGGTCCGTCGCAGCCTTGGCCGTCGGTCTCGATCTTCCCGGCCTGCAGCAGGCGCAGATTGCCTCTGGCGAGTGAATACTCGGGGCCGATCTCCGTCGACAGGTTGATCGGCTTTGCCGGCAACGGATCCGAGTCGCCGATCCGCGTCGGCGGCGAGGGATCATCCACCGGGCAGGTCACGCGCTCGGTACCCCGTCGGCTACCCGGGCGCGTTCACCCGTCCGACGATGCCGATCTCCCGGCCAACGCCGCCATCGATGCAGCGCGCGCCGAACGCATGGCGGAACGCGTCCCTTGCGGCGTCTCCCGTGCAGTGGGTCGGTACCACGTAGGCGACGTCGAGGGCCTGCAGCGCGCGAATCGCCCGGTCGATCCCCGCGGCGTCCGAGTCCATCAGGTGAAACCCGCCGATGGCCCAATCGATCTTCTTCCCCAGAAGGCGCGAGGCGTGCTCGACGATCCGCTCCATTCCGGGATGCGCACAGCCGCTGGTGACTGCCGTGACCCCGTCGGCCTCGATCACCATCGCGTGCTCGGGAGGGTTGCTGTCGAGCATGCCGGTCGAAAAGACGCCCGGGGCAAGCGTCACAGGGTCGGCCCCGACGACAACCAACTCGCCGCATAGACCATGAAGGTCATTGATCAGATGCTTCGAGAAACCCTCGTGCACGACGACGGTAGCCTGCGGATTCATCTCCAAGACGGAATCCAACCCGCCGATGTGGTCCCAATGCGGATGTGAGAGAAAGAGCAGATCGACGGATTCCGGGGCGATGTCGAGCGTGGCCATGTTCCTCAGCAGGACGCGGCCGTTGCTGCCCGTATCGAACAGGATCGTCCGGTCTGCGACCCGAATCAGGGCCGCGAACCCCCAAAGGCTCGTCAGGCCCGGGACTCCGGGATAATTGTCGAACAGGATCGTCATGCGAGAAGGATCTGTCATCGGTCGCTTCCTCGGGCCTCCCGAGACCTGGCTCGGGTCGCCCGTGCTGGTGCGGGTCAGTGTTGCGAGAAAGCCGGCTGGCAGGCGACCGGGACGTGTTCCCCGAGGTACCCATCGATGAACCGCTATGCCCCGGATGCGTATCATCGATTGGTCCGACCGCCGGCACGTCGTTAACCTAGAGTATTGCTGAACCATTCGCGCGCACCAATCGAGCGTTTCTTCAATCTCCTATCAGCCGGACGAGTTGTCATGATGGAACGCCTGTATCCTGTCCTGCCCTTTTTGCGCTGGTTCCCCATGACTCGGGAGGGCCTGCGCGACGACATCATTGCCGGAATTACGGTGGCGTTGGTGTTGCTGCCGCAGTCGATGGCCTATGCCCAATTGGCAGGTTTGCCGGTCGTGTATGGGCTTTACGCCTCCTTTGTGCCCGTCATGATCGCCTCGATGTGGGGTTCGTCGAGTCAACTGCACACCGGCCCGGTGGCGATGCTCTCGCTGATGTCCGCCGCGGCGATCATTCCCTTTGCGTCGCCGGGAAGTGCGAGCTTCATCGAGCTCTCGATCATGCTGGCCTTGATGGTCGGAGTGCTGCGTCTCGCACTCGGTCTGTTCAAGCTCGGGGCCATCGTCAACCTGCTGTCGAGCCCGGTGGTCGTGGGCTTCACGAATGCGGCGGCACTGATCATCGGACTCTCGCAGCTGAGCAAGATCATCGGCGTGCCCTTTCCGCGCTCGGACTTCTATCTTGCCGACCTTTGGCGCGTGGTGCAGCAGATCGGCGAGACGCACTGGCCGACACTGGTGTTCGCGCTTGCGGCTTTTCTGCTGATCGATGGGCTCAAACGGTTCTCCCCCCGGCTCCCCGGCGTCTTGATCGCCGTACTCGCAACGACCGCCTGGTCGGCAATGATCGGCTTCGAGCACAAGTCGACAGTCGGGATCGAGCAGATCCAGGACGTGCCGACGGTGGAGACGATCGAGTCTTACAACCAGACCGAGATGCGCATCAAAGCCCTCACCGCCTTGATCTCTGAGCGTAGCCGCGAGGCTGCTCGACTCGAGCAGGAGGGCGGGATGGATGCCATCAAGCGCGCCGCGGAGTTGTCGGCGTCGGTCCGTCTCTTCCAGTACGAGCTGGATCAGTCGCGGTCCCAGAACAATGCGCGCCGCATCGACCTGCACGCGATCCGCCTGGAAGGCTCGCCGATCCCGGACGGGCCAATGCTCCTCTTCGCCAAAGGCCAGGTCCCCGAGGGACTGGCGCGTGACGGTCGGATCTGGCATTTCGTCGAGACGCGCGACGGGACGGTGACGCTCTCCTCGGGCGGGGCCGTGGTCGGGGCCATCCCCGAGGGACTGCCGCAGTTCGCCGTGCCCGAGGTGCAGTGGGATCTGATCCTCGCGCTGCTTCCGGCGGCGATCGTGATGGCGCTGATCGGCTTCATGGAGGCGACCTCGATCTCCAAGGCGATCGCCACCACCACAGGCGAGCGCATCAACGCCGGCAAGGAGCTCGTCGGACAAGGTCTGGCGAACATTGTCGGTAGCTTCTTCAGCTCCTACACGGTCAGCGGATCCTTCTCGCGATCGGCCGTTGCAGCCAAGACAGGCGCCAAGACCGGCCTCTTTGCCGTCATCAGCGCACTGGCGGTGATGGTCGTTCTGCTCTTTTTCACGTCCTATCTCTACAGTCTGCCGCAGTCGGTGCTGGCGGTCATCGTGATGATGGCCGTCTTCGGTCTGATCCGAATCGCGCCGCTGGTCCACGCCTGGAAGGTCGACCGTGGCGGCGCGATCGTCGGCATCGTGACCTTCCTGGCGACCCTCGTGATGGCCCCGGCCATCGCCAACGGTATCCTCCTCGGCATCGCCCTGACGGTGCTGCTCTATCTGATCAAGAGTATGCGTCCGCGTGCGGAGATTGTCGCGCGTAAACCGGATGGAACGCTCGGCGGCATCAAGGCACACAATCTCACGCCGGTCAGCGAGACGGTCGTGCCGGTCCGCTTCGACGGCTCGCTGACCTTTTCGACCGTCGCTTACTTCGAGGACATCGTGCTTGAGGCCATCGCCGAGTTTCCGAAGACCAGGGTGATCCTGATCATCGGCAGCGGGATCAACGAGATCGACGCATCGGGCGAGGAAAAGATCAACGAAGTTGCAAAACAGCTGCGGGTCGCCGGTATCGGGCTCTACTTCAGTGGATTGAAACATCAGGTGATGTCCGTCCTCGAGAAAACCGGAATCGTCGAGGAGCTCGGACGCGAGCACTTCTTCCCGAACAAGGAGCATGGGCTGAGAGCGTTGCTGGAGCGTTATGAGGACTCATCCGAACCGCAACGCAAGTGAGGGCGGGTGGGGTACTGTGCATCCCGCGGCACATGAGACGCTGCCACGCTGACCGGCGGTATCGTTTTCGTGCAAGCGGGAGACATTGATCGCGCCGAGGCCGTTCGTTTAGACTCCGGCGACTCGGTTCTGCTCGTCAGAGAACCACGAGCGGTTCAACCGTCGGGAACGGCTGTTGAGTCAGGAACAGATGATGCTCGCCATCTTGGGCCGACTCCGTGACCGTCCCCGCAACCTTAAGCGCCGAGGTCCACCGCTGAAGCCACTGGGTGTTGTCATTCGCAAGGGGTGACGGCCCGGGAAGGTCGGTGATGCCGACGACGCGCGAATCAGGAGACCTGCCGAAACCCACTCCAGCAACGGGACGGGCGATCCCATCGAGGTTTGTATGCACATCGTCGAGGCGGTCGAAGGTGTCGCGCTGAACGGCAGCCCCGATCTCGGTGCCGGGCATCTGCCCGAGGTCCGGCTCTCGCCCCGGGCGGTCGCGCCGATATCGGACCGGTCTGAAATCGCGGGTCTCTTCCGGTTGCTCTTTTTTGTCTACAGCCGCCGGCCGGCGCGCGGCTGAGTCCGGCCATGGGGCATCTCTTCAAGCCCGACGAACGTGCGGCGCTAGCCGGCGGGGCTCGCCGGGGCTGGCTGCAGGAACTGGATCCGCGCCTTCGCATCGTTGCTGCCACGTTGTTTGCACTGGCGGTGGTTTCCCTCTCCGGCTTACAGACGCTCGCACTCGCGCTTATCCTGGCCATCCTCTTGATGTTCTGGGCTCGTCTGCCCGCCGGCCCGACCCTCAAACGGATGGCGGCGATGGACGGCTTTATGCTGTTCATCTTGCTGCTGCTGCCCTTTACCGTTGCCGGGACGCCGATCTTTGCGTGGGGATCGCTCAGCGCGAGCGCCGAGGGGCTGCACAAGGCGATCGCGATCGTGCTCAAGGCGAACGCGATCGTGCTCGCGCTTCTGGCCTTGGTCGGCAGCCTGGAGGCGGTCACGCTCGGTCACGCCCTTGCCCGTCTGCGGATGCCGGCGACGCTGGTGCAACTGCTGCTCTTCACCGTGCGCTACATCACCGTCATCGGCGAGGAGTACGCGCGACTGCGCACCGCGATGCGTGCGCGCGGCTTTCGCCCGGGTAGCAACCGACACACCTACCAAAGCCTTGGGTATCTGGTCGGGATGCTGCTGGTGCGCAGCCTGGAACGCTCCGAGCGTATCCTGGCCGCGATGC